>JAEMRF010000024.1:5123-8368 GCA_016463515.1 Solirubrobacteraceae bacterium | reverse complement strand
CAGGCCCGAACCTGCGTCGCCGCCGCCAGCGGCGCCACAGGTGGTCCAGCCGCCCCATCCCGAGGCTGGGCTGCACGCCGTCCCGCAATCGCGCCCGCAGGGCGCGCCTCGCCCCGAGGTCGTCCCGGAGCCCGGCGAACCGCTGCGCGAGGTGCCACAGCCCGCGGCGGTCCCGCCCGCGACTGCCGCCCCCGCGGCGTCGTCAGCTCCGACGTCCTCTGAGGCCGCTCCAGCTGGACCCGCGCCGGCTCAGGCCGCGCCCGCGCCCGCGCCCGCGCTGAGCGGTGGCCCCTCGCTGCAGGACGTCATCTCGGTCTGGGGCGGCGTCCTCGACAACCTTCGCGGGCGCGACCAGCTCTGCGCAGTGGCGCTGGAGCGGGCGCGGCCCGTCGAACTCGACGGCAGCGAACTCACGATTGCCTTCCCGACCGACGCCGCCTTCTATCGCGGCACAGCCGACCGCGAAGAGCGCCGTTTGGCGCTGCGCGAGGCGCTGCGCGAGGTCACCGGCGTTGCGCTGAGCGCGCGCTTTGAGCTCCGCGATCTCCAGGCGCCCCCGGCCGACGACCCGTACCCGGACGACGATGACGCCGGCCCTCATGACGCACCGGCTGCTCCTGGTGCAAGCGCTCACACGCCACCTCCGGCGCCGACTCAGGTGCCGCCGCTTGGCTCCACGGCGACGCTCGACGAGAGCGCAGTCGTTGCGCATCTCGTGACGGAGTTCGACGCCGAAGAGCTCTCCGACCCCGACCAGGAGCCCGCCTGATGCCGCAGCCGAACATGAACGAGATGCTCCAGCAGGTGCAGAAGATGCAGGCCGACATGGCCGCAGCTCAAGCCGCGCTGAAGAACGAAGTGATCGAGACGACCGCCGGCGGAGGCGCCGTGAAGGTTGCCATCACCGGTGAACTCGTGATCCAGTCCATCACGATCGATCCGGCCGCGATCGACCCGGAAGACCCAGAGCTCCTCTCCGACACGCTCGTCGCTGCGCTCAACCAGGCGATCGCCCAGGCTCAAGAGGTCGCGACCGCGAAGATGAGTGCGGCCAGCGGCGACCTTGGCGCCATGGGCAAGAGCCTGGGGCTCGGCTTCTAGGCCCGCGGGTCTGGCTCCGATCGCCGTCCCCGACCGCCCCCGTCACGCGCAACGCCTGTGTTTGCTCCGCCGATCCAGCGGCTGATCGCCGAGTTCGCCAAGCTGCCCGGCGTCGGTCAGCGCACGGCGCAGCGCTTGGCGCTGCATGTGCTGCGCGGGACCGACGCCGACGCGGCGTCGCTCGCCGCCGCGATCGCGGAGGTCAAGGCACAGGTTCGGCCGTGTGAGATCTGCTTCGATCTGACCGACCAGGTGCGCTGCCGGATCTGCGAGGACCCAAGAAGAGATGCGACGACGCTCTGTGTGGTGGAAGATCCCGCGGACGTGATCTCACTCGAGCGCACTCACGAATTTCACGGGCGATATCACGTCCTGGGCGGCGCGCTGTCTCCACTGGACGGCGTCGACCCTGAGGATCTGCGCCTTCCCGAGCTGTACCGGCGGCTTCGTGGCTCGGAAGTCAGGGAGCTGATCGTCGCGACCAATCCCACGACGTCGGGCGAGGCCACAGCGCTGCATATCGCCAGAGAGCTGCGCGGGGTGGCACCGCAGGTGCGGGTCACCCGGCTCGCGGCAGGGCTCTCGGTGGGCGCCGATCTCGAGTACACCGACGAGGTCACACTCGGCCGCGCGCTCCTCGGGCGCCGGGAGCTCTAGAGGCAGCTGGTCATGCCGGGGCGCGACAAGAGCAGCGGCGGTGGCCGCAGCGAAGAGGACCGTCGCCGCGATCTCGCCGCCCGCGAGCAGGCGCGCCTTACGGGCAAGCGTCCGCCGCCGAGCTTCGGGCCCTCCACGCGCGCTGGCCGTGAGCGCGCCGCCAGCAGTGGCAAGCCCGCGCCCGCCCCGCGGGACCCGATGCCGCCGCGCGGCCCAGTCCCAGAAGGGCTTGACTTCGACTTCGCGCAGCCCACGACGCGCGCGGCAGGGGGCCCAACCGCTCCAGCAGCCTCCGAAGCTCCATCGCAGGCCAGCGGCGCCGCTGACGGACCTTCGGGGGGCTCGGGTGGCACGGCCACGCTTCCAGCGCCCTCGCAGCACGGCACGGCCACGCCGACTCCAGCACCGGCGGGGCAGCGCCCTCCTCGCGCCCCGCGCGCCCGTCCGTCGGCCAAAGCTCGTGCCCGCGCGACCAAACCGGCGGTCGCCGGTGCAGGGCTCGCTGGGAAGCTCCGCGCCAAGCGTGCGGGGCTGCTGGCCGTCGTGGTTGGCGTCTGCGTTCTCATCGCGTTCATCGCGCTCGCCGCAGGCGGCGGTGAAGCGCCCACGACGCCGGCTGCTGCGGCCAAGGTCGAGCGGGGGCCAAGTCCCTATGGCGAGCCGACCGACACGCCGCTTCCACCAGACACGCGCGTGGTGGCCTACACCGGCGCGCCACAGGCCAAGGAGCTCGGCATCCTCGGCACGATGCCGTTCGAGCGTGCCTCCGATCGTCTGGACCGCCAGGCCAAGCCGTATGAGCGTAAGTCGCGCCCGGTGTTGCGGGCCTTCGACCTGATCGCCACGATCGCCAACGCCGATCCGGGCCCCGGCGGCAAGTACCGCAGTCGGCAGACCTCGAAGGTGATCGCGCGCTACCTGCGTGCCGCCCGTCGCCACGACGCAGCCCTCATTCTCGACGTGCAGCCGGGCACCAGCAACTTCGTCGACGAGGTCAAACCGCTGGAGCGCTGGCTGAAAGAGCCGGACGTGCACCTCGCGCTCGATCCGGAGTGGCGGATGCGCCCAGGCGTGCAGCCGGGCAGCGAGATCGGGTGGGTCTCAGCGGGTGAGGTCACGGCGACCCTCAACCGCGTGGCGCGGATCGTGCGCGCCAATGACCTGCCGCCCAAGCTCGTCCTCGTGCACCGCTTCACCGACGGGATGATCAAGGACCTCGAGACCGTCGACGTACCGAAGGAGATCGTCGGCGTCATCTCGATCGACGGCGTCGGCACGCGAACCCAGAAGATCCAGACCTACGACCGCATCGCGGCCACGCTGCCCAAGCCATGGCTGCCCGGGTTCAAGGTCTTCTACGAAGAGGATGCGGCCGCTGGCGGCATCCTCTACGGCAGCCAGGTCATGGCGATGCGCCCGCGGCCACACGTCGTGCTCTACGAGTAGCTAGCCTTCACGCCCGCCGCAGGCGTGCCAATCCAACAGGG
>JAEMRF010000024.1:0-5023 GCA_016463515.1 Solirubrobacteraceae bacterium | reverse complement strand
GGCCAGCTAGCCTTCCCCCCAGTGTCTGAGACCGTCGTCATGAAGTTCGGCGGCACGTCCGTGGCCGACGCCGAGCGGATCACGCGTGCTGCACGCCGCATCGTCGCGCGCCGCGAAGAGGGCAAGGGCGTGGTGGTCGTCCTGTCTGCTCGTGGCAAGGAGACCGATCGGCTCATCGCCGACGCGTTCGAGATCTCCGAGAATCCTGATCCGCGCGAGATGGACATGCTCCTCTCCACGGGCGAGCGCATCTCGTGCGCGCTGTGCGCCATGGCGATCCGCGACCTCGGCCATGAAGCGATCTCGCTCTCCGGCTCGCAGGCCGGCATCGTGACCGACGAGGTCCACACCAAGGCGCGCATCGTCGACGTCAAAGCGCACCGCATCCAAGCCGCGCTCGATGAGGGCAAGATCGTGCTCGTCGCCGGCTTCCAGGGCGTCTCGTCGACCGGGAAAGACGTCACCACGCTCGGCCGCGGCGGCTCCGACACCACGGCCGTTGCCTTGGCCGCCGCTGTTGGCGCGGAGGTCTGCGAGATCTACACCGACGTCCCCGGCGTGTTCAGCGCCGACCCGCGCATCGTGCCCGACGCGCGCAAGCTCGACATCGTGTCGTTCGAGGAGGTCCTTGAGATGGCCGCCTCGGGCGCTGGCGTCTTGCAGCTGCGCTCCGTCGAGTACGCCCGCAACCACGGCGTGACCATCCACTGCCGCTCAAGCTTCGACGATTCCGTCGGCACGTTCGTCGTCCCAGAGGAGGAGACCATGGAACAACCAATGATCACCGCGGTCACCCACTCCACGGGCGAGGCGCGCATCACCTTGCTCGGCGTCCCAGACACGCCCGGCGCTGCCGGCAAGGTCGCCACGGCGCTGGCCGACGCCAACGTCAACGTCGACATGATCATCCAGAACGAGCCGATCGCCGATGGCGAGCCGGCCGACATGTCGTTCACGGTCTCCGAAGACGATCTCCGCGTCGCTCAGGCCGCGCTCGAGGCCCTGAAGGGCGAGCTGGGTCTGCGCGGCGTCGTGACCGACGAGTCCGTCGGCAAGGTCTCCGTGATCGGCGCTGGCATGCGCAGCCACCCTGGTGTCGCGGCGAAGGTCTTCACCGTGCTCGGCGAGCACGAGATCAACATCGAGATGATCGCCACCAGCCCGATCAAGATCAGCTGCGTGGTCCCGCAGGCCCAGGTGCCGTCGGCCGTGCAGGCGCTCCACAGCGCCTTCGAGCTCTCCGGCGACGACACGATCCTCGCCGAGCAGCCGTTCTCCGAGCGAGGTGCATCATGAAGGTCGCCGTCGTGGGCGCGACCGGTGCGGTCGGCCAACTCATCCTCAAGACCCTCGAGCGCCGCGGCTTCAAGGCCGACGAGATCGTTCCGTTTGCCAGCGAGCGCTCTGCCGGCAAGGACATGCCCGGCTACGGCACCATCCAGCCGCTGACCGACGAGACCGTCCAAGGCTACGACCTGGCGCTGTTCTCGGCCGGTGGCTCGACCTCCAAGGCGTGGGCCGAGAAGTTCGTCGCTGGCGGCGCGACGGTCGTCGACAACTCGTCGGCGTGGCGCAAGGACCCGGACGTGCCGCTCGTGGTCTCCGAGGTCAATCCCGACGCCATCAACGATGCTCGCAAGGGCATCGTGGCGAACCCGAACTGCACCACGATGGTGATCATGCTGCCCGCCAAGGCGCTGCATGACCGCTACGGCATGACCCACATGGTCGCCACGAGCTACCAGGCCGCCGGCGGTGCTGGGCAGAGCGGCATCGATGAGCTCGCCGCACAGATCCCGGTCGTGGGTGCCTCGGTCGATGCCCTCGTGAACGACGGCGCCGCGGCGGCCGCCACGGTCACGCCGAGCACGTTCGTCAAGACCCTCGCGTTCAACGTGGTGCCGATGCTCGGCACGGTCGGCGAGATGGGCTACACCGACGAAGAGCTCAAGATGCGCGACGAGTCGCGCAAGATCCTGGGGATCGACGATCTCAAGGTCGCTCCGACCTGCGTGCGCGTGCCCGTCATGGTCGGCCACGCGATCGAGGTCCGCGCGACATTCGAGCAAGAGGTCGACGTCGCCGAGGCACGCGAGGTGCTGGCCGCCTTCCCGAACTTGATCGTCGAAGACGTCCCGACGCCGCTGGAGGCCGCCGGGCGCGACGAGACGTTCGTGGGCCGGATCCGCCGTGACCTCGAAGATCCGAAGTCGCTGAACTTCTTCGTCGTGGGCGACAACCTGCTCAAGGGCGCCGCGCTGAACACCGTGCAGCTGGCTGAGCTGGCGGTTGCTCGCGGGCTCACCACCTCTGCGTAACGCGCAAGCGGGGGGCGAGCCGCACCACGGTCGCCCTCACGCAACAAACGTAGCCCTGCGGGACCTGTCCCGCAGCGGCTTACGGCTTGGCGCAGTACTTGGTGAGGTCCTTGCGCGTGCGGCTGATGGTGTCCATCAGGAGGTTCGCCCCAGTGCGGTACTGGCTGTAGGCACGCTGATGCTGGCGGACCGTCGCGTTGGCCTTGCGGAGCGGGGCGCCTGCCCGATAGATCTTCTTGTTCTCGGCCTTGCGGACCTGCGCGAGGCGTCGGTTGGCGCGCTGCTTGGCGGCCTTGCTCTTGGCCCGGCTCACCGCCTTGCGAGCGGCTGAGATCCGCTTGTTCGACGCCTTCTGCTGCTTGCTCAGCCGGGCCTTGGCGGGGCCGACCTTCTTCTTGGCGGCTGCGAGCCGGCTCTTGGCCGAGTCGCGGCGGTTGCGAATGACCGTGAGATCCCGGGTGCGCTGCGCCAGCGCCGTCTGCGTGTTGACGCACTTCAGGCCCTCGCTGATCTGCATCACCCGCGCTGCGCTGGCCTCGGGGACGCGATCGACGGTCTCGACGATCTGTGCGCACAGCAGATGTGGCCCCGCGGTCTTCGTGCGATACCGAAGGCGCAGCGTCTTGGTGTAGTCGCCCTTCGGAAGCCCGACCACGGTCTGCAGCGGCCGCTTACCGCTTGCGGCCTTGCGCAGCGGCTCACAGGCCTGGCCCTTGTCGGGCTCGGCCATGATGAGCACGCGGCGGCCGGTGCCCGGGGTCGTCCCGGAGACCTTCACCGTGAAGTAGTCGCCGGCCCGCGCGGCATCGGGCATCTCGGCCGTCAGCGTCGCGGATTTGTTCCCGACCGACACGATCTGGTCGAACTTCGCCACGGTCGATGCTTCGCTGGCTGACGGGAAGCCCACGATCCAGCCGCAGAGCCGGAACACACCGGAGTCCTTGGGCGTGAGTGAGACGCTCGCTGAGTACGTCCCCCCGAGGACCGCCGGGGTGGTCGCGGGGACGGGTCCTTTGGCGACGACGTTCACGCGGCTGCCGGATGCCACCTGACGCGGGAAGAGTGGCGAGGCGGGGCAGGTGGCGTCCTTGACGAGCGCGGCATGCACCGTCGCTTGGCCGCTGATCTCGCCGGTGACCGCGAAGGTGAAGCGGTTCTCTTCAAGGAGCGAGGCGGGCGGCGACCATGTTGCGGTGGCGGCGGCCGCGGCTCCCGAGAGATCCGGGGTGGTGGTAGCCGGAGTGGTGGGCGTCGTGACGTCGGGCGTGGTCGGCGTCGACGGATCCGGCGTGGTGCCAGGCGGAGGGGTGGTAGCTGCCGCCGGAACGGCGCCACCGAAGGCTGCTGCGAGGGGGGCGGCGAGCGCTGCCACGACCACCCCGGTGGCAACCCAGCGGGGGCGGCTGCGTGGAGTGGGGGTGGAAAGCACGGGGGTCACGGTATCGAGGACCCCTGGGGCGTGCGGAAGTTTCGGTGCACTGCGGCCGGGGTCGCGGTGAGGTCACCCTCGTCAATCGGCCTGAGGGCGCCGCACCGGAGCGAGTTGGCGCGCCGACGGGCGGTCAGCGCGAGGACTCGAGCTGCGGTGCCCACACCGCCTTGGCGCCCTCGTGCCCAGTCTTGATGGTGAACCCGATCGTGGCCACGCCGAGGACGGCGAGGACCACCACGGCGGCGTGCTGTGCGGTTCCCGTGACCTTGGAGCGCAGGGCTGCGACACCGACGGCCACAGCTGCAAAGAGCAGCGCGATGTTTCGCAGCGCCTCGGCAGCCTCCTCATGTTCTTCGATGAGGTCACCCAGCTGCAGGGTTTCTGCGAGCGTCTCGCCGCTCTGCACGGCCAGCATGGCCGACACGGCGAACACCACGGCAAGCCCGGCCGTCGGCCAAGCGAGCTTGGCGCGCAGGCTCGGGACCAGCAGGAGGACCGCCAGGAGCCCAACGAGCGGGCCCAGCACGATCGGCAGGTGAACAATCAGCGGGTGGGCCGGAATGCCACCGATCTTCTCGGGCACCATCGAGCTGCCCTGCGCCTCAGCGAGTCCGCCGACTCAGTCGTCGAGGATGTTGAGGAACGAGAGGAAGATATTCAGGACCGACACGAAGATGCCCGTGGCGATCCAGACGATGTCGTCCTCGGTGGCGCGGCGGCGCAGGTAGTTGAAGTCGACGACGATCAGGGCCGCAGAGATGAGGCCGATGATGCCGCTGATGATCGGGTTGCCGCCACCGCCGAAGGCAAACATCACCCAGCTCACGAGCACCGTGACGAACACGATCAGGGTCAGGGGGCGCATCCACTTGGCGAGATCGCGCGAGGTGAAGGTGCCGATGCAGGCGGCGCCGAGCACGGTCACCGCGGTCATGCCGGCGGCTTCGGCGACGACGTCGGGGTTGACCGACAGGAAGTAGTTGAGCGTCGGCCCGAGGCCAAGCCCCAGGGTGAGCGCAATGGCAAAGAGCCAGGTGGTGCCAACGAGGCCGTGGCGGAGCGGCTTGACGAACGACTGCGCCAGCAGCATCACGGTGCCGGCAATGAAGAAGCCCAGCGACGCACCGGAGGAGTAGTCGGCGCCGATGATCGTGCCCAGGGTGAGCACGCCGATCGCGAGCGCCACCAGCAGCATGGTCTGCGCGAGCATCGCCCCGTAGGACATGCCAACGACGGGCTCCTCCTTGATGTAGGGGATTCGCGTCGTGGTGGT
>JAEMRF010000023.1 GCA_016463515.1 Solirubrobacteraceae bacterium | reverse complement strand
AAGGGGCTGGAGTTCCCCATCGTCTACTGCCCGTTCCTGTGGGACCCGTCGTGGATCCCCGACGAACAGCTGCCGGTCTTCTTCCACGACTCGACGGCCGACGACGAGCGGACGCTGGACGTGGGCCTCTCGGGCGCGGCGTATCGCGACCACCGCGCCGCGCAGGAGGCCGAGGAGCGCGGCGAGGACCTGCGGCTGGCCTACGTCGCGCTGACCCGCGCGCGCCACCAGGCGGTGCTGTGGTGGGCGGGGACGTGGGGGTCGCAGCACTCGCCGCTGAGCCGGCTGGTGTTCGCGCAGGGCTCGGACGGGACGATTCCGGCCGACGGCGGGCGCGACGTGCCGAGCGATGCGGTCGCGCGGGAGGCGTTCGAGGCGCTGGGCGGGGACGGATGCATCAGCGTGGAGTCCGTCGGGCGGGCCGCGAAGGCGGTGCCGTGGGCGAACACGGGCGCCCCGGACGCGGACCCGGCCGCGGCGACGTTCGGGCGGACGGTCGACCGGACGTGGCGGCGGACGTCGTACAGCGACATCACCGCGCCGGCGTATGACCCGGGGTCGTCCGAGCCGGAGACCGACGAGGTGGAGGACGAGCACGCGGCCGTACTCGTCGCCCCCGAGCGGGGTGGCGAGGAGGAGCTGCGGGCGGTGCCGTCGCTGCTGGCCGACCTGCCGAGCGGGACGCGGTTCGGCACCCTGGTCCACGACGTCTTCGAGGCGGCGGACTTCGCGGCGGTCGATCTCGAGGCGGAACTGCTGCGGTGCGTGACCGAGGCGCAGGCGTTCCGGCGGGTGGAGATCGGGGACCCGGCGGTGCTGGCGCGTGGGTTGGCGGCGTCGTTGCGCACGCCGTTGGGTGCGCTGCTCGACGAGGCGACGCTGTCGTCGGTGTCTCGTGCCGACCGGCTGGACGAGCTGGGGTTCGAGCTGCCGCTGGCGGGCGCGGCGTCGCCCCGCCGGATCGGCGCGCTGCTGCGTGAGCACCTGCCGGCCGACGACCCGCTGTTCGCCTACGCCGACCGGCTCGAGGACCCGCTGCTGCGTCCGGTGCTGCGCGGCTTCCTGACGGGCTCGATCGACCTGACATTCCGGACCGGCGGGCGCTTTGCGATCGTCGACTACAAGACGAACTGGCTGGGCGAGCCCGACGCGCCGCTCACCGCCTGGCACTACCGCCCGGCGGCGCTGCGCGCGGAGATGCTGCACGTCCACTACGCGCTGCAGGCGCTGCTCTACACGTGCGCGCTGCACCGCTACCTGCGCTGGCGGGTGGCCGGGTACTCGCCGGACCGGGACCTGGCGGGGGTCGTCTATCTGTTCGTGCGCGGGATGTCGGGTGAGGAGACGCCGCGAGTGGATGGTGCGCCGTGCGGGGTGTTCTCGTGGCGGCCGCCGGGTGCGCTGGTGGACGCGATGAGCGATCTGTTGGATGAGGGCGCATGAGCGACGCCGTGGCTGTCGACCCCTTCGACTGGCGCCGCGCGGCGAGCGTGCGCGACGGGCTGCTGGCGGAGTTCAACGCCGCCGACGTGCTGTCCAGCGGGGACGTGGCGGCGGCGCGGTCGCTGGGCGCGCTGGTCGGGGAGACGGCGGACGAGGTGCTGCTGGCCGTGGCGCTGGCGGTGCGTGCGCCGCGGTTCGGGCATGTCTTCGCGGACCTGGCGACGGTGCTGTCGACCATCACCGTGGAGCCCGAGTCGGGCGTGGATGTGGCGGCGCTCCCGTGGCCGGCGCTGGAGCCGTGGCTGGCGGCGGTGGCGGCGAGCCCGCTGGTGGCCGTGGGTGACGAAGCGCCGGATCGGTTGCCGCTGCGCCTGGTGGGCAGCGCGCTGTACCTCGACCGGTTCTGGCAGCAGGAGCGCGCGCTGGCAGTCGACCTCCGGGCGCTGCATGCCCCCGCGGTGTCGGTCGACGAGGCCGTGCTCGCGGGCGGGCTGGACCGGCTCTTCACCGACGACGCCCAGCGCCGCGCGGGCGAGACGGCGCTGCGCCGCCGCCTGTCGGTGATCGCCGGCGGGCCGGGCACGGGCAAGACGACGACGGTGGCGCGGATCGTGGCGCTGCTGCTCGAGCAGGGCGTGTCGCTGGTGGCGCTGGCTGCGCCGACGGGCAAGGCGGCAGCGCGGTTGGAGGAGGCGCTGCACGAGGCGGCCGGGTCGATGGACGTTTCCGCGGAAACGCGCTCGGCCTTGCAGGGGCTATCGGCGTCGACGCTTCACCGACTGCTGGGCTGGCGCCCGGGGTCGCGTTCGCGCTTCCGCCACGGCCGGGAGAACCGCCTGCCGCACGACGTGGTGATCGTGGACGAGACGTCGATGGTGTCCCTGTCGATGATGGCCGCGCTGGCCGAGGCGGTGCGGCCGGGGGCGCGGCTGGTGCTCGTCGGCGACCCGGGGCAGCTGACGTCGGTGGAGGCGGGTGCGGTGCTTGGCGACATCGTGGTTTCCGACGCGCTGGCCGACGGGGTCGTGGTGCTGGAGAAGGTCCACCGGTACGAGGCGGGGATCGCGGAGCTGGCGACGGCGATCAGCGCGGGCGACGCCGACACGGTGTTGGACCTGCTGCTGGCGGGGTTGGAGGACGTGGTGTGGCTGGACGTGGATGCGGCTGGCGCGCACGTCGAGGAGCTGGCTGAGGTGCGGGACGTCGCGGTCGCGGCCGCTTCGGGCGTGGTGTCGTCGGCGTCAGCGGGTGACGCGTCGGGTGCCCTGCGGGCGCTGGAGAGCTTCCGCCTGCTGTGCGCGCACCGCCGCGGGCCGCACGGCGCACAGACGTGGATGCGGGTGCTTGAGGGGTGGCTGGCCGAGGGCGTGGCGGGGTTCGATCCAGGGGCGGAGTGGTACGTCGGCCGGCCGCTGCTGGTGACCGAGAACGACTACGGGCTGAAGCTCTACAACGGCGACACCGGCGTGGTGATCGACGTCGGTGACGACCGGGTGCAGGCGGCGTTCGAGCGCGGTGGTGAACCGGTGACGTTCAGCCCGACGCGGTTGGGTGCGGTGGACACGGTCTATGCGATGACGATCCACAAGTCGCAGGGGTCGCAGTTCGGGACGGTGGCGGTGGTGCTGCCCGATGCGGACTCGGCGATGTTGACGCGGGAGCTGCTCTATACGGCGGTGACGCGGGCGCGGGAGCGGGTTGTGATCGTTGGGGATGAGGCGGCGGTTCGGGCTGCGGCGACTCGATCAACCGGGCGATCCAGCGGATTGGCCTCTCGGCTCTAGCGTCCTCGTGCCTTAGGTGAGGCACGAGTTCCCGCGGCACGCCGCAGTCAGGCCCGCTCCGACCCAGGGAGTCCGCTCCAGGTGCAGCTGTGTTGCCGCTTGGCGATATTCGGCGCGGTCTCGAACTTGTCCAGCGTGCTTCAAACCGCCTCCGGCAAGCCGGCAACCAGGCTCGCGCCGTGGAAGTACTAACAAGTCGCAAGGCGACTCTTCCCGGCACTCATTCGGGCCGCTCCCGACGATGACAAGGAGTTGAAGGAGGAGCTACTCGATTGACTCAGGACGGCGCGCTCGACGTTATCCTTCCAGACACCCTGCCAAGCAGGCCCACGGTCGCTCAATTGTCGGCTGAGGCGCCAGCTTCGGGCAGCGTCACGCCGAGTCGCTCGGCGAGCCGATCACGGATGCGCTGACGACGCCTGTCGTAGAACTCAAGAAAGCCCTCGAGCCCATCGGGCAACCCCTCGAGGTGATGACCAGCCACGTAGAGCTCGCGAGACGCCGCATCGTCCCCGAAGTGATCGACGAGCCAGCCGGCCGGCATGGCGGCCTGCTTCGAGGTGTTCGTACCGCCCTCCAGCAGCTGCAGATTTGGGAGGCCGTCCCGCCGCTCGATGCATGCCTCGATCTGAGTATCGGACAGGCCGGCCCTGCTGAGCGCAGGACGCGTGAACCTCGCGCGGGGAAATACATGATCGACGTGGAAAGCCTTGGTTCCATCGAACCCGGGATAAAGCACTGCGAGAATCGAAAAGGAACGGCCGCCGTATCGCGTTTCGGCAAGCGTGTCGATCTCCTCTGGGGTGAAAGTGAGCGCCTTCCCGCGGCCAGCCATGGTGGCTTCCAGCTCGAGAACCGGGAAGCGGTCGACTCCGTGTTCCCTAATCTGTCGCCTAAGGGAAGTCAGCAGGGTGTCCAGTCCGCTTCCCCACACGCCAGGCTTCAGGAGGCTTCGAAGCACCCAGCTGCGCATGGCGGCGCGGTCATCTTTGTGTTCCTTCGAGGACACGAATGACTCGCCGAGTCCGCGCTGGTGGAAATAGTCCGCCAACGGGATCGCGACGCTATGAGCGGTGAGTGTCATCGAGCTGAAGCCAAAGGAGTCGAGCACCTTCGCCGTGAGCTTCAGGGCCTTCTCGATTCCGTCCCACTTCTCCTCGACGACTGCCATCGTCTTGGCGTTTATGTTGGATGCTTTGAAGCGGATGTCGCCGGCGTCAGTGAGAACCAGCGACGCCTTCAAGACGAGGTCCTTCGTGAAAGCGAAGCCGTGACCGGTGCTGTTGAGCTCGTCGACTAGTCCATGAATGGACTCTCGAGCGTCACGCTCCTTCCACTGAGCAGTCGCAATGCTCAACAGCAGGTCGGAGGACGACAAAGTCATGCCCCCGCTGTTCACGCGGATGAAGATGTCGAGTACGCGGTCCAGGTCCTGATCCTCTTCGACGTGTGCCGCGACCACCGGATCCGCATGCACGGCCTGGCGAAGCCGCTCGAGCGTCTTCATGGCCGGCTCGAGGGCCTCCTGTGACAGCCCCGCCTGATTCAGCCGAGGCAACGCGTCGACGACTGACTCCAGCCCCAAGACGTCTGGGACAGGGAACCAGTGCGTGTTCTCAGTGTTGCGATGCAAAACGTCGTGCTTCTCGAAGAACTCGAACCGGTAGCGCACCCCCTCCCCGTAGCCCTCCTCGTCTGTGTCATCGGCGATGCTGCAGAGCTCGAGATGGAGCGTTTGCGGGGGATAGCTCTCGGGCTTGTTTGCCCACCTTCTGGGCAAGCGATAGGCGAAGGTGCCCCGCAAGCCCACGTTGATGGCCGTCAGGCGCTGCTGTCCATCAAGCACTGCATGAAGCGGTCGCGGCTCCGGCAGTACTAGAGGATCGTTGTGCCGACGGTCGTACTCGCTGTACTTGTCGAGGAATCGGAACAGACCCAGGTTCCCCACGGTCTCAGCCTGCAGCTTCCAGAGGAGGAAACCGCCGATCGGATAGCCCCGCATGAGGCTGTCGAAGAGACGTGTGATGCGGTCCGGCCCCCAAACGAACTCACGCTGAATCGCAGGCAAGACGTAGTCCGTAGCGTGGATCCGCTCGAGAGCCTGCTTGATGGTGATGGGGGTTTCGTACGGCACAAGCTGATCCTATGCCGAGAACACCAAGAGGAGACGCGCGATCGATGAGCATTCGTACTCGTCGAGGTGCAAGCCCAAACAATTGTTACGGGTCGGCGGCGGATGCCGGTCGGCCGACCGAAAAGGGCAATGCGCTGCTCCTCGCGCATCGCCCGGCAGGACCTTGGAAGCGCCGTCCGGTGCTTACGCAGTACCCACATCAGAGGCCGCGATCAGCGAAGCATCAGAACGACTGCCACATCTCTGCATCGCGTGACTAGTCAGGCTTGCGGACCAGATAGCGGCGCCGACACGCGCTCATAGGCCGGCTCGGACCTCGCTGAGTTCGGACTTCATCTCGGCCGCCGTCTTGAACCGGGCTTCGCGCTCGGGCGCGCACGCGCGGCGGAGGAACGCGGCCAGGGCGCCGTCCAAATCCGACCGAATGCTCTTCGGGTCGATGATTGCCTCGTCGGGCAACGGCTTGGCCCCGGGGTAGGGGTGCTGCCCGTTGCACAGCAACTCGTAGAGCATCACTCCCACCGCAAAGAGATCGGTGGTGACATCCCACCGGGTCAGGTCGGCGTCGGGGGCCTGGTAGGGCGGTGTGCCGGACTGGGTGCGAACCGGATCACCGACTCGCGATGCAATATTGAAGTCGAGCAGCTTGGCGCCGGACCGCGTCAGCATCACGTTGAGCGGCTTGATGTCTCGGTGCACGAGGCCCTTCTCTTGCAGGTCCCGCCACTCCTCGTACTCAGCTTCCGACAAGTCGCCGTCACGTCTCTTGCGGTCGAGCTCACCGAGCCGTGCCGAATCGGGATGGATGGCCACCAGGGCGTCGAGGACATCGAGTGCGACGTCGACGGCCTCGCGATCACGCAGGTGCTGCGCCCCTGTGGCGTATCGATCGACTGACTCGCCATCGATGTACTCGGTAATGAGGTACCAGTCACCGTCGCCGGTCTTGCCCGCCCAGTAGACCTCGACGACGTGGGGATGGCGCACCTTCCGCAGCGCACCAATCTCGCGCCGAACAGCGTCGTAGCCCGCGGCGTTGTCGAAGAGCTTGAGCGCGCGCTCCTCATCCTCGACGTCGTCCAGCACACGGTAGACCTTGGAGAAGCCTCCCTGTCCGAGCACATCCAGGATCCGGAAGCGGCCATCGATGATGTCGCCAACGGCGTAATCCGTGGCCTTCGCTCCGCGCGAGGACTGCACCTCTGCTGGATCGGGTTCCGGAAACACCTGGCTATCGCCGGCCTCCCGCGCAACGCCGGCAGCGGGTTCATCACTCGCAGCACGAAGTCGATGCTGGACCGTCTCATCGCAATAGACGACCTTGTCTGCTCGCCCGTCGACCTGATAGCTGAGATCGACCTTGCCGAACTCAGCAGCGCCGATCGAGGCCTGTTGCTCCTTAACTCGACGTCGCAGCTCGAGCGCGAGTTCGGCGGCCCACGCAATGGCGTCGTCGGGTACTTCCGTGTCTGGATTGGGCCATAGAAGCTTGAGCAGGCCGTTGACGGTGTTGTTGGCGGCTCGTCGATCTCGGCCGCTGAGCTGGCTCCCCCAGTGGAGCCGGCCCTGTGTTGCCTCGAGCCTCGATGCCCGGCGTAGTTGGCTCCAGCACTCGGCCAAGAAGTCGCTGACAAAGCCGAAGTGAGTGGTGAAATAGCTGGGGTCAAGCTTAGGGACGTCCCATCCGGGGAGATAGGCGTGGATGCGGTCGTGAAACGCTGTGTCGTCGCGCATCTCCTTCGGCATTGGGCCGAAGAGGTGGCCGTGACGGAGCTCGTCCTGGACGTCGACATCGAAGTTGCCGACCATGATGACGCCGCCCTCGGCGCGGATGCTCTCCTTGCCGCGACTGAACTCGCCGGACTCCATGTACCCCTTGAGGATGTTCACGCCCTCTTTCGTGTCGAAAGAGACACCTGACACCTCGTCGAAGCACACGACGTCGTACTGCGCCACGAGCCCGCGCCGTCCCGTGCGGTTGTTGACGAACATGTTCGCGATGGTCGCCTTGCCCCCCGACACCAGATGGGCGTACGGAGAGATCTGCTGAAACAGGTGCGACTTTCCGGTTCCCCGTGGACCGAGCTCGACCGCGTTGTAGTTGCTGACGACGAACGGAACCATGCGCGCCAGAAGGACGTCCTGTTGGCGTGATGTGAACCGGCTCGGCTCGAACCCGACGCTGCGGAGGAGCAGATCGCGCCACTGCTCGAGGGTGAAGTGGCCACGCCCCATGACGAACGTGTCGAGGGCATCGCGCGTCGACATCTGGATAGGGCGAACCGCCTCGACGCGGAAGGGTTGACCAGACTCCTTGGCCAACGGCGCCACGTACTCCAGCGTGACCTCCGCGTAGAAGCCCCCTGTGAGCATTCGATCGTGTTCGTTGACGAGGGCGTCAGCGATGTGGATGTCGCTGAGCTGGAGGCTGGGCAGCTCGGCCTTATACGCGTCCGATTTCGCGTCGAGGCGCCCTCTGAGCAAGTCGATGATCTTGACCTTGCCCTTCTCGCGCGCGCGAGACTTGAAGAGCTCCTCCTCGCCAGCTCGGACGGTCCGTTCCTTCATCGAACGCTCGACGACGGCTAGTCCCTCGGCGATCTCCTCTGAGTCTGTGGTGGCGCAGTAACGGCCGAGCAGGAACTCGCCGACATATGTGGGCACGGGGTACTGGCCACGGAACTGCTGCGCCAAGTCCTTTCGAACCAGATAACCCTCGAACACATCGGCGGCGAGACGATCAAGCTCGTCGAGCGCTGTCACCGGTTTCTCCCGACAACAACCTCGCGCTGAGCGAGGATCTGCCCGTCGATGGCAACCATCACCAGATGAGCTCGCTCACCCTCATGCTCTTCATCGGGCACAAGAAGGGAGACCTTGCCGGCGCTCGATGTCTCCTTGGCCTGCTCGGCGATGCTCGAGCTCGGCTCGGCCGGCAACCCGCGGAGGTCAACGACCACCTTATCCGTGACTCCGCTGTACTCCACGCGGCACTGCAGCCCCAACCACTTCACCTTCGTGATCTCCGGTGCGCCCACGGCTGCCGTCACGCCGGCGGTTACGGCGATACGTGGGACGACGCATTCCTGCGGGCTGACGCCTCCGTGCTCGTACTCCTTGTTCGCCTCGAAGCACGTCGCCCCTGGCGCGAGTGCGATCCGCACGTCGGCATCCCAATACCACGGCACCGTAGGGACATCGACGACGGCGCCATCCTTGAGCCGCGCGCAACGACCCTTCTTGACTTCGCTTGTGGCTGGCGGCAACTCGACCTTCTCCATTCCGCCTGGAAGGAGCATCCATCCGTGATCGGTCATGACCTGGACGCGCTCCCATCCGGCCTCAATCAGCTCGCGGATGCGCCCGACAATGCGGTCGACGTCCTCGTCGAGGTGGTCCACGAGTCGGATGCCCATGTCGTGCCCGCGATGGTCGAGTTCGCCAACCTCGCCCCACGCCGTCCCAGATGGGTCGCCGACTTCCGTGGTGCCAAGTACCTGGACGCCGTTCTCGCCCATCAGAGCGCGCAACACTTGAATCGAGGCCTTCGTTCCCGTCGCGGTGTTTGCTGGGTGCAGATCCGGTCCCGGCCCGAGCGCGCCGCTGGCCGTCGGCACGAGGGCGGGCTTTGCAGTCTGCGTGACGGTCGGGAGCGCCGACAGGCTTGTGACGCTGTCCACATTGAGGCCTGCGTATGTCAGGCGGTCTTCAACTCGTCGGGCGACATCGAGACGAAGCCCATCAACGAAGAGGGTGATGCTCCCCGGCGCCTTCGGCGCCGGAGATCCTGCTTGATAGCTGTGGGCGTCCGCCATGGGACCGATGACTTGTTGGAGCGCCTTGGCGCCCTCGTCCACCCAATGCCGGTACATCGCCGCAGCAGCTGCCGACACGGCTTCCCGATCAGACGCCGTCCGAGCGGCAGCGAGTGCGCGGAGGACTGCGTCGTCGGCGCGCCAGCCGCGGTCGCCGTAGTCGGTGACGATTGACTCCAGATCTGCTGAGGCGAGCGGCTGTTCAGTGACCTCGGCCAAGGCGACAAGTTGCTCGAGCGCGAACGCGAGCTGCGCTTGGTCGAGATCAGCCCACACCGTCCCACGGCGCCACGCGTGCTCGCGATCGAGCGCACGCACCTCTTTCCGAGCGCCCTCCGGCGTAAGGACCGTGAAGTCTCGAAGTCGGCTGCGCAGCTGGTCTTCGTCATCCTCGTTCTCTTGCGGCCACGCGTCGCGGTTGTCGACGATGAGCGCTTCAGGGCGAGCCTTCCGCAGCTGCTCGGCCACCCCGGGGTAGCGCTCAGGCGTTTCGGCGAACCGCCGCCAGACGATCGACCACCCGCTCTCGCGCAGCCCGAGCTTTCGTGCGGCGCTTACCTCTCCGTCGACCATCGGGTCGAAGGCGAACTCAGCCTTGCACTGCGCGACGAAGGCCGTCCACTGGGCATCCTCCGTTCGCAGACGGAAGCCGTTTGGGTCGTCGAGCCATCGCAGCACGCTTCTGACAGGGTCTTCGCTGACCAGCTCGAGGCAGTAGTCCGCGTCGATGATCTGCTGTCGCCGCAACCGGTCGACGCGCTCGTCGACGATGCGATCAAGGGCGAGGAGAAGCGCCTTGCCGGTGTCGGCGTCGTCAGCGATTCGGAGCCCGAGTCCGCGTTCAGGGTTTGACATGAGCGCCCGAACAGTCCAGTCGCGGTTGTTCGGATGGCTGAACCACTGGCTGCGGTACTGGAGCTCTGCGATCGGGGCGAGTTCCGGCGGACACGCGTCCGCCGCCCGCAGCTGACTGCGACTAACACCTGGCAGGTACACGATCGGAGCGCCCGTAGGCAGACCGACGTCGACGCTTCGCGCGACAACGCATCGGATCCAGTAGGCCGGCCCCGATCGCGCCGCAACGTCGTACTCGCCGAGCGAAATGACCGGCAGTTTCTCTTGCAGCCGGCCGATGATCGATCGCCACTGAGCCGCCTCGTCTGGCCACAACAGCGCCACCGGCGCGACCCGCACGTTCTGGGCGTAACTGAGCGCGGACGACAATGAGGCGCCTATGGCGTCGAGAACGGTTTCGCTCACGACTTCCCTGCTTGCGTGCGTGCGTTTTGCTTGTCGGCGAGCGTGAGGTGGATGTCGTTCGCGCGCTCGGAGCCGTCTGGGTTCTTTCCGCGGTCCTTGCGCCAGTGGATATTGAAGGGCGCGCGCAGGACGCCGGCCTCAACGAATGGACGCACGTTGAGCCTGACGCCGTCGTTGAGATCCGGATCCCATCCGATCGGCTGCTCGTGCGTCGGCTTCCAGCGAACGAAGACGTCGTACGGCGCCTCGCCTTCAAGGATCGCTTCCAACTTACGCTGCAGCCCTAGCGCGGAGGAGAGGCGGGCCTCAGCACCCGCCACCTCGTCGCGGGCTTCAGCGCGCTGACGCTCGATCCAGTCCTGGCCGAGGTACGTGAACGTGAGCTTCTCCAGCGTCCTACGATCCAGGCGGTGGTAGCTCACTAATGCGGAGAAGCCATCCCGCTGGCCGTCCCAGATGTGCCACACGAACGGACGGTTTCCGAACCGGGCGCAATGCTGCTTGAAGAACTCATCACGTAGCCAGTCCTCGAGGTTCTTCTTCTTGCTTCCGGTCCGCTCGAGCAGCTGCGCGACCTTCCCAGGCGACCAGTCCGCGCCAAAAGCACGCGCCAGGAGCTGCTGCAGCCGATCCGCCGCTAGAGCCTCGCCCGCCACCGACGGCAGGCAAACGATTCCGTCGGAATCTACAAACGAGTCCAGATCGTCCGTATCTGGCTGCTCCGGCCACCGGTAACCAACCAGCCGCGCCACCGCCACCTGCAACGGTGCCGTCGATGTCTCAGGCCGACCCTCGAATAGCCACTGTGTCGGATCGTCCGAGCATGGCTCATGCGAGGCCCGTGATGCGGCTAGCTCGCGCCACTGGTCTAGGTCGAATGGCACCTCGACCATTGAGGCCGTAGCCACGCCGATCTTCTTGTCGAAGGAACGGATCGCGCGCTCGTAGGAAGCGTCCATCGCAAACGCCGCAATCGCGTTGACGTCGGCACCGGGCTTGGGCAGTAGCACGACGCATGACTTGTCGTATGCCTGACCCAGGTAGGTCGTAGCCACGATCGACCCCATGCGGCCGACAAGCACTCCCGGCTTGCCCCAACAATTCAGCCCTTGGATACGGGCACCAGGATCGCGCGCAAGGGCGCCATTTCCGTCCTCCCATCGAATAACCGTTGACAGCCCGTCTAGTGCGCCTGGCCGGCTCGGCGCCGTTTGGAAGCACTTCCAACGACTGGCCAGCGTCGGCACCTCCCAGAAGAAGAGGCGAAAGCGGGCACTATCGCCGGTCGACAGTCCCTCGACGCTACTCGCATGCTTCGCGAGGACGTCGGCGGTGTGTTCGAGACCGAGGGCTACCTTCATGCCGGGGCGCTCAGAGACAGCCGCCTGTTGCTCTCTCAGCAGTTCACCTGTGGCAAGGAGTGTGGCCTTGGCTGATGGACCCGCTGCGTCGCGACAATCGAGTCCGACGAACTCGCCATCGTCCTTGTGGATCGACGCCGTCCACAAGACCGGCTGAACGACCTCGCCTCCGATTGCTCCGAATGCTCCAGGGCCGAGTGCTGCGTAGCTTGACCACTGCAGCGATGCGAGGACCAACTCGCGGAACGCTTCGAAACTCTTCAAGAAGAAGAGAGTCTCGGGCAGGACCAAGGCCACCGAGCCGTGGGGAAGCGCGAGGCGCTGGCAACGCAGGGCGCAGGCGCCGGCCAGATCGGCGGCACCTTCGCGATATAGGTAATCGGCGTATTTCCGCAGCGGCTCCGTTTGACGACCCTTACCGAGATACGGAACGTTAGTGATCACCAACGTGTACGTCTGCGAGAGATATCGGGCGGCGCGCGCTGTACTCGCCGCGTCTTGACCGAGAACCGCGACCGCTGGGTCGGTGCCCTCCTGCCGAGCGGCTTTCTCTAGCAGAGGGAAAATCTCCTCCCATTCGACGTCCTCGATCGACAGCTGGGGCCTAGGACCGCTCAACGCTGCGGCGCGCTTCGGGTCGATCAGGCTTCCCAGAGTGTCGGCTTCTTGGAAGAGCACGTGTAGACGCGTGAGCGCCCTTTCTAGTCGCTCGTCACCATCGGCCAGCGTTGTCCATTCGCCGACGGGCGCCTTTACCGGAATACCGGAGCAGGCGATGTTGGGTACAGGGAGTTCCCGCCAGCCACTGCCAGCCTTCCATGCCTGTAGCGCCACGGCAAAGGTCGCGATCTGTACGCAGCGCTGGTCGAGCTCGAGTCCGAATAGGTTGTCGCGGAGTACAGCGTCTTGAGCGTCAACCGCCCCGAGGTGCTCCTCCTCGGCCCGCATACGCCAGAGCATCGAGAACGCCTCGACCAGGAAATGCCCCGAACCGCAGCAAGGGTCCATGACCGTCAGCTCAGCCACCCTCTCCGGCCAACTCTCAAATGTGCCGCCGGCAGGACGACCGGCGACGTCCAGGCGGAGATACTCGAACTCTGTCACCAACTGACTCTTTGGGTGACGCGCTGCCCACCACGCGCCGAGTGAGTTCTCCAGCAGGAAGCGGACCATGTAGTTCTCGGTGAACAGCTGCGTGACAGGACCGAGGTCCGCCGCTCCGATCTTGCGCTCCGAGGCGTTGACCTCGTCCTTCCTGTCCTTCTGCCAGAACTGATAGACCCAGCCAAGAGCATCGTCCGCAGCAAATGCCTCCGCCGGCAGCGCATCGAGTATTTCTTCGAGAGCGTCTCTGCCCTCGGGGGCCAGCCGCAGCCGCACGCAGGGATCGTCGAGCCTGAAGATCCCCGGAAGGATCTCCGCGGCGAAGCGCGCCGCCACGGACCAAGCGTCAGGCTCACCGAGTTCGGCCGCGAGCTCTTCGCAGTCAGCGAGGGTGACGGGCGCTTTGTAGCGGGGATGCAGCAACAGCTTGTTCTCCGCAAGAAAGCGAGCGAACAAGAGCCGGTGCCATTGCTCGTAGGCGCACTCCGCCACGAGAAGATCGCGATCGCTGCCGAGCTGCCGCCACTTCGCGCGAAGGCCAACTCGCAGCGCAGCGCGATCGCTGTCGAGATGCTCGGGCCGGCGATCGGCGAACACCCCCAACCCGTCAAGCGCAGCACGCGACGCGCTCTCCGCCGCACGGCGAGCCGCCAGCACGGAGGTCTCTAGCTGCTTGCGAAGGACCGACGACAGCGCGCGCAAGGTGGACCTCAGATGATCACGGTCTTGTTTGCATCAAGATGCGGCTTTACACGCGCGCGCAACTCCTCGACGTACTTCTCGAGATCCGGACCGCCCCTAAGCGTTGCCGAAGGCGCGGTGATCGTGACGCTTTCAGGCTCGAGACGCATGGCAGCACGCTGCCTGGCCTGGTCGCGGCGTCCGGGAACGAGGCTGATCCGATCCTGCCATGCGCTGAGTGGCGTGGCGTCAAGGGCCGCGAGCAGCTTCGCGTCGGTGGCGACCTCGGGTGGATCGGCTGCGACCAGCTTCGCTTCGCTGAGGATCGTGTCCTGATCAGCAGCCCCGAGCTTGGACCAGTCATCCCACGCCTCGAGCTCGGCGACGGCCTGCTGCTGCGCCTCCGCGAGTCGACTTGCATGACCCGTGAGTGCATCTCGAAGTGCGCCGGTCAATTCAGAGAGCAGCGGCGCGATGGGGTCCGGGTCATCGAGCAGCTGGCGACCGTCACGGATGGCGGTGATCGCTGAGTTGATCTCGGTGGCCACCACCAGGCCTTCGGCGTGGCGCTGTAGACGGAGTAGATCTTGCCACTCAGCCTCCCGCTGTTCTCGCTGTTGATCGGCCGCACGCCATCGCTCGAGATCGGCGTTCAAGCGATCGTGGTCGTCAGCGATCTCTCGGAAGCGCTGATTCCCACCCAATGCGAGGAGCGCATCGAGATGGTCGACGTCTGGCGGTTCAGGCAGCGGCGGCGCACCGCCGGCGCGGGCGGCGAAGTCCTTGAGGCGCTGCAGCAGCGCCGGTAGCTGGGCTCCCTCCTGCCCTGGCTCGTAGTGCACGCCCGCTGCAGTCAGCATGCCCTTCACGGCGAGACGTTGAGTGACGGAGGGCGGCTCGTCCTCCTTGTACAGAGTGACTTTGCCGATCTGCGTCTGCGGGAGTTCCTTCGGTCCTGCTAGGTCCTTTCCATCCTGAGACGCGCGGATGTTGCCGGCAGCGAGGAGCGTGAGGATCGCTCCGCTGACGGCATCCTTCGGCCAGCCAAAAGGAGGGGCGGCGAAGCGCTTCTGAAGTTCGGCGCCCTTCGTGCCGCCGCCGGTGATGGCCGCGAGGACCTCCTTGCAGACGGCATTGGTTGTCGGTTCGCCGTGGTGACTAACGGCGTCGAGTGCGTCTGGAGCGCCCTCGCGTGCCTTCGTGACGACCTTGCCCCAGTTGGCGTTGTCGCCCTGCTTGAACTTCGGGAACAGTCTGACGAGGGACCGGTTCGCGGCAATCTCGACTGCGTCCCGAAGCGTCGATGTAGTGAGCTCGGCTCCACCACCTTGGAACACTCGGGCACGCGCGACCACCTCCTGGAACAGATCTGACAGGTCCTCGTCAGTATCCGTCTGGCGAGTGCGCATGGCCCTCTGCGCCGCCTTGCCCTCGTCTGTCTGCGGTGTGGGCCGCCGGAGAGTGTCTTCCGCGGCGGCGTAGCTAGCGAGGGTCTCCTTGATCTGGTCGGCCTCGTGCTTGGGCAGCAACACGAAGACGATTGGGCTATCCTCGCCGGCTTCCGCCGCTGCCTTCCTGACTGCCGCCTCCGTGACTGACCATTCATCGCGGAGCCAGACGGGAACGTCGCCGTCATCGGGCGCGGGCTCGTCCTGGCCCCAATGCATATCGACCTTCCGGGGCGTCTTACTGGCCCCGTGGGTGAGCTTCAGATTCCCCAGCGACGCATTGACCGCGGAAAGGAGTCGCTCACCGCGAAGCTCGTTGAGTCGCTGCGCGTCATCGCGGATTGCTGCGAGTCGGGTTCGATAGTCCTTCTCCCACTCGGCGTCCTCCTGCGTGAGGAGCCGGTACTCGTCATCCACTCGGACTATCCGTCCGTCTGCGACGAGCTCGTCTAGCAGCTCCGGCACACGCTTGCGGAGCCGCGCACCATCTTCGGCCAGGTCCTCTACGAGGAGGTCAGCAAGGAACGGCGCGGTAGCCCGAAGACCGCTCTCGCCCCCCAAGACAGGCTGGGACATCTGAGAGATGAGGAAGATCAGCGCGCAGAGACGGCCCTTGGTCGCGCTATCCCCGCCAGCGCTCATCATGCTTTGGATGAAGTCGTCGACCTCGCGGAGCAGTACGCCGCTCATGAGCATGTCGACGTGGGCCTTGTCGTCGAAGAAGAGATAATCGGCGCCGATCACCTGACCAACCGAACGATTAGCGGCCGAGCGAACGCCACCGTGAATCAGTCCTAGCTGGGATCGGACGAGGCCGGACTTGCCCGCGCGGTCGACCGCGCGGAGCATCTCTGACCACAGCCGCCACCGGTTCGGAAGAACGGGGTAGTCGGGGACAAGCTTTGGTTTCTCCTCAGCCCGCTGCGCGTATCTCGTGCCTCCGAGGTGGCGATCGATCTCGGCCTCGGAGGCCTCGATCGTCGACTTCAACATCGGCACGTGCTCGGGGTTCTTGCGGAGAACGACCTCGCGGACGACCGTTTCAACGTCGTTGTCAGAGAGCTCGACGGGAAGACGGAAGCGGTCGATCAACTTCGACAAGGTGGGCGTAGCGGTCAATGCGCTTTGGCCCGTGGCAACGAAGAGCACCTGGCTCTCGAAACGCGCGGAGCACCCTTCGACGATGTTCTGCACCGCCAAGGCCTTCTCGTTGTCGTCGCCGATGTACTGCTGCATCTCGTCGAGAATGACCAGCGTCAGCGGCAACTTCCCTGCCGTTGTCGACTGGAGTCGAAGGACGTCGTCCATCACATCGAACATCTCCTCGAGGGTGACGTCCTTCGTGGTTGGCGGGAACTGCGTCTTCAGTAGATCGCGCACTTCCTTGATCGACGCGCCGAGCGTCGTATCGGCCTCCAACAGGGCTTTCGCAATGACGGGCGAGACGTAGAGGTCGTGGATCTCCTTGTCAAACGTCCGGCCTTCGGCCTCGATTGCTCCTCGTAGCGGCTCGAGGTAGCCGTTCTCATGGGCCCAGATCGTAAACCGCGCACGGGCGTACTCCTCCGGGAGGCCCGCGCTCTCGAATAGGACCGAGAGGAAGGCGAGGCGCACGGCGTCGCTCTTGCCAGACGCCAACGTGCCAGCTGCGGACCAGAGGCCACCAAGGCGCATGCCGGCGGTCGAGAGCTCGGTCAGGTGGTCGCGGACATCGTTGGGAAGCGTGACGAGATCGCGGGCACGGTCGCCTCCGGGCAGTTCGACGTCGCGCCAGAGATACTCGAGGACCCGGACCAGGTGTGACTTGCCGCTTCCGTAGAAGCCGCTGACCCAGGCTGCGGGCTGCTCTGCCTGGCTGAGGTTGGTCAAGAAGCTGTTGAGGACGCGCTCGAGACCCCGCGCGTACTGACCGTCGCATACGAAGCTCGCGAGCTCCCATCGCAGCACATCCCACTGCTGGTCCGTCGTCGGTCGTACGACCTTCGCGACCCCGTCGTTCGGGATCTTCGTCTCGGTGGGGTCTCGGTAGAAGAGCTCTCGGTTAGTGATTGTCATCGACCGCCTCCATTCGGCGAGATTACGACCGCCATGTAGTCCCAGCCGTCTCGGGCGTCGAGCAAGCGGAAGTTGTTGTTCTCGACCTCTCCGGGGAAGAACACCACCAGGCGGCCGGCGATGGCGTCGTTGACGGCATTTATGAGAGCGGACACCTTCGTCGCATCTCCGAGGCCGAACATCGTGCCCGCTCCGAGAAGCGCGACAACGCCGTCAGGCGCAGGGTGGTCGGCAAGCTCAGAACGCACGTTGGTGACGAGATAGTTGAAGAAGGCTGGCAGGGCCGTCTCGAGCAGTTCCGGGTCCTCGAAATATGCATCTCGGTAGTCGTGTCCGGCCATCCAGCTCTCGAACGACGTCGTGATGTCTATGAGCGCCCAAGCATGCTGATGCTCGATCGTGGCTTCCTTGAACGCTGGAAGGTGGAGGCGAAGCCGACGCTCGTCGTCAGGCGGGTACACCGCCATCCAAACGCGCTGAGCGGGCGCGAGGGTCTGTTGCCACGGAAGGGCCACGAACCTGCGATACGCCATGAGCAGATCCTCGACGTAGCTCATCGCGAGCCGTCGCCTCCCGCCGCCTCAAACGGGCGCAGCAGTTCGCGGAAGCCGACGTCGACGACGCCGCCGGCTTGGCGGAGCTCCAACATGCCCTGCTGCGAGGCAGACGCCGCAAGATCGAGCAGGTGCGACGCTGGCTGATCAAGGACTCGCGCCCATAACGTCTCAAAGAGACCGTAGCCTCGCGCGCCCTCCAGATGCCCGAGCAGCAGTGCGTATGCGACATCCGCAGGCGTGCATTCCGGACGCGTGCGCACTTTCGTCGATCGCCCCTTGTCGGTGAGGTGCCCGGTCTGCTCCCAGGACGAGAACGTGTTCCGGCCGATCTTGGCGAGCGTTCCTCGGTTGTAGCTGTCGGGGAAGCGCTCCGCGACGGCGTCGGCGAGGTCAGCGGATACAAGCATGTCGCCCGGCGAAGTGCCCGCGATGACAATGCTGCTCGCACGAAATACGGCGTCGCGCGCAAGTGCGCAGAGACCGGCGAGAAGCGGCCGTGCACCCGCGTCGACCGCCCAAAGATCGCGGAGCGCTCGGAACAGCACCGAGTCCGGACGAAGCAGATAGAGCTCGCGGAGGTAGCGGAAGGTCCGCCGTCGCGCGCCCTCGGTGTCCTTGCCGAGGACGTTCGCCTCGACCACAGCGTATTCATAGGCGTCTGGCGCGGCCGTGGGCGGGACGGCGTCGAGAAGTGCCGTTAGCGCGGCGACGACGATCGTGTGGCTCGTATTCGTGCCACCACTCACCTCACCCGTCACGATCTCCGCCGAGCGCGGGTCCATCGTCAGTCGCTCCGAGGCCATGCCGGATCGGCCTGACGTGGGTGATCCGATCGCCGCTCCTCGGCCTCGCTCCGCAGCCAGAGCCTGCGGGACCCCCGGCCGAGGTCGATCACAGACCTGGGCATTAACGGATAGCGTCACAGTTAGAGGGACATAGCGATTCGTTGTGCGATGCGAGCAAGGTCCGCCATTCCCTGGACGTCGATGACATCCTCCGTGTCAACGCTCCAGTCTACGGACGGGAGCCTACAACGGTGCACACCATGCCGGTGCGACGAGGACGCTGTTTGCGTCATCTGCTCCCAACGTTCAGGGGATCGTGTCTGCCATCCGATCTCTGACGCTTGCGGGCGGAGGGCCTGTCATCGGCGACAGGCACCGACCTCACCGTCCTCGGAGCCGACGACCGCACCGCGCTCGAGCTCATTCGTCCACGTCCGCTGCGGCGCCCCCACGAGCTCCTGACCTGGGCCGAAACGTCGGCTACCCTGCGTCTCGCTCGGGGACGAGGTCACCGAGTTCGACCCCGCGCCGGCAGCCGCGCCGAGACCAAGCGCACCGGCTGCCGCACGCGCCTGTTCGACAGCGGCCCGGCGTTCTGGTCGTTCTTGCGCGCGGGGCGCAGCCATCGGTGTCTGGCCGCCCGCCACCGCCACCTGGCCGTACAACGTCCAGCTCCCGACACGCACAGAGGCAGCGAACGCTTCAGCGGCGTGAAGATCAAGCTTGGCGGCGGGTGGCATGCCGTCAACCTTTACGCCCGAGGCGGCGGCACGAACATCGCGTCTCCGGGCGCCTCCACCCGGACGAGCTTGATCGTCCACGGCGCCCCGTCCGGCGCCGTCCATCGCACGCGTCCTGCGGGGATCGTCATGATCGGCGTCGGGACCTGCATCGGGTACGTGCCCTCGTTCTCACGGAACCAACCTGACCACCACGACTGGGCGTCGGTGACGATTGTTGTCCCCGGCCAGCGGCCGACGTCGAACAAACGCGTCGGCCCGCGATTGGCCCGCGCCCACTCTGCGTCCGGCGCGCCCGCGAGCAGGTACCCCCCGGCCGCCGCGCCCGCTCGGACGCCGCTCGCGACCTTCGCAGCGTCCCAGAGGGAGTTGTGCAGCGTCGATGCGCTGCGCGCCCACTTCCACTCCACCCAGACCGGATGGCCTGCGGGACCGGGCACCGCCAGATCTAGCCGCCCGACACGCTGCCAGTTCGGCATCGTGCCGTTGACGCCGACCTGCTTGGCGGGGATCGTCAGCTCCTCGAGCCGTTCAAAGACCGCGGCTTCAGCATGCCGCTCCTGCAGCGCCCCGGGGTCAATCCGCTCCTCTTCAGCCGCCGAGACCCACGACCTCACGGCGGCGAGGAGAAGCTCTTCGACATCGTTGAGGTCGCCGACACCGTCCTCGGACACGCCGTCGGCCAGCACGTTCCGGCCGATGAGCCGGTCCAGGGCGAAGCCGATGGTCTCAGCATCAGGCGCGTAGTACCCCTCTGTGTCGACCTCCATCTCGGGCGTTCGGTAGCGCCACGTCACGCCCGGAAGGTCCGTCGCCCATACCTCGTCAGTGACCGGGGAGACCCCATCGACGGCCGCTTCGAAGCGCGCCCACTCGTCGGAGCCGACCTCGATGCGCTCGTGCATGGAGCGTTCCCGCCCGTCACCCCGGTCATGCACCTCGATCTCAATCGCCCCGCACCCCCGCTCGAAGTGCCCCGCAATGCGCATCCGCGTTCGAAGCCACCCGCTCGCTTCGTCGTACTCGAAGCTGCGTGGTGCCGCCGGCCACGCGCTCCGTCGCCCGATAGCTCTAGCGGCGGGCAGTTGCTCTTCGAGGTACGCGGCGCGCGCGTCGACATCGCCGAACCGCAGGACGACATCCTCGTCCACGTGCACGAGAACGGGGGTCCCGCAGTCGTCGCCGACGGCGATCAACCCCGCGAGGACCTGTGGCGCGTCGAGCCGTGCGCGCGTCGCAACGGCGGCGGCACCGGTTTCCAAGACGTAGGGCGGCATGGGCGGGGAGTCGACCATGCGCAGCAGCTCCTGACAAGCGTCAGAACCTCGACCGGTCACCCGACCCACCCCCAATGGCC
>JAEMRF010000228.1 GCA_016463515.1 Solirubrobacteraceae bacterium | reverse complement strand
TTCTGGAGACGAAGTCGTCGCGGTCCCCTATCCACAGGGCGCACCGGGCCGCTGGCTTCTTGGGCGAGCGGCCGTGGCGCTGGCGCGCCGGCGTCCATAGCGTGGGTCAACGCATGGAGCCTGCGCCAACGCCATCGGTGAACTCCTACGTCGGGTCGGGCGCGCACGACCTGATCGAGGCGCTGATCGAATCCGTCGACGACGCGATCTACCTCGTCGACCCGGACGGCCGCGTGAAGTTCCTGAACCCGGCGGCGCTGCGCATCTTGGGCTACGACCGCCCGGAGGAGCTGATCGGCAAGGTCAGCCACCCGACCATCCACTATCAGCGCCGCGACGGCTCGCATTTCCCGGCCGAGGAATGCCCGATGCTGCGGCCACGCACCACGGGCGAGACGGTCCGCGAGGAGCTGGACTGGTTCACCCGCAAGGACGGGCGCATGGTGCCGGTGGCGTATTCGTCGGCGCCGCTGGCGACCGACCAGGGCCGCGGCGCCGTGGTCGTGTTTCGCGACGTGAGCGACCGGCTCGCCTCGGAGGAGATCAAGCGCCGCGAAGCGGCCGAGCGTGCGCGGGCGGAGGAGCTTCAGGCCTCGCGGGCGCGCATCCTGACGGCCATGGATGCCGAGCGTCGGCGCCTGGGTCGCGACCTGCACGACGGCGCGCAGCAGCGCCTGCTCCACGCCCTGCTCCTCCTGCAGGACGGCAAGTGGAAGAGCGACGATGCCGCTGAGCGCGAGGCCGCCTGCGCCGCCGCGATCGGGGAGATTCGCGGCGCCATGGAGGATCTTCGCGACCTGGCGGCCGGCATTCACCCGGCGATCCTCACGACCCGCGGCCTGCATGCGGCGATCGAGTCGGTCACGGCGCGGGTGCCGCTGCCGGTCGACGTCGAGATCCCCCGCGAGCGGTTCCCCGAGCCCGTCGAGGTCGCGGCCTACTTCGTCGTCACCGAAGCGCTGGCCAACGTGATCAAGCACGCCGCCGGCGCGACCTACGCCTGCGTGCGGGTCGTCGCCTCTCCAGGCACCATGCGGCTGACGGTGGCCGACGACGGCGCTGGCGGCGCCGTCGCCGTGCCCGGGCACGGACTCGGTGGGTTGCAGGACCGCGTCGCGGCGCTCGGTGGCACGTTCGAGGTGGTCAGCGCGCCGGGCGATGGCACGCGCATCGTGGTCGAGTTGCCACTCGCGCGCGGACCGGCCGGTTTAGCGGAACGTGGCGCAGCCGTTGGTCCCGGCCACGCCGCCGCCACCCTCATAGCCGCCGTTCAGGAACCCGCTGGTCACCGGCAGGCTCCAGTTCCCAGCGCGATCGCGTGCCTGCAGCACGTACCACCCTTGGTCAGGCTCAAGATCGAACGAGAACGCCTCGGTGTCGGGAAGAATCCCGTCGGCGTAGTAGTAGTAGCCGCTCTTCATTTGGTTCCGGCCTGCCGGCAGCAGTCCACTCCAGCGCGACTCAGCCGGGCGCTGGATCCGCACGGTGAACGGCGCGTTGTAGGTGATGAACACCTTGGTGAGGCGCACCTTCGCCGGCTCGGAGAGCGTGAATGTGAGCTGCCGGCGGGGGAGGCGCGCCGTGTCGTAGACGTAGGGGTAACAGACGTGTGTCGGGGCGACCGAGTACCCCAGGATCACCGGCGCAGTGAGGTCCTTCGCTGCGCTGGCCGGCTGGGCGGTTGCGCCAGCGGCGGCCAAGGTGAGCAGGGTGAGGGCGCCGGTCAAGTGGCGGGTCGCAAGCATGGTCGTGCTCCGAGATCGAGTGGCGCCGCATGGTAGGCGTCATTCGTGCGCCGCGCAAAACGTTGTTCCATCGGTCGTTAGGCGGTCAGCAGGAGTGCCGTCCCGAACAGCGCCACGATGTGTAGCGACTGGTCCAGACCAAACATCACGAGCGGCTCGCTCTCGGGGTCGGTGCGTTTGACGTGGCGCGCGTAGGCGGCGATCAGGCGCCGGTCGTCCTGGATGGCGTGCGGCACCAGGATCACCGCGGCGCCGATCAGTGCGACGCCGATCCCCTGGTCGACGGCAACCCAGGCCAGCGGTGCCGCCATGGCAACGCCGTAGCTGAGGATGTGCGCCCCAAGGGCTCGGCGCGCCACCGGGTTCCGCCCCATGCCACCGGCCTTTGCGCAGGCCTGTGCCTCGGTCTGCAGCAGGAAGTCGCCGACCAGATGCGCGACGATCAGCGCCGCAAAGAGTTCGATCCACGTCACGACGGGTCCTTTGGCTCGCTGGATCCTGAATCGGCATCGCCGGCGCCTGACGTGACCGTGCCGTGCCCTGCGCCCGCCGCGATCGCGACGCCCGTGTCGTCGTGCGGAGCCCCCTCCACCGGAGGCGGCCAGATCCGCACCACACCGAGCCCTCGCAGGACCTCGTGGGCGTGCGCCACCGCGGCCGGGTCGATCGCGACCTCACCACCAGTCAGCGGCGCGAGGCGGTCCTGCAGGTCGACCACGAGCGCCTCTTCGTACGGCGTGCCGTGCGCCGACTCCAGCGCATCGTCGAGCAGTCCCAGCGCAGCGGGCAGGTCACCCTCCTGCGCCGTGGCGCCAGCCCGAAGGCGATCGATCTGCGCCAGCAGCACGGGTGCGCCGCCACGCCGCACGGCCTCGTGCCGAGCTGCTTCCAGGCCGCGCAGTGCCGACGCGCCGCGGCCCCGCAGCACCTGCCGCTCGCCCTCGCGGATCGCGACGTCGACGGTCTGCTCGGAGCCGATCCCCTCCAGCGTCTCGCGGGCGCGCGCGAGGAACTCGGCGGCGCGCTCATCGTCGCCGCGCCGCGCGGCCGCGCGGCCGAGGTTCATCAGTGCCACGCCAATCCCGACCGGGAATCCCGCCCCGCGCCAGAGCCCGAGCGCCCGGCGCAGGCGGGGTTCGGCGTCGTCCAAACGGCCTTGGTCCACGAGGAGCTCCCCCACGTTGTGCAGCGCCTCGCCGAAGCGCACCACGTCGCCGCCCCGCTCTCGCGCGAGGCGGCTGCGCTCGTAGAGCTCCATCGCGGCCGTCCAGTCGCCGGCGAAGTAGGCGTCGACGCCGAGGTTGTTCAGCACGTTGGCTTGGCCGGTCCAGTCGCCCAGGTCCTCGTAGATCTGCAGCGCCTGATCGCGGTAGGCCTGCACCGGCCGGCCGAGGTCGGTGTGGGCCCAGTCCAGCAGGTAGGAGGCGTGGGCCAGGCTCGGGCGGTCGTCGGTGCGCTCGGCCAGTCGCGCGGCCTCCAGCAGCGGGTCGATGCTGTCGACGAGCCGACCCTGCCGCAGCCGCGCCGCGCCATACGCCAGGGTCAGTCGCCCGCGCAGCCGCGTGCCGGTCATCCCGCCCGTGTCGCCGAGGGCCGAGAGGCCTCGGGTGTACCAGCGCAGCGCCTGACTGTAGTTGCCGGTGCGCTCGCGCAGCCACCCTTGGCGCCGGCACAGCTCAGCGGCGCGGGCTGGCACGTCGGCCATCAGGCGTCGGGCGTCACGGTAGGCCTCGTCGGCTTGGTCGTAGAGCCCCGCGAGCTCGCACACGTCGCCGAGGCGCTGCGCCACCTCGCCGACCGTCGTGGCGGTGAGGTCAGGGATCTGGCGACCCGCGCGCAGCGCCCGCCGCAGGAAGACCGACGCCTCGACCGGTGCGCCCTGCACCTGGGCCCGGTCGGCTGCCATGCGTGAGAAACGCCAACTGCGGGCGTGGTCGCCGGCGACGTCGGCGTGCATCGAGAGGATCGGCGACGCGGGACCGGGATCGTCAGCGGCGGCCCGCTCCATGAGCTCGGCGGCGCGCCCGTGCAGGCGGCGCCGAGCGCGAAACGGCAGCGCCTCGTAGGCCGTCTCGCGGGCCAGCGCCTGACGAAACGCCCACGTCCCGTCGGCCTGGCGATCCAGGAAGTCGCCGAGGCGACGCAGCGTGGCCTGCGTGTCGGGCGCGTCGAGGCCGGAGAGCTCGCTGAGGAGCTCGTTCGAGAACGCCATCCCCAGCACCGACGCGTCGCGCAGCACCGCGCGGTCGCCCGGGGCGAGCCGGTCGATGTGCGCGCCGAGCAGCGCCTCGACGGAGTCAGGCAGCGCGTCGATGTCGTGGCCCTCGTGCGCGGCATTGATGAGCTCCTCCAGAAACAGCGGGTGCCCGTGGGAGCGCGCAGCGACCGCTTGCGCGACGGCTGGGGGCAGCGGCTGGGCACGCTCGCCGTCGTGGAGCAGGAGGGCGTCGACGGCATCGGCGTCGAGCGGGCCGAGCTCCATCGTCCGAAGACCATCGGGCCGCAGCTCCGGCACCGGGTCGCGGGTCGCGATGACCGTGGTCATCTGGCGCCCGCTCGCGATCCCGAGGATCGCCGACAGCAGCGCGCCGGACGGCTCGTCGAGCCAGTGCGCGTTCTCGATCGCCAGCAGCGAACCGTCGGGGACGAGCTCCGCAAGAACGGGCAGGAGCTCGATCCGCAGCCGTGTACGCGCCGCCGACGGCGTCAGCGCGCGCTGCTCGGCGGTCGGCGGAAGCTCGAGGCCAAAGGGAATCCCGACCAGGCTCATCCACCGCCGCGCGCTCTCGGGCAGGTGCTCGCGGAGCGCCAGCGCGACCTGATCGTCGGGAGCACCGGGCCCGACCAGCAGTTCGCGCAACGGCGATCGCACCGCGCCGTAGGCGGTGTCGGTGCCGTACGGCCGACCTTCGACGACCACCACCGTGCGGCCCATGCGCCGCGCGCGCTCGGCGACCTCGTTCAGCAGCCGCGTCTTGCCGATCCCAGGCTCTCCGAGCAGCTCGACGATCGCTCCAGAGGACTCCCGAACGAGGCGCTCCAGTTCGCCGAGTTCGTGGGCGCGACCCACGAACGGCGTCGCTTGGGTGCGCGCCGCATGCGTTGTGGACCGGGCGAGGCTGCGGGTGGTGCCGGGATCACCGACGTCGCCCACCACCGAGGCCTGCACCGGCACCGCGACGCCCTTGACCTCGAAGGGATCCAGTTCGACCGCGTGAAACGGTGCCCGCGCGCGGCGCATCAGCGCCGACGTCGCGACGAGTTCGCCGTCGCCGGCGCGGCCCATCACGCGCGCCGCGAGATTGGTGGTTTCGCCCATCGTGGTCCACGTGCGCCGCCGCTCTGACCCGAAGTGCACCGCAAAGACTCGGCCGCGGTTCGCGCCCGCGCGCACGCTGAGGCGGTGCGGCTCGCGCAGCACGTCGCGCA
>JAEMRF010000227.1 GCA_016463515.1 Solirubrobacteraceae bacterium | reverse complement strand
CTGTTCATCAACTGCACGCTCAAGCGCAGCCCGGACCCGTCCAACACGCAGGTCCTGATGGACAACTCGGCCGCGATCATGCGTGCGCACGGCGTTCAGGTGGACGTGATCCGTGCGGTCGACCACGACATTCCGGTGGGCGTCTATCCGGACATGACCGAGCACGGCTGGGACCACGACGCCTGGCCGGCGATTCAGGAGCAGGTCTTCGCCGCCGACATCCTCGTCCTTGGTACGCCGATCTGGCTGGGGGAGAAGAGCAGCGTTGCCACGAAGGTGATCGAGCGGCTCTACGGCTACTCAGGCCAGCTCAACGACCAAGGCCAGTGGATCTACTACGGCCGGGTCGGCGGGGTCCTGGTGACCGGCAACGAAGACGGCATCAAGCACGTCGCGATGAACACGCTGTACTCGCTGCAGCACCTTGGCTACGTGATTCCGCCGCAGGCTGACGCCGGCTGGATCGGCGAGGCCGGACCGGGTCCCAGCTACGCAGACGAGGGCAGCGGTGGTCTGGAGAACGACTTCACGCGCCGCAACACGACCTTCATGACCTGGAACCTCATGCACCTCGCGGCCATGCTCAAGCGCTCGGGCGGTATCCCGGCCTACGGCAACCAGCGCGCCGCCTGGGACGCCGGCGCCCGGTTCGACCACCCCAACCCGGAGTACCGCTAGCCAGCGACGGCGGCCGCCGCGGCGCGCCGGCGCGCGACCAGCGCCTCGACCTGCTCGGCGGCCGCCACGTCGCCGGGGTTGGCGTCGTGCCAGGCCGCCAGTTCGCGGGCGCGGGCGACGTAGCGCCCGTCGGCCAGCAGGCGTCGTACGGCGAGCCGCAGCGACGCAGCGCTGGCCCATCGTTTGGGGATGCGCAGACCAGCGCCGGAGTAGTAGACCCGCATCGCGTTCTCGCGTTGGTCACCGTCGTCGGGCACCACGAGCACGGCGCAGCCGGATGCCAGTGCACGCACGACGGTGCCGTGCCCGCCATTGCAGATCACGACGTCGGCCTGCGGCATCACCTGGCCATAGCGCACCCATGGCACCAGCCGCGATTGCCTACCCACCAGCAGGGGCTGGTAGACCTGCCGCCGGTTCGTGGTGCCCAGCACGCGGACCCGTTCGCCAGCGAGCCCGCGCATGGCCGCGCGCAGCATCCGCTGGGCCGGGTCCTTGGAGGTCGACGGCGCGACGAGCACGAGCGGGTCGTCGCCCTGCGGCATCTCGGTGTGCCCGTGCGGTGGTTCCCACAGCAGGGGTCCCGTGACCTTGACCCAGTCCGGCCACGCCCGCGGGTACTCCAGCTGCGGGAAGGTCGCGATGAGCGTGAGCTCGCGGCTGAGGGTCGGCATCGGGCCGGGAGCGGGGGGAAGGTCGAGCTGCTGGCGAAGGTCCTCGTACTCCTGCTCGCCCTGGCGGTAGCCCGGCTCCATGAGCAGGTTGAACTTGCGCCAGAACGCGTGGCCCAGCGGCGTGCGCGGGTTGCGCATTCCAGCTGAGTACGGGGTCATCCCAGGGTCTGAGATCGGGTAGACGTGGGGCACGAGCGTCACGCTCGGCACACCAATGCGCTCGGCGATGAGCGCGGGCGTGTTGGTCAGGACGTCGGCGATGACGACGTCGGGAGCAAACGCGCGGAACTCCTCCTCGGAGTCCAGCACCGCGCGGCGCACCGCCTCATAGGGCTCCAGATAGGTGCCCGTCTCGGGGTCCAGGTCGTACTGCGGGGCCTTGGCGAACTGCAGGCCGAGGGCCTCGATCTCCGGCTGCCAGCGGTGCCAGGTATGCACCATCACCTCGTGGCCGCGGGCCTTGAGGCAGGTGGCAAGGGCCATCACGGGAAACGTGTGGCCTGCTTCGCCAAAGGAGCCCAGTGCGATACGCAAGGGGCGGTCTGTGGCTGGAGTGGTGCTCATGGTGGCGCGGTCGGGGGAGATGCGCGGCGCTTTAGAGCGCGTCCTCGCCGGGCCGGATGAACGGAATCTCGGGAATGATGCAGTGGTCGGAGAGGCGCAGCAGCATCTGCACGGCCGCAGCGATGTCGGTCGGGCGAATCATCTGCTCAGCTGGGATGCCCTGCTGCGCAAACTCCGTCATCGGCGTCTCTACGAAGCCCGGGCACAGAGCCGTGGAGAACACTCCGCTTGCCGCCAGCTCGCGGTTCATCGAGATCGTGAGGCTGCGCACCGCGGCTTTGGTGGCGCTGTAGGCGCTGAGCCACGGCTGAGGATGCAGCGCGGTGATCGACGCCGTGTTCACCACACGCGCCACGCCGCGCTCGGCGGCTGCGGCCTTGAGCATGCCGACGCACTCGCGGTAGTACAGGAACGACGCCCGCACATTGGTGTTGAACTGCAGGTCGAAGTGCTTGACGGTGATGCCGTCGATCGGCTGGCCGATGCCGACGCCCGCGTTGTTGATCAGCATGTCCAGGCGGCCGAACTTGGCCTCGTGGGCCTTGACCGATGCGACGATCGCATCCTCGTCGGCGAGATTCGCAGGCACGGCGATCACGGTGGCGCCGACGGCCTCGAGCTCCGCGCGCGCAGCCTCCAGCTTCTCGGCTCGGCGCGCGACGATCGTGAGCCCAAACCCCTCGGCGGCAAGCATGTGGGCGATGGCCAGTCCGATACCGCTGGAGGCACCGGTGATGAGGGCGGCAGGCTGCATGGAGGCATTCTCGCGAACGGCTGACGCCGGAGTCGTCTGGCCAGCGTGGCCGCGTGCCCGGGCGACGCTGGGCACGGCCGTGCCGTGCCGCACAGAGGCCGTCTGCTCGGCACGGTGCGGCCCAATTCCGCAAGCGTGATCTGTACCCTCTGGCGCGATGCCCGTCTCCTCCTCCGAGGCCGAACGCGCGCACCCGCTTACCCACGGAGTGCGCGTGCTGTTGCTCAGCGCCCTCGCGCTCGCGGCTGCCTTTGCGTTCTCGCCGACCCCCGCCGGAGCTGCTCCCAAGCTCCTCAAGAAGACCAAGATCGTCGCCCCGACGAACGACAACTACGTACGCGGAACGCTCAATCGCACCAAGTGCTACGTGAAGTTCCCGGCGCAGTCCAGGAGCGCGCAGATCACGGTCACCGGTCCGCTCTCGACCCGGAAGCCCAAGAGTAAGAAGCTCAAGGTCTCGTCGCCCACGGTCAAGAGAAAGGTCGGGTCCAAGACCAAGAAGGTCAAGGACACCAAGAAGGTCAACTGCACGTGGAAGACCAAGTCCTTCAAGGACGGCACCTACCGCTTCACGGTGAAGGCCAAGGTCCGCGCCAACAAGAAGTGGTGGACGGTCTCCCTCAAGCGCAGCGTGGTCGTGCGCAACGCCGCTGCCGCCCCGAGCACCGCCCAGGGTCCGAAGCTTGGCGTTGGCAACGCACGCTACGTCGGCCGCCTGGAAACCCAGTGGGACGACTGGCTCACCGGCGCTGACGCCTCCCGCAAGGCGTGGATGCGCGAGCACATGTGGCAGCTCGTGGCCCACACCCCGTTCTTTGACTCGATGACCTCGTGGGCGCCGCCGACGCTGCTCTACAAGGATCTCTACGCGATCTACCGCAACGACCCGGCCACGCTCGCGGCCCACCCCGAGTGGGTCCTGAAGAACGCCGCCGGCGAGCGCATGGTGATCCCGTGGGGCTGTGATCCGGGCCCGTGCCCGCAGTTCGCCGGCGACATCGGCAACCCCGCCTTCCGCGCCGAGTGGATCCGCCAAGCTCTGGTCTCCCTCGGCGCCGGCTACCTCGGCCTCTGGATCGACGACGCGAACATGGAGATGCGCGTTGCCAACGAGAACGGGATCGAGGCCCAGCCGATCGACCCGCGCACCGGCCAGCTCATGACCTACGCGAACTACCGCCGCTACGTGGCTGAGTTCCTGGAGGAGATTCGCCGCGCCATCCCCAACAAGCAGCTCGTCGCCAACGTGCTGTGGTTCGGTGGCACGTCGATCGGCCGCGACGTCGACCCCTACATCATCCGCGCCTACACCACGGTCGACCGCCTGAACCTGGAGCGCGGCTTCAACGACGACGGCCTCACCGGTGGCAAGGCCCCGCGCGACATCTGGGCCGTCGACACGTTCATGCAGTTCATCGACCGCATGCACGACCGTGGCATCCCCGTCACGCTGGACTCAGCGGGCTACGGCGTTGACGCCTGGGAATACAACCTCGCAGGCTTCTTCCTCGTCGACCGCGGCGAGGATGCCGTGGGCGAGCTTCGCCTCAAGCCCGGCGAGTGGTGGAACGGCTGGGACATCCAGATCGGTGGCCCGCTCGGCGAGCGCACGCGCGGCACCGACGGCGTGTTCCGGCGCTCCTTCACCAAGGGCCTCGTGCTGCTGAACCCGCCCAGGGGTGCCGCCAAGACGGTCACGCTGCCGCGGGCCATGAAGCGCATCGACGGCACCACGGTCACCAAGGTCACCTTGCAGAGCGGCCGCGGCGCCGTCCTGCTCGGCTAGCGGTGGTGGGGCGGGCGCGTCGACTCCGGTCTGCGCGCCCGCTATCTGGCGGCGGTCATCGCGCCGCCGCCCGCAACATCGCGAAGGAACCGCTGGGGTGGGTACGCTCCCGCGGCGCGGGCCGGTAGCTCAGCGGTAGAGCAGCGGGCTCATAACCCGACAGGCCCAGGTTCGAATCCTGGCCGGCCCATCGCCGCGCAACGTCGATCTCCTGCTTTTCCGACGGAGTTGCCGACTTGCGAGTTTCGTGGAAGGAGCGGGAACGAAACCGTCGAAACGAGGTGCTGCCCATGACCTCAGTGATGACGATTCCCTCCACGGCGCCGCAGTCGCTCTGCGACTACATTCTCGCGCGGTTCGACGAGTTCTCTCGTTCGCAGCGCGACGTGGCCCAGTACATCGTCGACCATCTCGACGAAGTCGCGTTCCAGACGGCCGAAGAGCTCGCGCGCCGCGCGAACACCTCCTCGAGCACCGTCGTGCGCTTCTCCCAGGCCCTCGGTTTCGAGGGTTACCCCGAGCTGCAGCGCTCCGCGCGTGACGAATACCGCCGCCGGCACGAGCCCGGCGCCGGCGATGAAGGCGGGATCGGCTCAGGTCCGCTGTTTGGCCTTGACCGCTCGCCGTTCGAGGATGCCCTCGCCCAGGACCACCAGAACCTGGAGACGACCGCCCGCCGCCTCTCCCGCAAGGACGTCGAGCGCACGATCGAGGCGATCGCGACCGCTGAGCGCATCGTCGTCGTCGGCACCGACCAGATGG
>JAEMRF010000226.1 GCA_016463515.1 Solirubrobacteraceae bacterium | reverse complement strand
GAAACCTTCGAGGTCGAGATCGAAGACGGCGTGGCGTTCGTCCTCGTGGACTGAGGACGCAGCGCCGCTCGTTATCGCGCCTGGGCGATCAGCACGGTTTGGTAGGTGCTAGGACGCTTCGGATTGCCGGTCATGCCGCCGAGCCAGCGTGACCCGTCAGGCAGGACGACCGAACTCGGCTGCGTGATGTCGCGTCGCAGGGGTCGGCCATCGGCCGCGAGGACTGGCAGCGTCTGCGGGGCGACTTGGCCGGTCGCTGTTGACGGGAGCACGCTGGTGAGCAGCGTCCGCTCTCGGATCCAGCTCGGAGGCGACAACGCCTCATAGCTTCCGACGATCCAAAGGGCGACGTCGACATCGGCGTCGGCGTCGGGTCCGTCGGCGATAAACGACGCGTCGACGGAGAGGCGGTCTCGCCGGGCGTCGATCGTGCTGACGACTGTGCCGTCGGAGGCGATGCGAAGTAGCCGATCGATGCAGGGCCTGGCACGTGTGCAGCGGCCGGGGGCGTAGACGGCCACAAGGCTGTCGCCGCTCGCCGGGTCGTAGTCCACGAGTCGGGGGAAGCCCGTGGCAGTGAACGTCATGGTCACGAGGCCGCCGGTTCCGTCACCGGTCGCCCGGCGAAGTGCAAAGCGCCGAACCGATCGCGTCGAGGCGGTCGGTGAGACGGCTTCCAGAGACACGAACGTTCGACCGACCAGGAGCGCTCCAGTGTCGGCTTCGGCGGCGTCCGGACCAGCAAGGCCCGATGAGAGCGACCCCGAGAGTCGACTCAGCACGGCGAAGTCGTCGAGCGACGTGTCGTCCATCCCGGCCAGGTTGATCGTGAGCGCGAGTCGGCTCCGGCGACCCGGTGCGATCGCCTCGCTCGGGTAGATCGCACTCACGCCGATCGTGGCGAGGACCGGCTCTGGGCGGCCGTCGCCGGTGACGTCGGGAACAGCCCCTCGTGGCTCGCTGGCCGTCGCGAGCGATGACGCCAGCCCGTCTGCCGCAATGCCCAGGTCGAGGTCGCGCGGTGACTGCGGCCGAAGCGAACGGAGGTCGATGCTGCCCGGCACCCCGCCCGCGAACGCGTCGGTCACGATCACCCCGGCTTGGGAGACGAGCTCTGCGCGACCGTCTCCGTCGAGGTCCGGGACGGGTTTCGCGTCGCTGAGTGCGAAGGAATCGTCGTCCAGGGTGAGCGAGGCGGTGGCGAGAGTGCCGCCGACGTCTCGCACGCCGAGCCGGAGAAGCCGCTCGTACTCGGGGGTGTATTCGGTGAAATACACGTCGGGCACCCGATCGCCGTTGACATCGCCGACAAGCTCGCCGAACGCGCGCTCCCCGGATGGGCTGAGGCGGGTGAGCGAGGTGGGCACGGTCGGCAGGGCACCAGCCGGCCGGGCGCGAGGGTCGTTCGATGCGGTGGTCAGCCCACGGAGCGCGAGCGGCTGGGACGCCGCCCGGCGGGCGGTGCTCCGGCGGAGCCGCTGCGCCGTGGCGGCGGTGCGCGCCGCAACCGCAGCTCGCGCCTGCTCGCTGCTAGCTGGCGCGCAGCGGGGCCGCGCGTGGCGCCGCGCGTCTCGATCCCAGCGGACGGAACACCGCACGGCCCACACGGTGCGTCGTTGGAGGTTCTCCAAAAGCACGCTCAGCGCGACGTTGCGACGGTCCAGTTCGAGTGCTTCGACTGTGATCCGACCCGATCGCGAAGCGACCGCGCGCTGAGCGTCGATCAGTCCGGGCCGGTAGACGATCGTCGCCAGGGTTCCCGCAGCCACATTCCCTTGCATCACGAGATCGCGGCCACGCAGGCTGGCGCGTAGCTCCGGCCTGCGCACCGGTCGCGGCGCAACCGTGTGCCGGCTCTCGGAAGCGCCCGGCCGCTCCAGGACCACCACTGGTCCTTGTGCACCTGCCACCACCGACAGGGCGGACGGCGCCGGGCTACCGACCGGCCCGATGCGCTGCAGCCGGGCGCCGCCAGGCGTACGCACGAACACGTCGAGCGTCGCGCGCGGTCCGGCAGCTGGCAGTGTCAACCGGTCACCGACCTGGAGCGAACTCTCGCCGAGCGCCTCCGGGGGCGCGCCAATCGCCCGCAAGCCTCCCGTGGCCACGTCGGCGGTGAGGGCAGACCTCGTCTGACCACCAAACGGTCCCAGAGGCCGTCGGGTCGCGACGAGGTCGGGGTCGCACAGGACAACGGCGGGGGTGGGGAGGAGCGAGGCGTAGTCAAACGGACTGAGCTCGGCAGGCGCGAACCGGTCGTCGGACAGCGATTGACGGGCCAGATCGGCAAGGCGACTCCCGTCGACCTCGGTCGTCGAGGGGCAGCGCGCCACCCCGAGTCCCGAACCGTGGACCTCGAGCGGTGCGTCTTTGGGCACGACCGGCCCCGCGCTCACCAGCGTTGGCGTGAGGGGTGTGGCGAGGACCACCGCGAGCGCGGCCGCGCGAATCCACGCGCGACGGCGCGACCGGCTTGACATGGGCGGGCAGCCTTGCAGAGTTCCGCACTCAGGTCATCCGTCAGGGCGCGGAGCGCCTGGTGTGCGTCCGGAGCACCAGCGTTGGCGCGCTCCCGGTTGGTGCTTGCCTTCCGTGAGCAGGGCACACAGGGAAGTCCCTCTCCGACCGCTAAGATCGGTATTGAGATTCAGGGCCGTGGGCCGGGACAATCCCGCGCACCGGTCGACGTCAGCCACCGCCGGAGAAACGACTCAGATGTCCACACCAGAGGTGATCGCAGAGCAGGAGTCGCTCCAGACGCTCAACAGCGACTACACCGAGAAGTACGGCTTCCACGACGACGAAGACGGCTACTTGTACAAGGCCCCCAAGGGCCTGACTCGCGAGCTCGTCGCGAAGATCTCCGAGATGAAGGACGAACCCGAGTGGATGCTCGAGTTCCGGCTGAAGTCCTTCGACTACTTCATCGCCCGTGAGCAGCCCACGTGGGGCAGCCCGATGCTGGCCGAGGTCGACTACGACGACATCCACTACTTCGTGCGCGCATCAGAGCGCTCGGAGCGCTCCTGGGACGACGTCCCGGAGGACGTCAAGAACACGTTCGACCGCCTTGGCATCCCTGAGGCCGAACGCAAGTTCCTGGCCGGCGTCGGCGCCCAGTACGAGTCCGAGGTCGTCTACCACCAGGTGAACGAGGAGCTCGAGAAGCAGGGCGTCATCTTCACCGACATGGACACCGCGCTGCGCGAGCACCCCGAGCTCGTCAAGCAGTACATCGGCACCATCATCCCGCCGAACGACAACAAGCTCGCCGCGCTCAACAGCGCCGTGTGGTCGGGCGGCTCGTTCGTCTACGTGCCGCCGGGCGTGCACGTCGAGATGCCGCTGCAGGCCTACTTCCGGATCAACACCGAGAGCATGGGCCAGTTCGAGCGCACGATCATCCTCGCCGACGAAGGCTCCTACGTGCACTACGTGGAGGGCTGCACCGCCCCGACGTGGTCGGCTGACTCGCTGCACTCCGCCGTGGTCGAGCTGATCGCCAAGCCAGGCGCCCGTATCCGCTACACGACGGTCCAGAACTGGTCCGGCAACGTGTTCAACCTCGTGACCAAGCGCGCTGAGGCTCAGGCCAATGCGACGGTCGAGTGGGTGGACTGCAACCTGGGCTCCAAGCTCACGATGAAGTACCCCGCGGTCTACCTCACGGGCGAGGGCGCCCACGGCGAGATCCTCTCGATCGCGTTCGCCGGCAAGGGTCAGCATCAGGACGCGGGCGGCAAGATCGTCCACGCCGCCCCGAACACGACGAGCAACATCTTCGCCAAGTCGATCTCCAAGGACGGCGGGCACTCCACGTACCGCGGCCTCCTCGAGATCGCCCCTGGCGCCCACGGCGCCAAGAGCAAGGTCGTCTGCGACGCCCTGCTGCTCGACGAGGACTCCCGCTCGGACACCTACCCCACGATCCGCATCGGCGACGACGACGTCGACGTCGGTCACGAGGCCACGGTCTCCAAGGTCGGTGAGGAACAGCTCTTCTACCTGCAGTCCCACGGACTGGGCGAAGAAGAAGCCTCCAAGATGATCGTCAACGGCTTCATCGAGCCGATCGTCAAGGAACTCCCCATGGAATACGCCGTGGAGATGAACCGGCTCATCGAGCTGCAGATGGAAGGATCGATCGGTTGACCCAGGTCACGCCCGCCCCGTCGGTGTTCCTCACCGACCGACGCGCTGCCGCCATCGAGCGCGCCCGCGGACTCGAGCTGCCCAGCTTCCGAAAGAAGCTCGGCTGGGAGTTCACCTCCCTGGAGAAGCTCGACCTGTCGCTTCCGACCGCCACTGCCGGTGAGCCGTCGGCCGCACCCGAGGTCCCTGAGACCGAAGGCGCCGTCATCACGCTCACGCAGTCTGGCGAGCACGTCGAGATCGTCGGCGAGGCGCCTGAGGGCGTCACCGTCTGCACGCTCGCCGAGGCCGCCATCTCGCACGCTGATGTCGTCGAGCAGCACCTCGGCACGCTCACCGACGAGCAGGATGTGTTCGTTACCCGCAACGATGCGATCTGGGCCGGCGGTGCGTTCGTGCACGTCAGCCGCAACACCGTCGCATCAGGCCCGATCGGGCTGCGCATCAACCATCAGGGCACCGGCGAGCAGCAGGCCTTCCGCGTGCTCGTCGTCGTCGAGTCCGGCGCGACCGCCGAAGTGCGTGAGCTTTGGGACGCCACCGAAGGCGCTGGCGCCGGCATCACCCTGCCGGTCGCTGAGATCGTCGTCGGCGACGGCGCACACCTGCGCTACCTCACCGTGCAAGAGCTGCCGGAGAACCAGTGGATCCTCGGATCCCAGCGCGCCTCCATCGCAGCCTCGGGCACGCTCGACTGGGCCGTGCTCGGCCTGGGCGGCGGCGACGGACGCGTTCACCTCGACGTCTCCCTCGAGGGCGAAGGCGCTGAGGCCCGCGTCACGGGCGCCTACGCGACGCGTAATCGTCAGCACCTGGACTACGCCACCAAGCAAGTTCACGCGGCGCCGCGCACCAACTCCGATCTCGCCTTCCGCGGGATCCTGAACGGCCGGTCGCACGCTGTCTGGTCGGGCATGATCGAGGTCGTCCCCGGCGCTCAGAAGATCGATGCCTTCCAGGAGTCCCGCAACCTCCTGGTGAGCAAGAAGGCCCACGCCGACTCGATTCCGGGCCTCGAGATCCTCGCCAACGACGTGCGCTGCACGCACGCGGCGGCGATCGCCCAGCTCG
>JAEMRF010000225.1 GCA_016463515.1 Solirubrobacteraceae bacterium | reverse complement strand
GGGAACCGCATGGGCGCGAACCTACTCGCCCGCGGCCTCCGGCGCTAGGGGCGAAGGCAACGATGCACCGGTTGGTGAGGTGTCTGATGCGCCCCGAAGGAACTGATCGCCGGGCAGCGCGACGTGTCCGGGGTCGGCGCCCAGCTCCCGCGGCTCGGGAAGCTCGACCGCCGGCCCACCGCCGGCGCCGCCGCTCCGGGCGCCGCCGGCTCGCAGCAGCCGCTCGCGCAGCTCGTCCTCCTCGGCCGGGTCGGGGTCCCAGGTGGAGACGTCGGGCAAGGCAGAGAGCGAGTCCAAACCGAAGAGCCGCAGGAACAGCGGAGTCGTGCGGTAGAGAATGGCTCCGAAGTCGGACCGACCAGCCTCCTCGATGAGCCCGCGCTCGAGCAGCGTAGCCGTGGCCGAGTCCGCGGCCACGCCGCGGATGCGCGAGATCTCGGGGCGTGCCACGGGCTGCAAGTAGGCGACGATCGCCAGCGTCTCGGCTTGTGCGGCGCTCAGGGGCGGAATCCGCTGCGTGCTGAGCAACGCTCGCGCTGCCGGTTCGCAGATCGGATCGGTGGCGAACGCCAGTCCACCGGCGACCCGTTTGATCACCAGGCCACGCTGGCCTGGTGCGTACTCGCGGTCGAGCTGCGCGACCGCCGCGTCGACATCGTCTGCGGGTGCACCCGTCGCCTCCACGAGTCGGCCGACGGGCACGGGCTCGGGGCTCAAGAAGAGCAGACCTTCGATGATGCGCACCAGCGTGGGCACGTCGTGGCCGTTGACCTCAGCGGCTGGGGACTCCGCCGTGAGCGGCTCGCGTTCTTGCTCGCTCACGCCGCCTCCAACGTCGATGGCGGCTGAACCGTCTCGATCATGATCGGACCCAGCGGCTCGTCCTGCTGCCACGTCGCTTCGCCGCGCTTGTGCAGTTCCAGCAGGGCCCAGAGCGTGACGGCCACGGTCACGCGGTCGGCGCCCGCGACGGCGTCGTCAAAGCTCATCCGGCTCGCGCGGCGCAAGAGGCTGCGCAGGTGCGCGAGGCGCTGGTCCACCGTGACCCGGGCAACGGCCACATGACCGAGATCGATGGTCTTCGGCATCCGCAACAGCTCACCGATGGCGCGGCCCAGCCGCGCCGGACGGTAGACGCCAGCAGGCAGCTCGCCGGTCTGCACGTCGCGCAGGTGGCGCGGCAGGCTCGCTTGCCGGAACCGCATCCCCCACTCCCCGGCCAGGAGGGTGCTGAGATGCTCGGCCGCCGAGCGGTAGCGCCGAGCCTCCAGCATGCGCCGAACCAGCTCGTCGGCGGCCTCCTCGGGCGCGAGGTCATCCTCTTCTTCGCCGGGCACGGGCGGGAGCATCAGGCGCGACTTGAGCTCCAGCAGGGCGGCGATCAGCACCAAGAACTCGGTGGCGGCGTCGAGGTCGAGTTCGCCGCGTGCCTGCAGGACGTCGAGGTACGTGACGATCACCTCGGCCAGCTGGATCTCCAGCAGGTCGACTTCGTCGCGCAGGATCAGCGAGAGCAGCAGGTCAAACGGGCCCGAGTAGCTCTCGAGATCCAGCTCGATGTCTGCCAGGAACGCCATCCGGCGGTGGTCAGCCTCGCCCGGGCACGGAGACGCCGCGCGGCACGCCGACGCCCATCGCTTCGCGTACGTCGGACAGGACCTCACCTGCGATCTCGGTCGCGCGGGCCGCGCCGGTCGCCAGCGCGGCTTCGAGGGCCGTCTCGTCGGGCCGCAGCTCGGCGTACCGCTCGCGCAGCGGCGCGAGTTCGGCGTCGACGGCTTCGAGCGCGGCGACTTTGAGGTCGCCGTATCCGCGGGCGTCTGCCATCGACGCCACCGCCTCGTCGATGGTCGTGCGTCGTGAGGCCGCAAGGATCTCGAGCAGATTGGAGACCCCGGGCTTCTCAGCACGGTCGAAGCGGATCTCGTTCTCTGAGTCGGTGACCGCCCGCTTGAACTTCTTCTCCAGGGCCTTGCCTTCATCCAGCACGTAGACGGTGCCTTCAACGGACCCGCTCGACGTCGACATCTTGCGTGCGGGGTCCTGAAGATCCATGATGCGCGCGCCGACGGGCGGCGTGCGCTGCTCCGGCACGATCAGGAGCCCGCGCTCGCCGCCCTCGCCGGAGCCGAGCTCCGGCGCAAAGCGCCGATTGACGTCGCGAGCGGCGTCGCGCATCAACTCCAGGTGTTCACGTTGGTCCTCGCCAACCGGCACCTCATCGGCGCGGTAGGCAAGCACGTCGGCGGCCATCAGTACGGGGTAGAACAGCAGGCCTGCCGACACCAGCTCGCGCTGGGCAGCGGATTTGTCGCGGAACTGGTGCATGCGAGCGAGGCGCCCGTTGGGCACCACCGACGACAGCAGCCAGGTGAGCTCAGCGTGATGCGGGACGTCGCTCTGGCGGAACAGGATGCACTTGGCGGGGTCCAGACCCGCAGCCAGGAGGACCGCGGTGGTGTCGTAGAGCCGGGTGCGCAGCTCGGCCGGGTCGTAGGCGACGGTGATCGCGTGGAGGTCGACCACGCAGAACAACGCGTCGTCGCCGGCGGCATGCGCCCGCTCCTGCCCTTCGACGTACTGGCGGATCGCGCCGATGTAGTTGCCGAGATGCTTGGTGCCGGTCGGCTGGATCCCGCTGAAGATGCGCACCGCGCAAGGATAGGCAGGCGCGCGGCGCGGCGTGGTCGAGCGTGTGCCCAAGCCCGTTCATGAATTGATGCGCCGGGGCTCCTAGCCTGCCTGGTATGGCCAAAGCAACGTTCAACGGCGAGACCATCGCCGAGTCCAGCGAGACGATCGTCGTCGAGGGCAACCACTACTTCCCGCCCGGGAGTGTGAACGCCGACCTGCTCGTCGATTCCTCCACCCACACGGTGTGCCCCTGGAAGGGCACCGCGTCCTACAAGACGGTGCGCGCCGGTGGCAGCGAGGCCGTCGATGGCGCCTGGTACTACCCGGAGGCAAAACCCGAGGCTGCCCAGATCGCGGGCTACTACGCCTTCTGGAAGGGCGTCACGGTCACCGACTGACCGCGCCGCCTCCGTCGCACCCACACCCACCGAACCCGAGAGAGGGAACACTCATGGCCGCACTGAACCACGGCATTCTGGCCCCAGCCAACGACGCAAAGCGCGAGGAGATCGTCGAGCTCCTGACCGCGGCGTACTGGATGGAGATCGAAACGGTGATGAGCTACATCGCCAACTCCGTCAACCCAGACGGCGTGCGCGCCGAAAAGGTCATCGAATCGCTCCAGACCGATATCCAGGAGGAGCTTGGCCACGCGCAGCAGTTCGCACAGCGCATCAAGGACCTCGGCGGCACGGTTCCGGGTTCCAAGGACTTCACGCCCTCGCAGGACAGCCTGCAGCCACCAGCCGACAGCGCCAACATCGTGCATGTGATCAAGGGCGTGATCGAAGCCGAAGAGGGTGCGATCGACCACTACAACAAGGTCATCCAGGCCACCGACGAGGACCCGGTCACGCAGGACATGGTCACCACGATCCTGGCTGACGAGGAAGGCCACCGCCGCCAGTTCGTCGGTTTCCTGAAGGAGTACGAGGGCTAGGCAGCCTCGGCGTCGTGGGCGGCTGCGTCCTGGGTGGCAGGCACCTTGAGCCAGAAGCGTGACCCCTGCCCCTCGACGCTCTCCACGCCGACGTCGCCCCCATGGGCCCGCGCGATCTCTCGCACAAGTGCAAGGCCCAGGCCCGTGCCGTTGATCTTCCGCGTCGCGACCGAATCGACGCGGAAGAAGCGGTCGAACACGCGGCGCTGATCCTCGGCCGGGATGCCGATTCCCTCATCACGAACGGCGACGACCACGTCGCCGTTCTTTCGCGTCGCCTCGACGGTCACGGCTCCGCCGTCCGGCGAGTACTTGATGGCGTTGGAGATGAGGTTGGAGACCGCCCGCCTCAGGTGTTCTTCGTCGCCGTCGATCAGCAGGTCGCCTGAAGAGCGCAGCTCGACCGGGTGGTCTGTGCTCTGCCGGGCGAACAGCTCAACCTGCTGCTTGAGCATCGAGCGCAGTTCGATCCGGTTCATCCGTAGGTGCTCGTCGGATTGCTCCAGCCGTTGGATGTCGAGGAAGTCACTGATCAGCCGCGACAGTCGGGTCGCCTGCTGATGGATCGTGTCGAGGTACTCGTCGCGCTCGGCTTTGTCGTAGTCACGCACGCGGAGGAGCTCTGCGAATCCGAGGATGGCCGACAGCGGCGTACGGAGTTCGTGGGAGACCGTCGACATGAGCTCGTCCTTGAGCGCGGAGGCGCGGCGCTGTTCGGTCACCTCACGCAGCACGAAGATGCGACCGGCGAGCTTGCCCTCGCTCGTATGGACGGGTGCGGTGAACCGATGGATCCACCGGTGTGACGTGACGAGTTCGTACTCGTCCGAGAATTCGCGCTCCGGGTCGGCCAAGATCTCCTGCAGCCGCGCCCGGTAGGCCTCGGGGTCGGCGGTCTGCTGGCCGACCAGGTGCCCCATGGCCGGGAGATCCGCGCCGGTCTCGATCGGTTCGATCCCAAAGACCTCGCGATCGAACCGCTTCATCTCGCGATTGTTCAGGATGAGCTCCCCATCGGGACCGATCAATCGGATCGCATCGCCGGTCGCATCGAGCACGGCGCGGTGGACGTTGGCCAGCCAACGCCGCCGTTCGGACTCGCTCGCGTTGATGAACGCCACCGCGCCTTGTTCGCCGAGGTGCTCCACTGCCGCGATGTCATCCGGAGCAAACGGTGCGTCGTTGCTGCGTCCGATGCTGAGCACGCCGATGATCTGGTCGCCGTACCGCATCGGCACATGCAGCTCGCGGCGCACCGGGATGGTCTTCCCGAACGCCTCGAGCCGGAGATCGCCGTCGTAGCTGCCACCGGTGAGGCTGCGCCGCTCTGTGAGGGCCCGGCCTGCCAGCCCGCTGAGTTCCGCAGCCGTCGCCGGGAGCTGTGCCTCCGAGACGCCCCGTGCTGCGACGAGCTGGGGCGCCTCGTCGTCGTCGCCCGTCAAGGCGTACATGCAGCCGATCTCCGCGCCCAGCATGTCGGCTGCGCAGGTGAGCACCACTTCGGCGCGGGCCTGCAGCCCGTCGATGCGGCCGAGTTCGTCTGCGACCCTGGCAAAGAGTTGCGTGCGACCATGCGCGGCACGAATCGCGGACGCAGCGTGTTCGAGCTCCCGCCCACGCTCAAGGAGCGCGGCGTTGGCATCGGCAAGTTCGTACTGCCCGGCTTC
>JAEMRF010000224.1 GCA_016463515.1 Solirubrobacteraceae bacterium | reverse complement strand
CTGATGGCAGATCTCGAGGCCGCGCTGCGGCTGCACTTGGCGCTTTAGCCGTCGGGTTCGCTCATACGCCACCGAACGGCGGCACGCTCGGCGGAGACTGCGGGCCATTTTCGGTCGGGCCGCCGCCAGTGAACGTCGCTAGGCCAAGGACCACGAGCAGCAAGACGCCGCCGATCCCGGGCGCGACAAAGTACCCGATCGGAATGACGGCGACCAAGAGGAGCGCGATCACAACCCGGCGCTGCCGGAGCCACAGCGCCTGCCACCCAGTCGACGATTGAGTCTGGCGGCGCATCTGCAGGTTGTACCGAGCGCCGAGCGCGCTGTCTACGAGACGCCCTCCAGCGCGACGCCGACCAGGTAGGCGATTGCCGCGGCCGCCCCGCCGATCAGAAAGGTCTCCAGACCGGAGCGCCACCAGCGCATCTCGACCACGCGGGCCTTCAGGCTGCCGACACCGAAGAAGGCAACGGCAGTGAGTGCAGCGCTCCACACAAAGGGGTCCGCGATCACGTCAGGGGCGAGAGCGTCGATCAGGAACACGCTGAGCGGGAGGGCCCCGACGACGAGAAACGCTGCGAACGTGGCCAGCGCGGCGCGCACGGCGCTGGTCGCGTCGCGGGCGAAGCCGAGTTCCTCGGTCATCATCGTGTCGATCCACCGCTCCCGGTCGCTCGTGATCACGGCCACGATGCGCTCCAGGTCGTCGCCTTCGAAGCCCTTGGCGGCAAAGAGCTGACGGATCTCCTCACGCTCGCCTTCTGGGTAGCGGTCGATGTGACGCTCCTCGCGGCGGCGCGCACGGTCGCGCTGTTGCTCTGCGGCCCGGCTCCCGAGGAAGTTGCTCACGCCCATGCTGAACCCGTCGGCAAAGAGGTTGGCAAGGCCCATGATCACGACCACGCCGTTGCTGAGGCCCGCGCCGGTCGCGCCGGCGACGACCGCGAAGGTCGTCACCGCGCCGTCCACGGCGCCGTAGATCAGGTCGCGGAGGTAGCTGACGGCGTGAGGCGCGCCCAGACGCTCGCGGATGGCGTCAGGTGTATGGGCGCGCTCATGGTGCGTGCCGACTCCCGTCCCGCCCTCAGCGTCGTCTGACATACGGACAGCCTCGCAGAGACCGCCGTCGCCACCCACGGGAAGCGCGTCGGGGTTACCGCTTGATCGCCGGCTTCTCGGTGGCCGCGGGCTTCTTCACGCTGCGCGGCTTCTTGGTGGAGGTGGGCTTCTGCCGCGCGCAGGAAGCGCGCGCCTTGCGCTTCTTTCCACGCTTGGTCTTCACGAGCTTGGTGCACTGCTTCGTGCCCGTCGGCTTGGGCGCCGTGACCGCTGCCGGCGGCGCCGTGACGGGAGCCAGCGCGGGCGCCGGAGGCGGGGCCGTCACGACGGAGGCGGGAATGGTGCCGGACGCAACCTCGAGCGCCGCAGTTGGCGAGGCCAGGCGCGCCGATGACGAGGCAGCCCGCGCCGTGGCACTCGCGGGGCCCGTCGGACCCGTGGGGCCTGTCGGTCCCGTGGGACCCGAAGGCGGCGGAGGCGGAGGCGTGTCCGGAATCAGGGCGGCCGTCAGTGGCCCGTCGGACTCGGCGTTGTAGGCGAAGGTAAAGCCGCCAGAGCGCTCGACCTCGAACTCGAACCCGACGTTGATCGAGGCGCCTGGGGCCAGCCCCGCGCCGGGCAGCACGGCCGTCGCGGTCAGGACCGAGTTCACGCCGCCGCGCGCTGTTGCGACCGCTCCGTCGAGCGGGAGGCCCTGGACCACCACACTGCCATAGGTCGCGACCGACGCACTCCGCAGCTTCAGGATGGCCTGCGTGCTCGTGGCGCTGCCGACCGTGGTGAGCCCGGTGACGCGGAACCGCAGCCGCTTGATGGTCACGGCCCTGGCCGGGAGCAGCGCGTTGGCGCAGACGCTGGTCGGCCCCGCCCCGCTGAATCCACTGCAGTTGGTGATGGTGCGGTTGATCCGCAGGACGCCGGGGCTGCCTGGCGTCAGGATGCGGTTCGGGGCGGCACTGCTCGAGAGATCCCGGCGAACCAGCGACGACTGCAGGATGTCGTTGCGATTCGTGGGGGCAGAGCCGTTGTCTGGGCGGGGGCTGCCGAGCACGGTGTTCGTGGTGGCGGATGCTTTGCTGTCGACGGCGAGGAAGTCGTTGGCGTTGTTGCCAGAGGCGACCGGTGTGCCGTTGTTGGACTTGCGCACGTAGGCGAGCTGGCCGGTGATCCCCGTCAGTCGCGGCGTCACCGCGGTGCCGTTGAAGTAGTCCGAAGACACGGTGCCGAAGCCGACCGCATCATGCTTGGCGCCGGTTGGCGAGCGCAGCGCGACGCCACTGTTGTTCGTGGCAGGCGACAGCGAGCCGTTCGTGCCCCATGGCAACTGGTAGCTCGACCGGGCCGGTTCCTCACTCCACAGGCTGAAGCCGCCGGGAGCGCGATCGGGAGACGCGAAGAGCAGGCTGCCGTAGGGCGGGACCGCGACGCCTTGCGGGATCGTGACCCTGCGGTTGTTGGAGAAGCGCAGCGACCAACCGCCGAGGTGCAGTGGCGTCGTGCGCGAGCGGTTGTAGAGCTGCACGTAGTCGTCGCCGTTGCGCGCAGCGCCGGTCAGCGGGTCCACGCCGCCGAACCTCACCTCGCGGATCATCGCCAGGTTGCCCACACCGGTGACGGCGGCGCCGTCGACTCCGAGCAGTACGCCATAGCCGTTGTCGGTGCCTGAGGTGCGCGTTGCGAGCACGTCGACCCGGCCGTCTGCACTGAAATCGCCGGTGTGCAGGTCGAAGATCTCCCCGCCGGTCGGGCCGTCGAGCACGATGGTGTCCGAGAAGGTGCCACCCTCGTTCAGCAGGACGCCGATCCGGTCCACCGGGTTCGCGCCGACGCCCTGGAGCGTCACGATCACATCAACGTCGTGGTCGCCATCCACGTCGCCGAACGCCAGCTGGTTGTGAATCACCTTGATCGTCGAGTCCGAATTCTGGGGAGCCGCGAACGTGCCGTCGCCGAGGCTCCGACGCACCACGACGCGACTCTGGGTCATGCGCGTAGCGACGATGTCCAGGAGGCCGTCACCGTCGATGTCGGCGAGCCGCACGTCGGTTGGCCGGCTTGAGTCCGAGAGGGTCCGACCTGCTTTCAGGTGACCGGCCCGTGCGGGGTCGCTGTCTCCGAGGAACACGGTGGTCGAACTCGCCTCCTGGCTGGCGAGCACCACGTCGAGCCGCCCGTCGTTGTTCACATCGCCCACGTCCAGGAAGTCCGCCCCGGTCGTGTCGCGCTGTGATGGCACCGCGTACTGCAGACCACCGTCCGCTGGCGTCGAGAAGTAGCCCTCGCCATCGCCGAGCAACACGACGAGAAGATCGGGCAGGTCCTCAGGAACGCCCTGGGGGCCAGCGCAGGTCTCGGTGCTGCACGCGATCGTCACGACGACGTCGTTGTTGCCGTCGCGGTCCATGTCGGCGATCTGCAGCTCCGTGGGGCGACGCTCATCGACGTAGAACGGCGGCGCAGCAGGCGTGAACGCGACCGAACTCTTCTCCGGGCCGAAGAACTCGCCACCGGAGCCCGCACTGCGTCCCGGCTTGACGTTCACAAACGTGCCGCGGGCGTCGGTGGTCACGAGGTCGGGGCGCCCGTCGCCGGTGACGTCGCCCAGCGCCGCTCCGGCAGCCGGCGCTCCCATGCTTTGCGAGACCGGGGCAAACGTGCCGTTGCCAAGACCGATGCGCACCTGCGCGGTTGCCTGCGTCCGGCTGACCAGCACCATGTCGGCGCGGCCGTCGAGGTCGATATCGGCAGGCTCCGGCACCACGAAGGGCTGGAACGTCGTCGAGGTGAACGACGGACTGCCCAGCAGCGCCGCGCTCGCGGCGTCGGCGCAGCTCACGATCGACAGCGCCGCAGCGAAGACGAAGACCCGCGCCCGGCGCATCAGATCGAGCCGAGCTCTCCGCCGTCGCCGGCAAACCCGAAGCCGTCGCTCTCGCCGCTGACGTCGCCACCCAACGTGAGCTCGTGCAGGGTCCCGAGGTCGATCAGTTTCGGGGCCACGTAGTCGCGGTTGGGGGCCGCGGGGTCAGGCAGTGTGGGAGCGTCGTGGGGGTCGAGCATCGGACGCGAAAAGCTATTGGTGGGCGCCAAGGAGGACCAGGGGACTCAAGTCCCCTCTTGGGGTGCCAACACACCCAAAGGCGAGTGCTGATGCGCCAGGTCTGGCGCGAAAGCGTCACACCAGCGGGGGATGGCCCGCGGAATCCTCGAGATACGTCAGGACGGCGAGCACGCGGCGGTGGTCGTCACCGTCGGACTGGAGACCGAGCCCTTGGTAGATCGTGGAGGCATGGCGTGTGATCGCCTTCTCGGTGATGCCGAGTCGCTGGGCGATGGCGGCGTTGGTCCGTCCTTCGGCCATCAGCCCCAGCACCTCGCGTTGGCGCGGCGTGAGACCCGCGAGCGGCTCAGTGCTGCGGGTCGCTCGCGTGACGATCGAACTCGCGATCTCAGGATCCAGAACGGTCCCACCGGCAGCGACCCGTCGCAGATCCGTGACGAACTGCTCGGTGTCGGCGACGCGCTGCTTGAGCAGATAGCCGATGCCGCCGGAACCGGTTGCCAGCAGTTCGCGCGCGTAGCGCCCGCTGGCATGCTGTGAGAGCAGCATCACCGGTTGCCCAGGCAACTCCTGGCGGACGCGCAGCGCGGCCCCGAGACCGTCGTCGCGGTGGCCGGGAGGCATCCTGATGTCGGTGAGGAGCAACTCGGGACGGTGCGCCCGCGCTTGCGCGAGCAGTTCGTCTGCATCTTCGACTGCGGCCACGACCTGGATGCCCGCCCGTACGAGGACGGCGCAGATCCCTTCGCGCAGCAGCGGCTCGTCCTCCGCGATCACGACGCGCACGGGACCTCCGCCACCAGCCGTGTGCCACGGCCGGGTGGACTCTCGAGTTGCACCCTGCCGCCGAGCGCCTGGACGCGTTCCCTGAGCCCACTGAGCCCTCGCCCAGGAGCCGGTCGCGCCCCGCCAGCGCCGTCGTCGACGACCTCGAGCTGCACATGACCGCTCACGCGCTTCACGGTGATCCAGAGCCTCGTTGCCGCCGCGTGCCGCAGGCTGTTGGTCACGGCCTCGGCAATCACGAAATAGACCGCACTCTCGGCCACCGCTCCGACCGAGCGCTCCCCCACGTCGACCTGCAGGGTCACCGGGATCGGCGACCGGTCGGTGAGGTCCTCCAGCGCCGCGGTGAGGCCGCGCTCGATCAG
>JAEMRF010000022.1 GCA_016463515.1 Solirubrobacteraceae bacterium | reverse complement strand
GATGGGTGGCGTAGTCGGGCACCGGCGGCGGGTGGCGCAGGCCGCCGCGCGGGGCTGGGTGGGGTGATCCCCATTCGGGCCTTCCGCGCCCGAGATTGTCTACCGGCCTGATAGAGAACTGGGCATGCTCTCGCATGCCGTCACGCCCGGTGCGCTGCGCGACGCCATGGGCCACTTCGCCACCGGCGTCACCGTCATCACCGCGCTCGATTCCTCCCGCCGGCCGGTCGGCACGACCGCGAACGCCGTCACGTCGCTGTCGCTCGATCCACCGCTCATCCTGGTCTGCTTCGCGCGGGAGAGCCTGACGCTCGCCCACGTCCACGACCACGGCGCGTTCGCCGTGAACGTCCTGGCCGCGCATCATCGCGACGCATCCAGCGCGTTCGCCCGTCGCGGCAACGCCGATGCGTGGGGACTCGTCGACCACCGTCCCGGCCACACGGGCAGCCCCCGAGTGCACGATGCGGTCGCTGTCCTCGACTGCACCGTCGACGACCGCCTTGCCGGCGGTGACCACGAGATCGTCATCGGACGCGTCGTCGACGTCGAGACCGCGGGCGGCTCGCCGCTGATCTACCACCGCGGCGCGTACGCGTCGCTCGAGCGCGCATGAGCGCCACGGTCCTCGCCGTCATCGGCAACCCGCGGCCGGAGTCGCGGACGCACCACATCGCGCGCACGCTCGCCGCAGAGCTCCGCCGGGCCCTCGGGGCGCCGGCGTCCGATCTCGACGAGGTCGACCTGGCGCCCCTCGGCTCGCGCGTCCTGGACTACGACGACACCACCGTCGCCCATGAGGTCGAGCGGGTCCTCGCGGCCGAGGTGCTCGTCGTCGCCAGCCCGACGTACAAGGCGACCTACTCGGGCCTCCTGAAGGCGTTCCTCGACCGAGTCGGCACCGGCGCGCTGACCGGGAGCGCCGTGCCGGTGCTCCTCGGGGGCGCACCGAACCACGCGCTGGCGGTCGACGCGCACTTCACCCCGCTCCTGGCCGAGCTCGGGGCCGCCACGCCGACACGCGGCCTGTTCGTCCTCGAGTCCCAGCTCGGCGCGCTCGATCAGACGGCTGCCGCGTTCGCCGACCGCTGGGCGCGCTGGCTGGCGCCGTAGCTCAGGCCGCGGCCTGCGCCGCACGCTCGCCGGTGACGTCGGCGCCGAGCTGCTCGAGGTACTCGACCAGCTTCCGCTCGGCGGCCCCGGCCTGCTCGCCCGTGACGAGCACCGTCGCCGGCACGCCTCGCAGCTCGCCGAGCGAGAAGCCGCCCAAGAAGTCGAGCAGCAGCGGCGTCGGCCACCCGCGGTGCGTCGGCGTGGCGACGACGATCGCCTCGGCCCCGAGCACCACGCGCCGCAGATCCTCCGGGCGCGCACTGACGTTGGCGAGGTCGATCTCGACGACGACCGGCTGCGTGGGGCGGGATGCGGCCAGCGCCCCGGCGGCACGGCGCGCCGCCCGCGCGGTCGCCGAGCCGATCTGCGCGTCACCACTCAGCGCGACGACGGTGGGCCAGAGGGTGGGTTCGTCGGACATGGTCAGTGTGCGGCGGTCGGGGTCGGGGCGAAGGGGACGGCGGTGCTCGTGTCGGTGTCGGCGGCGAGCTCGTACGGCGGGGTCCACAGGCCGCGCTGGCGCAGGATCGGCAGCACGCCCTCCCCGAACCAGTAGGCCTCCTCGAGGTGCGGGTGGCCGGAGAGGACGAACTCGTCGATGCCCAGGCCGTGGTACTCGGCGATGCGGTCAGCGACCTCCGCGTGGCTTCCGACGAGGGCCGTCCCCGCACCGCCGCGCACCAGGCCCACCCCAGCCCAGAGGTTGGGGTAGATCTCGAGCTCATCGGTCGAGCCGCCGTGCAGCGCGAGCATCCGCCTCTGCCCCACCGACTCGCTGCGCGCCAGGCCGGCCTGCACGTCGGCGATGAGCTGCGGGTCGAGCCCAGACAGCAGCCGGCGCGCCTCCGCCCACGCCTGCTCGGCGGTGTCGCGCGCGATGACATGCAGGCGGATGCCGAAGCGGATCGTCCGCCCCTCCGCGGCCGCGAGCCTGCGGATCCACGACAGCTTCTCGGCGACCTGCGCGGGCGGCTCGCCCCACGTCAGGTACACGTCGGCGTGCCGCGCGGCGACCCCGCCCGCCGCCGGGGACGACCCACCGAAGTAGATCGGCGGCGACGGGTCGGGCAGTCGCGCGAGGGTCGCGCCCTCCACCCGGAGGTGCGCGCCGTCGTGGTCGACGGTCTCGCCGCGCCACAGGGCGCGGGTGATGTCCAGGAACTCGTCGGCGCGGGCGTAGCGCTCGTCCTTGTCGAGGAAGTCGCCGTACGCGCGCTGCTCGTGCGGCTCGCCCCCGACGACGACGTTGAGCAGCAGCCGCCCACCGGAGTGACGCTGGAAGGTCGCGGCCTGCTGCGCGGCGAGCGTCGGGGAGATCGAGCCGGGCCGGAAGGCGACGAGGAACTTCAGCCGCTCGCTGACCGACGCGAGCATCGCGGTGGTGAGCCACGCGTCCTCGCACCACGCGCCGGTGGGCGTGAGCGCGCCGACGAAGCCGAGCTGCTCGGCGCTGCGCGCGATCTGGCCGAGGTAGTCGAGCGTGGCGGGCCGGATCGCGCCGGTGCTGCCCGCGCGCAGGCCGTGGCCGCCGCCGACGAGGTCGCGGCTGTCGCCGTAGGTGGGCAGGAACCAATGGAACTGCAGGGACACGGATCGTCCTTTCAGAGCGCGCTGTGCTGCTCGGGGAGCAGACCGTTGAGGGTGTGCCGGCCCAGGTGCTGGACCTTCCAGCGCACGGGGTCGTGAAGCGTGTGGGTGCGCGCGTTGCGCCAGTGGCGGTGCAGGTTCAGCTCATCCAGTGAGCTGCGGGTTCCCGCTACCTCGAACAGCGCGTTGGTGATCTCGATCGCCGCGCGGTCGGCGGCAATCTTGGCCGTGGCAACCGCGAGGGACGCGCCCGCCGCGCTCTCGGCCGTGAGCGTCGTGCCCGCCAGGTCGTCGATCTCCTCAGCCGCGCGCGCGACGAGCGCCTCGGCCGCGCGGAGCGCGCAGGTCAGCTCGCCGAAGCGGTGGACCACGAGTGGATCGTCCGCCGCGCGGTCCACACCGGCCTCGAACCACGGCCTGCTCAGACGCTGCACGACATCGACGGCCTCGGCCAGCGCACCGGCTGCGATCCCCGCGTCGATCGCGGCGTGCAGCAGCTGGGCGCGCGCGCCGTAGAGCTGCGGGCCCTGGAGCGTGACGTGCTGCGCGAGCACCAGGCGGGGATCGACCGCGACGTCGCGCAGGCGCACGGTGCCGCTGCCCGTCGTCCGCTGTCCCATGCCGTCCCAGTCGTCGACGATCTCGACCCCCGGGGCGTCACTGGGGACGTAGGCGACCTGCAGGCGGTCGCGCCCGTCCAGTGCGAGCACCGCGAGCCAGTCGGCAAACAGCGAACCCGTCGCGTAGTGCTTCTCGCCCGTCAGGACGAGTGCGCCGCCGGGCCGCTTGACCAGGCGCGTCTGGATGTCGCGCACGGTCTTCGTCCCGCGTTCGGACTGTGCGTTGGCGATCTGCGCGCCCGCGATGACCTCCCCGAAGAGCAGACGCTGCTGCTCCTCGGTGCCCCGGAGGCGCAGGCCTTCGAGATAGACGAAGTGGCTGTGGGGGATCTGGGCGACATTCGGATCGCCGGCCGCCAGGAGCCGCAGGACCTCGGCCAGCGTCGAGAACCGGACCTCCGCCCCTCCGTGGGCGTGCGGGACCGTGACCGCCAGGAGTCCGGCCCGGCGCAGTTCGCTGAGCTCTGGGAACGGGAGCCGGCGCTCGGCGTCGCGGGCCGACGCGCCGGCCGCCAGACGCGTGCGCGCCGCAGCCGCCGCCTCGAGCGCCTCCGCATCGGAGCCGATGACGTGCGCGCGCTGCGGGGCGGGGAGAGAAACTGAACTCGTCATGGTCCCCATATTCTCTAGTAAGTCACTCTAGATTGTGAAGTTCTTGCGTTCACGCCACCACCTGCGCCGGCGTGGGCTCGCCAGACGCAGCCCTCGGCTCCAGCCGCGGCAGCGCCGCCACCAGCGCCCGCGTATACGGCTCGCGCGGCGCGAAGAACACCTCGTCGGCCGTGCCGGTCTCCACCACCTTTCCCTCGTTGAGCACGAGCACGCGGTCGCTCATGTGGTGGATCACGCCGAGGTCGTGGCTGATGAACAGGTAGCTGAGCCCGAGCTGCTCCTGGAGGTCCGTGAGCAGGTCGAGCACCTGCGCCTGGATCGACACGTCGAGCGCGGACACCGGCTCGTCGCAGACGATCACGGACGGGTCGGGCGCCAGAGCCCGGGCGATCGCCACCCGCTGCCGCTGTCCACCGGACAGCTGCAACGGGCGGCGCGCCCGGTGCTCGCCCTCGAGTCCCACGAGGGCGAGCAGCTCCCCGACCCGCTTCCGCGGGTCGCGCACTCCTGGCGGCAAGGCGTCGGCGAGGATCTGCTCCACGCTCCAACGGGGGTCGAACGAGCTCAGCGGGTCCTGGTAGATCACGCTGATCTCGCGGCGGCGCACGCGGCGCGCCTTCTCCGGCACGGCGGTCCACGGCTCGCCGTTGAGCAGCACCTCGCCGCCGTCGGGCTCGGTCAGCGCCAGCGCAATCCGCGCCGTCGTCGTCTTGCCCGAGCCGGACTCGCCGACCACGCCGAGCGTCTCCCCCGCGCGCAGCTCGAACGACACGTCGTCGACGACCGTCCGCGTCTGCCCGTCGGGGCCGGCGTAGCGCTTGACGAGGCCGCGGGCGTCGAGCACCGGCGTGTCGGCCGCGCGCGGCGCGCGCTCCACCACCGGCGCCACGTGCGGCGTGCCCGGCGACAGGCGCGTGCCCTTCGAGTGCGTGGACGGGATCGCGTCGAGCAGCGCCCGCGTGTACGCGTGCTGCGGGTTGCTCAGGACCTCCCGCGCATCCCCGCGCTCGACGATCTCGCCGTACCGCATGACCGCCACCTCGTCGGCCATCCGCGCCACCACCGCGAGGTCGTGGCTGATGAGGATCAGCGCGCTGCCGTCGTCGCGGATGCGCTCGAGCAGATGCAGGATGCGCGCCTGCACCGTGACGTCGAGCGCCGTCGTCGGCTCGTCGGCGATGATGAGCTTGGGGTCCAGCGCGATCGCCGACGCGATCAGCGCGCGCTGACGCTGCCCGCCGCTCAGCTCGTGCGGGAGCTGGCGGACGCGCAGCAGCGGCTCGGGGATCCCGACCTCGTCGAGGAGGTGCAGCACGCGCTTGCGCCGCTCCTCCCGCGAGCCGTACCTGTGCAGCCGCAGCGCCTCGTTGATCTCCTTGCCGATCGGCCGCAGCTGGTCCAGCGACACGAGCGCGTCCTGCAGGATGAAGCCGATGTCGCGGCCGCGGATGTCCCGCCACTGGCGGTCGCGCAGCCCGCGCAGGTCACGCCCGTCGAACTCCAGCGTGTCCGCCGTGACCTGCGACCGCCCGCCGGTCAGCCCGACCAGCGTGCGCGCGGTGACGCTCTTGCCCGAGCCCGACTCGCCGACGATCGCCAGGCAGCGCCCGGCCTCCAGGGAGAACGAGATGCCCTTCACGACCTCCGTGTCGCCGAAGCCGACGCGCAGGTTCTCGACGCGGAGCAGATCCGTCATCGCTGGAGCCCCCCTTCGAGGCGTTGCTGGACGTAGCGCCCGATCGCGGTGAGCGCGAGGGCGAAGGAGACGATCGCCAGGCCGGGCATGACCTCCAGCCACCAGGCCTCGGTGATGTACGTGCGCCCGGCGTCGAGCAGCGCGCCCCACTCCGGGGACGGCGGTGCGACACCGAGGCCGAGGAACGCCAGGCCCGACGCCCACACGATCGACTGGCCGACGCCGAGCGTGACGAGCACCACGAGCGGGCGCATCGCGTTGGGCAGGATGTGCCGGCGGATGACCTTCGGGTAGGAGTGCCCGAGCGCGCCCGCGGCCTCCACGTAGCCCGAGCCCTTCACCGCGAGCACCTGCCCGCGGATCATCCGCGCGTAGCCCGGCGCGGTGCCGACGCCGACCGCGATGATCAGCGTCGTCAGCCCCGCCCCGAACACCGTGACGAACAGCAGGCTGAGCAGCAGCACCGGGAAGGCGAACAGCAGCTCGATGAAGCGGTTGATCGCGCCGTCGGTGAGCTTGTTGCCCAGCGCGGCGGACACGCCGAGGACGAAGGCAATCGACATCGACAGCGCCGTTGCCGCCAGGCCGATGAACAGCGACTCACGCGCGCCGTAGACCACCCGCGCGTACAGGTCGCGGCCCGACTGGTCGGTGCCGAAGATGTGCGCGGCCGACGGCGGCTGCAGCGCGTCGCCGAGGTTGATTTTCAGCGGGTCCTGGGTCGTCAGCAGCGACGGCGCGATCGCCGCGATCACGAAGAACGCGACGAGCGCGATGGAGAGCGCGAGCCCCGGGCGGAAGCGCACCTGCACCCGGGGAAGCGCGAGCAGCACGCCGCTCATGACGACACCTCGATCCGCGGGTCGACGACCCGGTAGGCGAGGTCGACGAGCAGGTTCGCCACCACGTAGATCAGCGCGACGAGCATCACGATGCCCGACACCAGCGGGATGTCCCGCATGTTCGCCGCGGTCACGAGGATGTTCCCGATCCCCTGCCGCGCGAAGATGATCTCCGCGATCACCGCGCCGCTGAACAGCGCGCCGATCGCCCAGCCCGACAGCGTGATGGCGGGCAGCACCGCGTGGCGCAGCGCATGACGCCACCGGACCCCGAAGTCACCCATCCCGCGCGCCCGGGCGCTCGTCACGAACGGCTGGTCGAGCACCTTCTCGAACTCGTCGCGCGTGACCTGCCCGAGGAACCCGGCGAGCGGGATCCCCAGCGTGAGCGCCGGCAGCACGAGCCCGATGAGGCTCGACCCGCCCTCCACCGGGAACAGCTGCAGCTCGATGGCGAAGACGACGAGCAGGATCACGCCGAGCCAGTAGTGCGGCAGCGCGGCGGTGAACGTCTCGTAGCCCGAGCCCAGCGCGGACGGGATCCGCCCGCGCTTGGCCGTCAGCAACGTGAGCGCCAGCGCCTTGATCCAGGCGGCGACTAGCGCGGCGATCGTCAGGAAGATCGTCGGCCAGATCTGCTCGCTGATGATCTCCGTGACCGGCGCCTTCAGCCGGTACGACGTCCCGAGGTCGCCCTGTGCGAGCCCCGCGACGTAGTTGACGTACTGCGCGTAGATCGGGTCGTCGAAGCCGAACTTCTCGTTGACCGGCGCGAGCTCGGCGTCGCTGCGCTTGATGATCTGCCCCGAGTCCTGGTTGAGGATCAGGGTCGCCCGGTCCCCGGGCAGGGCCGCCTGCACGAAGAACGTGAAGGTGGCCGCCGCCCAGAGGACCGCGATCGCGCCGAGGACTTTCAGGGCGACGGTCTTCACGGCTGCTTCTTGGCGAAGAACGCGTCGTGGAACACCGGCTCGCCCTGCGAGTTCTCGATCCACACGTCACGCAGCTCGGGCTGGCTGGCCAGCGACGTCGTCTGCGTGTAGATCCCGATCGCCGCGGCTTCCTCGTTGATCAGCTGCTGGGCTTCGGCGTACAGCTTCTGCTGCTCGGCCTCGTCCTGCGTGGAGTTCGCCGCCTCGATCGTGTCTTCGAGCTTCGGGTTGTTGTAGAAGGACGCGTTGTTGCCGTTGGGCCGGTCCTTCAGGTTCTGGCGCCAGACGATGTACAGCACGCCCGCGGTGGGGCTCGTCCAGTACCACGTGATCGCGTCGTAGCTGTCCGGCGTGGCGTACTTCCCGCCGAAGGTCTCCGACGGGGACGACGGCACGAGCTTGATGTCGAACCCGGCCTCCTTGGCCTGCTCCTGCACGTTCTGCAGCAGCGTCACGCCCTCGGCGCTGACGACGCTGCCCGCCGGGTAGACGACCTTCGCCGTGAGCGTCTTGCCGCCCTTCGTGCGCACGCCGTCGGCGTTCTTCTCCGTCCAGCCGGCCTCGTCGAGGAGCTGGTTGGCCTTCGCGATGTCGTACGGGTACGCGTCGGCGAGCGACTCGTCGTAGTCGGGCGTGCTCTGGCTCAGCGAGCCGTTGCCGTTGTACGGGATGACGTCGTTGAACGCGCTCTCCACGGCGGCCTTGCGGTCGGCCGCGTAGCCGAACGCCTGGCGCACCTTCTTGTCGGTGAAGACCCCCTGCTGGGTGTTCAGGCTGAACGTGACGGGGCGCCCCGGGGTGATGTACTGCTGCACCTGGAACTTGCCCTTGGCGTCCTTCCAGTTGACCGTCGGGACGTTGTAGATGACGTTCGACTCGCCGCTGGTCAGCGACCCGTAGCGCAGCGTCTGGTCACCGAGGAACTTCCAGGTGATGCCGTCGACGTAGGCGGGTCCCTGGTGCTTGGCGTTCTTCGGCGCGGAGTTGTAGTCCGGGTTCTTGACGAACTCGATGTTCTTGCCGCGGTTCCACTTCTTCACGATGAAGGGACCGGTGCCGATCGGCTGCTCGCAGTTGGCCTCCGGCCCCTTCGCGAGCTGCTTCGGGCTGAGGATGCCGAAGTAGCCCTGCGACAGCGCGGAGAGCAGCGGCGAGTAGGGCTTGGTGAGCGTGAGCTCGAACGTCGTGTCGTCGATCGCCTTGCTCGACTTGTAGTACTCGCCGATGTACGCGTCGACGGTGGGGTTCAGCGACTTCGGGTTCAGCCACGTCTCGAAGTTCGTCTTCACGGCCTCCGCGTTGAACGGGGTGCCGTCGGTGAACTTCACGCCGTCCTTCAGCGTGAACGTCCACGTCTTCTGGTCCTCGGAGACCTTCCAGTCGGTGGCGAGCCACGGCACGATCTCGCCCTCCTCGACCTGGCTGACCAGGCTGTCGGAGAACTGCCGCATGATGTACGCCTGCTGGACCCACCCGCCGATGAGGCACGGCGGCTCCTGCTCGTGGCCGTAGCTGATGGTGCCGCCGTTGACGGGCTTGGCGTCGGCGAACTCGTCAGCGTTGCCGCCGCTCGAATCGCTGCCGCCGCAGGCCGCGAGCGCGAGGCCGGCGACGAGGGCGAGCAGGGGCAGGAGGGTCTTCGGGGTACGCATGGTTCTTTCTGGTGGGTTGGGGAGGTAGCGCGCTAGGCCGGCTGGGGCGCGCGACGGCGCCCGGCGGCGGGATGGCGGTCGTTCAGGCGGGGCCCGGAAGCCCCGTCGGTGAGCTTTTCCCTGAGCGTTCCGGGGGCGTACTCGCGCTGGGCGAGGCCGCGGTCCTGCAGGACGGGGATGACGCCGTCGACGAAGTCCTCGAAGGACCCGGGCGTGACGTGGTACATGACGTTCACGCCGTCGACGCCGGCGTCGGCCCACAGCTGGAGCTCGTCGGCGATCTGCTCGGGCGTGCCGACGATCTGCGTGTCGGTCGCCCAGCGGACGAGCTCGCCGAAGGTCCACGTCTTGTCGGGCGCGGCCTCGACGAGGCCCTTGACGATGCCCTGGACCTTGTTCGTCTCGATGTTGCCGACGGGCTCGTCGAGGTCGAACTGCGACACGTCGATGCCGATGCCGCCGGCGAAGTGCGCGGCGTACCCGCGGGTGGAGGCGTACTCGTCGATCTCCGCCTTCTTGCGCTGGGCCTCCTCCTCGGTGCCGCCCACGACGAAGGAGAGCCCCTGGTAGAAGAGAATGTCGTCGGGGTTGCGGCCGTACTGGGCGGCGTTCTGCTTGACCTCGTCGACGTGCGCCTTCGCGCCCTGCGGATTGCGCCCGGCGATGAAGATCGCCTCGGCGTGCTTGGCGGCGAACGCGCGACCCCGGGTGGACGCGCCGGCCTGGAAGAGGATCGGCGTGCGCTGCGGGCTGGGCTCGGAGACGTGGGGCCCGACGACATCGAAGTACTTGCCGACGTGGTCGATGTTGTGGATCTTGGCCGGGTCGGCGTAGATGCCGTTCTCGGTGTCCTTGATGACGGCGTCGTCGTCCCAGCTGGCTTCGAGCAGCTTGTAGATGACGTCGAGGTACTCGTCGGCGCGCTCGTAGCGCTCGTCGTGGGGCGGCAGCCCGCCGTAGCCGAGGTTGCGCCCGGTGTCCTCGAGGTAGCTCGTAACGACGTTCCAGCCCACGCGCCCGTTGGTGATGTGGTCGAGGGTGGAGAGCCTTCTGGCGTAGTTGAAGGGGTGCTCCTGGAGGATCGACTGCGTGAACGCGAAGCCGATGTCCTTGGTGGCGTACGCGAGCGCCGGGATGAGGAGGCTCGGGTCGTTGACCGGGGTCTGCAGGCCCTCCTCGACGGCGACGTCGCGGTTGCCGCCGTAGACGTCGTAGGTGCCGATGACGTCGGCGAGGAAGATCGCGTCGAACTTGCCCCGCTCGAGAGTCTTGGCGAGATCGACCCAGGTGTCGAGGTCGAGGTAGTCGAGCTGACGGGTGTCAGGGCGCCGCCACTGTCCGTGATGGATGTGGGAGACGCAGTTCATGGTGAATGCGTTGAAGCGCAGGCGGGCGGCCATGGGTGTTGCTCCGGGTTCCGGGAAGGTCGGGCGGGTTGGGGAGGTGAGCGGCCCGGGTTGGGGGCCGGAGGGAGCAATCTAGGTATTGTCGACTGACTTTGTGGAGTTAGTCGGGAGGTGTACCCGGGTGGGTAGGAGAAACAGCTTGGTGCACAATTGTCTGCCAAATGACGTCATATGTCTGCTATCATCAGGCCATGCCCATTCAGAACCCGCTCTTTCAGATCCTCGGCGATAACGACGCGGGTCCAGAACAGGACTTCGACCTGTCCATCGAGGACCTCCGAGCGTCCGGGGGCAAGGGCGCTCGCGTCACCCTGCGACTCCCACCCCGACTCGTGAGCTACATCGCCGGACTCGCCGAGACGAATCGTCGGTCGTTCGCGTCCGAGGTCCAAGCAGCCCTCGAGGCCCACGAGGCGCTGAGCCGTCTGAGTGCCTTGATGGACGAAGACCTGCAGAGGCAGCGCTACGAGCATTCTGGCGGTCAGCATGGGGTCATCGATGAGTCCGCGGAGCGCATGGTTCAGATGTTGCGCCGCGAGCTGAGTGACGTGTGGGCAGCCTCCTTCGGAGTGCCTGGCGCCGATGCGGCATTCGCCGAGACACTGAGTGGCGGGAAGAGGCGCTAGCTTCCTCTAGGTCGGGGATGTGAGAGGGTCAGTAGTCAGTGGGTGACAATCCATTTCTAGATGAGGACGTCCGCAACGCCTTCTCGGAGCTAGACGTCGCCTTCCCGTTTCTCGGCGCCGGAACCTTCAAGGTCGCGTACCGGGTCGACCAACCCGACGGGGATCGGGTGCTCAAGATCGTGAAGGCGCCCCTCGAAGAGGGCAACGCAGCCCTCCCCGTACGTCTCGATCGAGAGATCAACGCCATGAAGGACGTCGATAGCGAGCGAATCGTTCCAGTCCTCGACGGTCCGTCGGTGCGACCGATCGCTTCCCAACGCCACGTGTACTACCTCGAGCCGTTCTATGCAGACGGCACCCTCGATGAGTACTTGGATGGGCCGTGCGAGTTGGCTTTTCTCCGAGCGCTCGCCGAGGACCTACTTGAAGCCGTCGAAACGCTATGGAGCAAGGGCATCGTCCACCGCGACATCAAGCCGGAGAACATCGCACGGAGCGAGGGCCGGTCGGTTCTGCTGGATCTCGGCATCGCCTACTTCGCTGACCTCACCCCCGTGACGGAGCCACTGGGGGCTTCCCCGAAGACACCGGCATTCGCCGCCCCTGAACAGTTCGAGATCCGGCGGATGGCAGAGATCGACCACCGAACAGACCTCTTTCAGGTCGGTGTGGTCCTTTTCATTGCGGCGACCGGGAGTCACCCGTACCGTCCAGACGACCCCTCGGCCTACCTCAACCGCCTTGCCAACGGCGAGATTGACGAACAGGCCTTCGAGGCCGCCGGGACGCCAGACGGAGTACGAAAACTCTTGCGACGCCTTCTCCAGCCTGAACCCAACAGGCGCTTCAGGACACCGGCGCTCGCCCTGCAAGCGGCTCGGGAGGCGTTCGAATGAGTGGCCTGTGGATCCAACACGGTTACGGCAAGGGAACCAAGATCAGCGACATCCGAGATTCGGCGCTCGCAGCTGGCGTAGTGCTGAGCCCAGGAGATGAGGGCCGGCGTTCTCTAAGCGAGACACGATCCGTGCTCGGGAGGCTCGACGCCCTGCTTGACCCACAGACCTTCGTCTACTCCATCCCTGGCGGAACGGCTCGTTGCCATGAGGACAACGGGCTTGCCTTTAGCGATCTCCATTGGTCTGCGTCGCCAGCAGAGGTTGTGAACGTTGCTGAGAAGGTCGTCGCCACCAACCGAGAACTCGATATCCCGCGCGTTGTTGCCCCCACATGTCTCCAGCGCGACTTTCGAGATGTATGGACACCCCTGTCGCTCCAGCTAGCTCGAGCGACGCTAGCTGCAGCTGACCGGCCCGTTCTGGCCTCTCTCGTCATCGACGAAGGAGCCCTCTCGAACTGGCACGATGCGACGGACTGGCTCGATGTCGCCACCACACTCGATGTAGCGGGCTTCTACATCGTCGTAAACCGGGGATCGAGCTCCTACCAGGCTCCGTGGGACCCGGCTCGCCTTGTCACGCTCCTGAGACTGATCTACTCGTTGACAGAGCTCAACGGCTATGAAGTGATCCTCGGATACAGCGACTTCGAAGGCCTGCTCGGAGCAGCATTCGGAGCAAGCGGACACGGAACCGGTTGGTACTACTCCCTCCGACGCTTCTCGGAAACGAAATGGCAACCCTCAACTGGCGGTCGCGCTGCCAGCCCCAGGGTTACTTCAGGGCCGCTGATGGCTGCGCTCCGCGCAGATGGAGAGGCGGATCTCATAGTTCGGACTCCTCTTGCAGCCAGCGTATTCCCGTCCCAGCCCGTCCGGACTCGCCTTGCAGAAAATCCGACTGGCTGGTCTCTGCCGGACTCGTGGGATCAGCACATGCGGGAGATGGGGTCCCTTTCGCGACACTTGATGTCCGAGCGTTCTACGGCGACGCGTCTCGACACGATGCAGTCCCTCATTGACGGAGCCCTCCGCCTCAGCGCGGGTCTCGAGCCGGAGGGAGTTCTGCTGCCCGCGGCCTACACAACAAGACTGCAGGGCTTCTCCGAGGCGGTCGCCGTAGCGCGGGAACTGGAGCGCGTCTAGCGCTTCAGGTTGTCTCCCTCACTCGTGCGGCAAGCTCCGCGAGCCAGAGCTGGCCGCTCGACTCGGGAGGATGTCGTGTCGGGGACGCGTCCCAACTCAGGACACGGCGGTCGGAGTGCCACGTCAGGAGACCCAGGGAGGGGCGGTCGAGGGCCGAACGCGGCACTAGTCGCCCCGCCTCCGGCGGCAAGAGCAGCGCCGCACGACTGACGTATCGCCGGTTGCGAGCGAGCTGCGAGATACCACGTCGCCACTCACGTACCTTCGCCTCCACTAGCAGCGAGTCTCGAACTATCCCTTCAGCTCGCTCAGCCCGCTTCAAGGTCCAGCCGCGTGACCACAATCGCCTTTCAACCGCACGCGAGTGATCTCTGCTGTGCCCCGACTGCCCGATGCCAGTCACGAGGGCAGAGAGCACTCTGGCCTCGGTGAAGTTCTCGAGGCGCAAGCCCCCTCTTACGAGGCCGTCGATCGCCGTTGCCGAGGCAACAACCAGCACCAAGTCGGGTCGACCATTCGGAAATGACGCCTCCCGAATTACAAACACGCTCCGCCCTGAGCCAGGACTCAAGAGAGTGGAGAAGCGCTCCTCAACCGCTCGGGTGAGCTCGGTCTCTTTCGTTGGAACACCAACACTCCGAGCCGGCCTAGATGTGCCGCTGGCGGGGGTCAAGCGTGGCGTGCGCTGTCGCGAGCCAGTCGCACTAGCGAACCGCGGTCACCACCGTGCTTGCGTCTCGCCGACTCGACAGCCGCAGACTCAAGAGCCGCGACTACACGCGCTGTCGCATGCAACGGTGCGACGCCAGCATGGGCAGGACTTAGGACCAGCTTCATCTCCCCGGACTCTACGTGTCTCCCGCCGCCCTGTGGCAACCTCGAGGGCGCGCCCGTCGTCTTGCGACGGCACCGCATCATCGATCGCCCTGGGGGCGAGGCGGGGAGTCCGGAGCTTCGCTCGAGTCGAGTCAGTCGAATGTGAGCAGGCCAGATGCGAGAGACAGACAAGCCTCGCGCTCGTCGGTGAGGTCAGCCAGGACCCGCCTCGGGTCAGGGGCGACGTTCCCTCGACGAGGGTTAAGCCCCCATCGGACCACCGCATCCCCACCTGAATGCTGGCCGTCGAGCACGCCGACTAACGCCTGCGCCGCCTGATACTCCTGACCGTCGCCGCATAGCGCTCGGACGCGAAAGCGAGCGGCATGCGCAGCCTGCCTTGACATGTCAGCGAGGGCCATCTCGGCCCGTGCGTTCTCTAGCGCGGTGGAATCACCCGCGGTACCGACAACGATCCGAAGCGGCCTCAAAGCTGACCGGTACAGACTGCATGCGTTCGAGGCGGAACCCACGAGTTCAATGAGCGCTTCGGCTTGGCGCTCTCGATGAAGACGTCGGAGGTCTGACCGTCTCTCCATCGAGACTCGGGCGAGGTCAGCCTCGCGTGCCTCACGCGCTTGGTCGGCACGGTTCCTCTCCTCAGCGATCTGGGCATCTGCGGACCGAATCTGGAACCACACCGCGACCGCAACAACCAACTGCGCGAATGAGCCCAGAAAAAGCAGCCCCTGTTCACTGCGGAACGGCCGCCAGTCGATGATGAAATGGTCCAGGGAGGCGAGCCACCCGGTCAGAAGGAAGCCTATGCCGCCCACCAGGGCGACGATCGCCGCCAGAGAGCCCGGACGCTTCAGCGCTTGCTCCATCGTCGGACCGATTCGAGCCGCGAGCCACCCATCCTGCAACTCGCCTAACCACGGAGTTGTCCTTCGCAGGCTCGGGTCGGGCCATCCCTGCCCCAGCGAGCTACCCTCGAAGACAAGCTCCCGTGCCGTCGGCGTGCGGCCCCCGCCTCGTCCTTCGAGATCGCTTCGCGGGGTCGAGGAGCACGGCCGCGACCTCCGCCACCGTCGCAGACGGGCGCCTACGCGAAGAGCGAGAAGTCGTCGCACCCTCGAACGACGGCGCGATCATCTAGAAGTCCGCAACAGCGCTAATGAGATACACGCCGCTCTCGACCGTGGCAGCGACTAGGCGCCTGTAACGTTTCGAGCCCTCGAAGGTCCGAACGGACATCGGCTCCCTGTCAAGGAGTTCGATGAGCTTGCCGGAGCTAAGAACGTAGAGTCGGAAGTCCGTTTCGACCACCCACCCCTTTGGGAACGGGTGAACGGCGACGACGCGGCCGTGCGCGCGGCCATGCCTGCGAAATGTAATGCCGCTCGCGTTAGTCGAAGTCCGCGTCGCAGTGAAAAAGCCGTGCGAGAACGTGTTTAGGAAGAACGCCCGCGACGAGTTCCAAACAAACTGAACATCGTCCTTGGGAACTGAACGTTGCTCCTCAAGTTGGGTCACCACGCCGCGAGCATCAGCTTCTGGTCGGCTGAAGCCAGTCACCACCTTGCGCTTCGCCTGACGCAGCTCTTGCCCGTCTAGTTCCACGTCAGCCACAGACGCCCGGAGCAACTCCGGCTCCACAGGCGTTTCGTAGTTCACGAGGTCGGTGCCGAGGAACGCGGATCTCACGGAGTACGACGCCGTTTCCACGAGATCTTCCCGCTCGTTGCGGTCCCGCCACCCGAATTCGTCGTAGCCAGTGAGCAGCCCGTCGGCCTCGCAAGATGCGTTGATGGCTCCGTACTCCGCTGTGGCTCGCACGCACCGCGCGTCGGTCCTCTTGGCGTCAGAGCTCACCGTGAGCGCGTCCCAGTCGATGTCGTAGTGGTAGAGACCTTCGGTGGTTCCGAGATACATCCGTGCGCCATACAGCACTGAATCGAGGATCGCACTTGCTTCCTGCCGGAAGCCCTCCAAATGGAGGGCTTCGAAGTCTGCGTCGTCGAGCTCAAGCACTTTGCCAGCCATACGTTCGAAGCCCATATTCAGTGCCTCGGCTACGAGCGCGTTCCTGCCGATTGCCGTCATCGCGCCGCTGCCAAGCCAATCGTTGCGCGCGAACGCCAGGGTAAGGAGGCCCCTCCATTCCGAGTAGCGCGTCTCGAGCCGAGAGGTCAGCGGCTCAAGTTCGACAGCCCGAACATCGCGGTCGGCTGTGAACAGCAGCAGATGCCCCATATACAGCTGGGCGTCGTCGAATTCCCCTGGGAGAAAGAGACGAATGGACTTCATGCGCGCCTCGTCTGGATCTTCCGAGCGAAGGTCCGCGAGAGTTGTCCGTTGGCAACCAGCTCTTCAACCAAGCTGTCAGGAGGTGCCTCGCTCGGCCTACCGCTAGCGGGCGTGACTGGATAACCGTGCCACGGGCTGGTCGCGCCCCGGGTGAACGGGAACTTGGCGAGTCGTTCTCCTTGGGTCCCGAGCGGCGAGCCATCGCTGTCCCTGGCCCCCCAGTAGTGCCCATCGGCGTCCGACCAATCCTGATCGTCTGACATCGCAAAGATGTCGAATTCCTCAGGGGGTGAGACCTGCCAGCAGCTCTTCCCAGGAACGCGGCCCCTGTGGGTGTACACCGACAGGTACAACTTGCCGCTGGCAGTCGGCCCGAACTGGAGGCCAGCCTCCACCGCAATGGGATCACGTTTGCTCACAGTGCGCCAGTTGTACATGCACACGTCGACGATGGGCGGGCCACGCACTCGTTGCGCCGGCCCTGGTCGGTACTCCGAGAGCCTCAGTAGAACCCATTCTGCGGCGGCGCCTCACCCCCAAGAAACCACTTCCCCACCGCCGTCGCCTTGAGGAACGTCGGATTATGCGTCGACACCGTCCGCACATTCCGCCAGTGCCGATCCAGCTGCCACGCCGCCTGCGTCGCACTCGCCCCACCCGCATCGAACAGCCGCGCCGCCGTCGCATACGAGAACCGGTCGATCGCCACCTTCGCCTGCGCTGCCGCTACCTGCGCCTCGTACGCCCCGTCAGGTGACGGGAACCCATCCACCACCGTCTCCAGCGCAGCGTCGATACGAGCAGCCGCCGCCAGCACGATCGCCTCCGCCGCGAACGCGTCGGCCGCAATCTCCCCCACCACCTGCAGCACCTGCGGATCCTCCGCCGGCGCTTCCGCGGAAGCGTGCCCGAACGAGCGAACGCGCCGGCGCACCAGCGCAGCCGCGTCCCGGCGAACCGCGCGCAGCACGCCCGCCGTCACCGCCTGCAGGAAGAGCTGGAGGAACGCGCCCATCACCGTCGGGGGCAGCGGGTCCCCGGCCGGGCCCCAGTCCTGGAACTCATCCGGCGCGACGTACACGTCAGTGAACCGCGTCGTGCCCGTGCCCGTCAGGCGCTGGCCAAAGCCGTCCCAGTCGTCGACGAGCTCCACGCCCTCGCGGTCGGCCGGGATCACGATCCCCGCCAGGCGGTCGTCCGGCGCCGCCGCGAAGACCCAGATGTAGTCGGCGTACAGCGAGCCCGTCGAGTAGTACTTCACGCCCGTCAACCGATAGCCGACGCCGTCCGGGTCCCGCTCGGCCCGCGTCTCCAGGCCCCGCCCGGCGACCGCCTTGTCGTTCTGCTCGCTCTGCGCGTTGCCGATGATCGCGCCGCTGTTGACGAGGTCCAGCCACCGCGCGCGTGACGACGCGTCCGGGTTGACGAGCTGGTGCTCGACGAACGCGAAGTGCACGCGCAGGATGTGCGCCACGTTGGAGTCCGCCTCGGCGAGCGCGATGAGCGCGGCGAACAGCTCCTGCACCGAGAGCCCCGCGCCGCCCTGCTCCACCGGGATGCGCAGCCGGCCGAACCCGGCGTCGCGCAGCCAGTCGATGACCTCGTGTGGGCGGGTCTGCGTGCGTTCGCGCTCCTCGGTGCCTTCGGCGATGCGGGCCAGCAGCGACGCGAAGTCGGGAGAGGACGGGTGGACGGGCGTGGCGGATGGGCTCGTGACGGACATGCGCGGACCGTAGGCGCATGGCAGTGGTCCGCTCCCGAACGCGCGTGAGATCTACCCGACCGGGGTCAGCGCCGCGCCGCTCGCGCCGAAGCGATCGCGCCCGTCTTCCCCGCGTAGATCATCCGCCCCCACGTCCGCATCCCGCGGAAGTCTGATGCCGAGAACGAGCCGAGCGTCACGCGGAACGCGCCGTCGGGCAGCCGGCGGGAGTTCGACCGGTCCACCAGCCGCTCGATGCGTCGGCCCGACGGCGCCTGCACCACGAGGTCGAACGAGCTCGCTGCGTCGCGTACCGGGCCGGCGCTTCCCGGCCGCACGTCGACGACGACCGTCCCGCCCGCGCTCCGCGAGAGCGTCACGTTCGGGGCCGTCGGCACGGGCATCGGCGGGCCGGCGAACGTGTCGACGACGATCGACTGGCGCGGCGTCCCATCGCTGTGGGTGAGCAGCGCGCGCAGCTCGTGCGTGCCCGGATCGGCCGTCGGGCGGAACGCGATCGGGACCTTATTGCCGCCGTAGGTCTCCAGGTCGAGCGTGCGGACGATCGCCGTCGACGCGGGCGTGACGTCCGCCAGCACCAGCTCGCCGGACAGCCCGTCGGGCACCTCCAACACGACGCCGCGGAAGCGCGAGCGCTCGATGCGCGGCTGCTGGCGCAGCGCCGCGACCTGCAGCCGCGCGAGCTTCGTCGCCGCCGTCGACGCCTTGCTCGCCGACGCGGTGATCGCCGTCGACCCGATCTTCACCGTGTCGCCCTCGAGATCCGCGTCGCGCACCTGGGCCTGCAGCTCCTTGTCCTCGACGCGCTCGCCGAGCGCGATCTCCGCACCCGCGAGCGGCGGCTGACCGGGCGCGAGCGTCACGCGCCACTCCCCGGCCGGCGGTTTGGCGACGAGGATTGTGGTGAGCTTGCTGACCGGGTCCTCGTCGATCACCGCAGTGGGAGTCGTGACTCCGCGGCCGAGCCCGGCGCCCCGCGGGGTGAACGCGTAGTCGCCGGGCAGCTCGCCGGTGGAGAACGTCCGACCGTCCGGGGCGGTCAGCGTCAACTTCGGCGCGCCGGCCATTCCCGCGTTTCCGCGGAAGCGGAACGCCGCCTGCTCCGCGCCCGCCGGAACCCGCAACCCGCCCGCGCCGGCCTGTGCCGCGTCGGCCGTCACGCCGCCGCGCACCCGGAAGACCGCCGGCCGGTAGGGGGCGAGGTCGCAACCGAGGAAGACCTCCAGCCCGTCGCCAAAGCGGTAGGCAAAGCCCGCCGAGATCTCGACGAGCAGCAGGTCGATCGAGCCGCACGCCGCCAGCGCCTTGCTCGAGATCAGCGCCTTGACCCCGAGGCAGATGAACAGGCACGCCTTGCCGTTGCCCTCGACGAAGAAGTCGCCCGTCTTGAACGACACGCCGCCGTCGACGCCCGCGCCGATCGAGACCGGCCCGAAGTCGAGCCCGAGGCGGCCGCCGAACGTCAGCGACTCGGCGTTTGCCTCGTCGTACTGCACGTATGCGCTGCCAAGCTCCAACTCGCCGAACAGGCTGATCCGGCCCGTCAGCCGGAAGAAGACCGGGCCGGTGCGGATCGTCATGTCGAGGTCGCCGCGCAGCACCTTGATGATCGACGCGCTCGCCCCGCCGCTGACCGTGAGCGGGTCGCTGACGATGGAGAACCGCAGCTCGTCGAGCGTCACGCCGGCGAAGAGCGGGATCAGCGTCTTGGCCTTCCCCGACGCCTCCTTCAGCTCGCCGTCGTCGATGACCAGGTGCATGCTCAGGCCGGTCACCGGGCTGGCGACGTTCAGCGTGACCTCGAGGTCGCCCTCCCAGTAGCCGCGCTCGGGGTCGAAGCTCAGCTTGCCCTTGTCGATCGAGACCGGGCCGAGGTTCGTGCCCGAGAGGTCGAGCGTGCTCGCGTTCGCGTCGGCCGCGGCCCGGGCACGGGCCTGCTTCTCGCGCGCCCGCTTGCTCGCGATGTCCGCAAACCGGTTCGTGGTGAGCTCGTTGCTGCGCGGTTCCTCGCGGCCCCGGCGGCGGACCTCGGAGGTCGGCGACGTCGCCTCGCCCGAGCGGCTGAACTCGCCCGGGAGCACGGTGTAGAAGCGCGTCGTCGACATCCCCGCGCTGCCGAAGGTGACGAGGAAGTTGTCGGGATCCGGGCCCGGCGCCGAGGGCCGCGCGACCGGCGATCCCCGGTACTGCGCACCGGCGATCACGGTCGGATGCAGCTGACCCTGCACGAAGTCCACCGCCCGCGCCGGGGTGAAGTCGCTGATCTGCGCGACCACGTCCCCGTCGACCACGACCTCGACGTCACCGGCCGCGTCGGAGTCCTCCCCGCGGGTGACGCGGAGCGTCCGCGCGACCGTGTCGACGCGCAGCACCCCGCCGCCCTTGGGCCGCAGCCCGACTCCGTTGAGGCTGATCTCCTGCGTGGTGCGAAAGCGGGTGCGCTTCTCGCCGAAGCTCATGCACTGGCCGCCGAACCCGAGCTTGCGCCCGCCGAGCGTGAGCGGCTCCCCGCTGACGTTCACGCAGTCGCCCTCCGCGTCGAAGATCTTCAGCCCGTCGGTGCGCTGGATCGCACCGAGGCCCGACTCGTCGTACGCCCCGACCGCCACCGAGTACGTGCCGGCGACCGGGATGGTGAAGCGCAGGTCGTTCGGGTCCTTCGTGACGATCGCGGTGGTCGGGAACGTCTGGTTGCCGACCGGCTTGAGCAGCTCCTTGTTGATCGCCGCGCGCGGTGCGGGCCGCGCCGCCGGGCTCGGCTTCGCGAGGAACGGCTGCGCCGCGACGTTGCGCTGCGCGAACGGCGCGCACGCGTGCAGGAGCGGCGACTGGGCGAGCAGCGCCGACAGCGGTTTGCTCGGCGGCCCCGCGCGGAAGGCCATGGGCTTGCGGCTGTTCGGCCCCTTGGCGGCGATGTCCCCGACCCGCCCC
>JAEMRF010000223.1 GCA_016463515.1 Solirubrobacteraceae bacterium | reverse complement strand
CTGGGAGGGCGGGACTCGAACCCGCAACCCTTCGATTAACAGTCGAATGCTCTGCCATTGAGCTACCCCCCACTGAGGTCCCGCGGCAAGCGGGGCGCCCATAGTATCGGCATGCGCGGCGAGACGTTGACTCGTCGGTGCCGGGCGTCACCTGGGCGCGTTCGTCAGAGGTCCATCGCCTGTGCCATGGCGGCATCCAGACGCTCGCGGATGTCGCCGGCGGAGCGCAGGAGGTCGTCGACGGGCTCGCCGCGGCGCCGGGCCTCCCCCACCTGGCGCTCCAGGCGACGAAGGGCCAGCTGCGCCAGCTCGACCTCGAGCAGGGCTGGGCGTACCTCGAGGGTGTCGGCGCGCAGGAGCACGTCGCGAGCGACGACCGAGAGGTCGTCGTCGGCTGGAAGCTGACCGCCTTCGTCACCGCCGGCCTGCAGCCATTGGGCCACGGCCCGCACGTGGGGCACGCGCAGGTCAGCCAGGTCGAGGGTCGCAAGCTGCTCGCGGCCCGGCTTGCCGAGCGACACCATCATCGCCAGCAGCATGCGCTCCTGCTCGTCGAACGGATCCAGCTTGCGCGGCGCATGGCGGACGGGTCCGGGTGCCTGCCCGCCACGAGCGGGCTGGTCCGGCGGGTAGAAGTCCTCTGGCGGACCGCCGAACTGCGGGTCCTCGTCAAACGGCGGGCCGCCGTGCGACGGTTGCGGGAAGCCACCACCGGGCCGGCCGGGCCCTGGTCGGCCTGCACCCGCGGGTCCTCGGGCAGCAAACCCCTGATCGGCGCCCGGCGGGCGCGGCGCTGGCGGCGCGGCGCGCACCACGCGGTCAACGATGCCAGGGCCAAGCTGCAGGCGATCGGCGGTGCGCTCGACGAGTTCTTCGCGAAGCGCTCCCTCCCCAAGCTCGCCGATGATCGGCGCGATCTTCGCAAGCGCCTCATCGCGCTTCTCCGCCGACGAGAGGTCGGCATGCTTGAGGATCCGTTCGACCCGGAACCGCGAGAAGTGCATCGGGGCCGCAAGGGCGGCCGCGAGCTCGTCGCCACGGCCGTCCTGCACGAGTTCCGCTGGGTCGCGACCCTCCGGGAGCTCGGCGACGCGTAGCTCGAGGCGCGATCCTCGCGCCAGGCCCGCAGCCTTCTCCATCGCTGCCTCGCCAGCGCCATCGGGGTCGAGCGCGAGCACCAGCAGCGGCGCGAGGCGCGCGAGCTCCGCTACTTGCTCCGGCGTCATCGCGGTCCCCATCAGCGCGACCGCATGTTCAACGCCGACCTGCCGCAGCGCGATCACGTCGGTGTAGCCCTCGACCAGCACCACCACGCCCGACTTCGCTGCCGCCGAGCGAGCCAGGTGCAGACCGAACAGCTGGCGGCCCTTGTGAAAGAGCTCGTTCTCGGAGGTGTTGAGGTACTTGGGCTGCTGCTCCGCCGTCATCGCGCGAGCGCCAAACCCGCGGACCTGGCCACGCGCATCGCAGAGCGGGAAGGTGATCCGGCCGCGGAAGCGGTCATTCGGCAGTCCGCGACCACCCTTCTTTGGCAGCGCGAGGCCCGCGTCGATCAGCATCTTGGGATCCACTCCAGCCTTCGACGATGCCGTCACCAGGCGGTCCCAGGCGTCTGGCGCGAATCCCACGCGGTAGGTCTTCAGCGCGGCTTCGGTCAGGCCCCGGCCGAGGAGGTAGTTGCGCGCGGCTTCGCCCTCTGGGGCCGTCCACAGCATCCGTTCGTAGAACCCGGCGGCACGCTCGACGAGCGCCAGCAGCTGCTGCTCGCGCTTGCGGCGCGCGGCGGCGCGCGGGTCGTCGTCAACGATCTCCAGCTGCACGCCGTAGCGCCCAGCCAGGAACTCGATGGCGCCCGTGAAGTCGGTGCCTTCGGTCTCCTGCACGAAGTTGAAGCAGTCACCACCAGCCTGGCAGCCGAAGCAGTGGTAGAGCTTGCGATCGGCGTCGACGCTCATCGACGGCGAGCGCTCCTCGTGGAAGCAGCAGCGCCCCATGTAGCTCGCTGAGCCAGACCGCTTGAGTTCGGTCCGCGTCTGCACCAGGTCGACCATGTCCACGGCGTCGCGAACGCGCTCTTTGGACTCAGGGGTGTAGCGGGGCATCGGCAGACCTACGTTACCGGCGGCCGCCAGACCGCAGGTCGATGAGCCAGCTGGGGCAGGCTTGTGCAACCGAACCTGCGCGCGACCGCCTCGCGCAGCGCGGCCGTGGGATCAGAAGGTGTCAAAGGCCCGCGGGACGGTGAGTCCGACGAACGTGCGCACCGCAAACCCGTCGGTCATCCCGGCGACCCAATCGACGATCCGTTCCTCCTGCGTGGTCTGTGCGGGCCACGGCGGTGGGAGTTGATCGACGTTGGCTTCGTAGTGATCGAGCAGTCCACGCAACACCGCCTCGATGCGGGAGTGCTCCTGGCGCGCGGTGTCGCCGAGGTAGACGGCGTCGAACATGAACCGCCGCAGCGCATCCATGGCCTCCCCCGCCTCGGCGCCCTGCTCGATCGCGCCGCGCTGCGCCGAGGTGGCCACGAGGTCATCGACGAGGGTGTCGATGCGGTCGGTGCCGGCCTTGCCGAGCGTGTCGACGACGTCCGCAGGAAGCTCGCGCTCATCAAGCACGCCAGCGCGGATCGCGTCGTCGACGTCGTGGGAGAGGTAGGCGATGCGATCCACGACCCGCACGATCGCGCCTTCCAAGGTGAGCGGCGCGGGCGCCCGGCCGCTGTGGGTCGCGATGCCGTCGACCACGCTGCGGCACAGGTTCAGGCCCTGCCCGCCGCGCTCGAGCCGCTCGACGATCCGCACCGAGTGCTCCCAGTGCCGGAAGCCGTCGCCGCCGCGGGCCGTCACCCAGCGATCCAGCACGTCCTCACCGATATGCCCAAACGGCGGGTGCCCGAGATCGTGCCCGACCCCGATCGCTTCGACCAGGTCCTCGTTGAGTCCCAGCGCGCGGGCGACGGTCCGCGCGATGCCCGTGACCTCGAGCGTGTGGGTGAGGCGGGTGCGGAAGTGGTCCCCGGTGGGCGCAACGAAGACCTGGGTCTTCTGTTTGAGCCGACGGAAGGCCTTGCTGTGCACGATCCGGTCGCGGTCGCGCTGCAGCGGCGTGCGATTGGGAGCTTCAGGCTCGGGCCGCTCGCGCACCGCCGGGTAGGACTTGCACGCGAGGTCAGACAGCGCGGCATCCTCGCGGGCGCGCTGGCGATCGTGGAATCCGGTCGGAACGTGAAGCGGCACCGTCGCGGACGGTAGCGGTCCGCCGCCGCGGAGTGGGCACCGCGGACGGATTCGGCGCAGGTTCTGCGCAAAGGCAGCGCAGAGCGCTGCGCCGCAGCACCAATCGATGCACGCCGGCTTCGCAGCAGTAGCCCAGCCCGAGAGCCGAGATACCAGCGTTTTCCGAAATACCTGCCAGATCCTTGGCATGCGACACGCATCCGGGCAAACTGCGCAGCACCATGGTCAGTCCCCACCGCCCGATCGCGGCGCGCTCTCTCGCCTTCGCCATCAGCACCGCCGTGATCGCCTCGGGCATCTGCGCGAACGCGGCCACGGCTGCGCCAAAGAAGGCGAAGACCACCATCTCGGGCGTGGTCTGGGCCGACGGCGACGGTGACGGCGTCCGCGACGCGGGCGAAGCAACGGTGGCCGGGGCACGCGTGGTGATCTCTCGCAAGGCCGGTTCGCGCTTTCGGACGGCCAAGACGGTGGCGACCAGCAAGAAGGGCGCCTACAAGTACACCGTCCAGAAGGGCGGCACCTACCAGGTCCTCGTGAACCTGCCGACCGGCTTCTCGGCGTATACGCAACCCAACAAGGGAAGCGACCGGCTCGACTCCGACGTCTTGACCTCGGGCCGCAGCGCTGCGCTGACCCTTCGCGTGGGCGGCCGCTCCAAGCGGGTCGATGCGGGCCTGCGCGCAGCAGCCAGCGCGCCGACTCCCTTGACCGGAGCCGCTCCGCCTGCGGCGCCCGCCGCTCCAGCGTTGCCCGAGCTGCTCGTTCCGACGACCCCGCCGGCGCCCGATCCCGTGCCACCCACCACGCCAACGCCACCGACGTCGGTCGCCGTCGGCAACTTCGTGTGGTCCGACACCGATCGCGACGGACGTCAGGAGACGGGTGAGCCGGGGCTCGCCGGCGTGCGCGTTGAGCTGCGGTCGGCAAGCGGCCCGCTGGTTGCCGAAACGACATCGGCTACGGATGGCTCCTTCACCCTCCTAGCCGCGCCAGGCACGACCTACCGCTTGCGGGTCGTCCTTCCGGCCGGGCGAGTGTTCTCGCCGAAGAACATCGGAGCGAGCGACCTGGACTCCGACGTGTTCCAGACAGGCGCCTCGACCAGCTTCTCCGACTTCTTCACTCCAAGCGGCCCGATCACCGACCTGGATGTGGGGATCTCAGACCCGGGCTCCAGCCAACTCGGGAACTTCACCTTCTTCGATGCCAATGGCAACGGGATCTACGAGAGCGCCTCGGAAACGCCGCTCCCCGGCGTGACGGTCAACCTCTGGAACGAGAGCCGCAGCCAGATCATCGCCTCGACCGTCACGTCGTCGGTCGGTGTCTACGCCCTGCAGGCGCCTCGCGGCGTGAACTACCGACTGGAGTTCGTGCGCCCCGCGGGGTACATCGCCTCTCCGAAGGACGCGGGGTCCGACGACACCGTCGATTCCGACATCGAGCAGAGCGGTCCGAACCAGTACTTCACCGCGCCTTTCCTCGTCGGGGCGAGCACGATCAGCACGCTCGACGCCGGGTTCGTTCGGCCGATCTTGCTCGGCAACCGTGTGTGGGACGACAACGACGCCGACGGGATTCAAGATCCGGGCGAGCCCGGCCTCAGTGGCGTGATTGTGCAGCTCTGGAACTCGGCAAAGACGCAGGTCATCGACGATGCCGTCTCGTCAGCCACTGGCGAGTACACCCTCACGGCGCCCGGAGCCACGAGCTACCGCATTCGCGCGGTGCTCCCGCTCCGCGCGGCCTTCTCGCCAAAGGACGCGGGCACAAGCGACTTCCTGGATTCCGACATCAACCCGACCGGTGCCCACCTCGGCTTCACGGACGTGCTGACCTACACGCCGAGCTTCGTTTCGGACGTTTCGAACGACATCGGCATCGATCTCGAATAGGTCTGGGGCCTCTACCCCTCGATCCGAAGCGAGCGCAGCCGCGCGCCGAGGTGGTGCTCGGCCAGGTCGGTGATGGCGCGATCCATCTGGCGGCCGACGAGCGCCGACTCTGGCTCGGGGGCGTGAGCCAGCGGCGAGCCGATGGCACCGCGCAGCGCATC
>JAEMRF010000222.1 GCA_016463515.1 Solirubrobacteraceae bacterium | reverse complement strand
CGCGGCCTCACGCTGCAGGAGACCATCGCCGAGATCAAGCGCCAGGGCGGCGTGGTCTACGTGCCGCACCCGTTTGACCGCATGCACTCGGTGCCCGACTACGAGCACCTGCTCGACGTGCTCGACGACATCGACGCCATCGAGATCTTCAACCCGCGCGTGGCCGTCGGCACGTTCAACGACGAGGCCCGCCGCTTCGCCCACAAGTACCGCATCACCGCCGGTGCCGGCTCCGACGCGCACGTGGCCCAGGGCCTCGGCTCCGTGCGAGTACGCGTGCCCGACTTCGACGGTCCCGAGGAGTTCCTGGCCGCGCTGCGCCTCGCGGAGATCGCGCCACGGCCTGCGAGCCTGCTCTACGTGCAAGCGCTGAAGTTCCTGGAGACCAAAGCCACGCCCGCTGGCGCCCGCCGCGCACGCAACCAGCGCCGCGTGCGCCGCGCGAGTCGCGGGTAGCGGGCGGCCCGTGGCGATCGTCGTCGGGCTGCGGCCCGGGCAGCGCAACACCGCGGCACTGCGGCTGGCGGCCGAACTGGCCGAGGCCCTCGAGGAGTCGGTCATCGCGGCATCGGTCACGGTCGTGGCCCCGGGTGTGCCGTCGCCGCTGCGGATCGGCATGACCGACGAAGCGTTCGCGGCGCAGCTGGCCGCCGACGCCATGGTCGAGGCGCGCGAGATTCTGGGCGACGCGCTCCTGGACCAGTTCCCCGTGATCGCGCGGTCCGTTCGCGCGGGACTGCTCGAGGTCGTGGCGCAGGAAGGCTCACGGCACCTCGTGCTCGGGTCGGCCGCAGGCGGTCGCCCCGGAGCGGTCAACCTCGGCGACACCGCACACGCGATCCTCACCAGCGCCTCCGTGCCGGTGCACTTCGCGCCACAGGGCTACAGCGGCGGCGATCCGGCGCACCCGGTCCGGCGGCTCAACGTCGCATTCGGCGCCGATGACGCCAGCCGCGTGGGCCTGCAGTTCGGCGCCGAGCTGGCCCACCGGATCGACGGGATGCTGCGCACAGTGACCTTCTGGGTCCGCCAGCCGTCGGGCGCGTCGCCGATGGGTGGCCTGGCCTATGGCTCCGAGCTCTCGGCCCAGTGGCACGAGCAGATGATCGAGATCGTCGACCGTGCGATCAGGGGTCTGGCCGACCTGCAGCTGCCGACGATGTGGATCGACAAGGTCTTCGGCGATGGCATCGACTGGGAAGGCGCCATGGAGGACGTGCCTTGGGAAGCCGGCGATCTGCTGATCGTGGGGTCTCGCCCGCGCGGAGGCCTCGGTGGGGTGTTCCTCGGGTCCCGGGCCGCGGAGATTCTGCGGCATTCCACCGTTCCGACGGTCGTGCTGCCGGGGTAAGTTGAGGGGTGACCGGGTGCGCTCGGGCAGGAGCCGGTTGCACCCAGGCTCTATGTCCGACCATTTGAGTCGGAGATTAGTTAGGGTAGGCGAACCTACTATTTGCCCCCGCCGCCCCGCGGGCCCTCCACCCACCGGAGTCCTTGCACACGATGAAACGCCTCACCCGATCCTTGGCCCTCTCTGCGGCCGCGGCCCTCTCGTTCGGGCTCGCCGCCTGCGGCGACGACGACGAGTCGTCGCCCGCGTCCGGCACGACTGGCTCCGAAGCGGCCGAGCTCACGGTCTACTCCGGCCGCGACGAAGAGCTCGTCGCACCGCTCTTCGAGCGCTTTGAGACCGAGACCGGCACCAAGCTCTCCGTGCGCTACGGCGACACCGCCGAGCTGGCCGCGACCATCCGCGAGGAGGGCGAGAACTCGCCCGCCGACGTGTTCTTCGGTCAGGACGCCGGCGCCCTCGGCGCCCTCGACAAGGACGGCCTGCTCGCCAAGCTGCCCGCCGCGGCACTCGACCCGGTCGCGCAGGAGTTCCGCTCCGCCAACGACACGTGGGTCGGCACCTCCGGCCGCGCACGCGTGCTCGCCTACGACTCGCGTGAGCTGAAGGAAGCCGACCTGCCGGCCTCCGTCCTTGATCTCACGGGGCCCGAGTGGAAGGGCAAGATCGGCTGGGCGCCGACCAACGCCAGCTTCCAGGCGTTCGTGACCGCGCTGCGCAAGGTCGAAGGCGACGACGTGGCTGAGCAGTGGCTCAAGGACATGGACGCCAACGGCGCCAAGGCCTACGAGAAGAACGGCCTCGTGCGTGACGCGATCGCCAACGGCGAGATCCAGGCGGGCCTGATCAACCACTACTACGTGCTTGACGCCGCCTCCAGCGAGGGCGACGACTACCCGGTCAAGCTGCACTTCTTCCCCGGTGGCGACACCGGCGCCCTGGTGAACGTGGCCGGCGGCGGCGTGCTGAAGAGCTCCGAGCAGCAGGAAGCTGCCGCCAGCTTGCTCACCTTCCTGCTCGCCGACGAGCAGCAGAAGTTCTTCGTCGACGAGACGTTTGAGTACCCGCTCGCTGGCGACACCGCCGCACCCGCTGGCATCCCGGCCATCGACTCCATCGAGCAGCCCGACGTGGACCTGGCAGATCTCGACGATCTCGCCGGCACGCTGGAGCTGATTGAGAAGTCGGGCGTGCTCTGAGCACGATCCCGCAATCCGTTGCGAGTCCGCGGCGCGGGCGCACGTTTCGTGCGCCCGCGCCGTTGGCGGTTGTAGCGGCGATCTGCGCGGCCTTCATGGCCGTGCCGCTCGTGTACCTGGCGTGGACGATCGCCAGCGATCCCGCGGCGGCCTGGGAAGCCATCTGGCGCCCGCGCACCGCCGAGCTCGCAATCCGGTCGTTCCTGCTGGCGATCTCGGTCTCGGTGAGTGCTTCGGTGCTCGCCGTGAGTCTGGCCTGGCTGACGACCCGCACGGACCTGCCCGGCCGACGCCTGTGGACGGCCCTGACGGTCCTTCCGTTCGTGGTGCCCAGCTACATCGGCGCCTACCTGTTCGTCAGTGCGCTCGGGCCTGGCGGCGTGCTGCTGCAGACCGAGTGGATCTACGGGTTTGGTGGCGCATGGCTGGTCCTCACGCTCTTCACGTATCCCCTCGTGCTGCTGCCCGTGCGCGCGGCGATGCGCCGACTGGATCCATCGCTTGAAGAGGCCGCCCGCGGGATGGGACGCAGCCCGCTGCAGGTCTTCACCGGCGTGATGCTGCCGCAGCTCACGCCCGCCATCGGCGCCGGCGCGCTGCTCGCGGCCCTCTACGCGCTCTCGGATTTCGGCGCCGTGTCGATCCTGCGCTTCGACTCGTTCACGCGCGTGATCTACCAGTCCTACCGGGCCAGCTTCGACCGCTCCGGCGCGGCCGCCCTGGCTGGGCTCCTGGTGATCGTGAGCCTGCTGCTGGCCACGGCCGAAGGGCGCGTGCGCGACCGTCGCAGCGCCGCTCGCAAAGCTCCCGGCAGCCCGCGGCCGCCGCAGCGCGTCGCGCTCGGGCGCTGGAAGGCCCCGGCGCTGCTGTTCTGCGGGGCGGTCGTGACGATCGCGCTCGTCATTCCCGTCGCGATGCTGCTGGTGTGGTCGGCGCGGTCGATCGCCGGCGACCCGGACTGGGCTCGTACGGCCAAGGCGGCGGGCGGGTCGCTGCTCACCGCGGGCCTTGCAGCGGTGGCTGCGCTCGTGGTCGCGCTCCCGATCTCGATGGTGGCGGCGCGCCGTCGTGGGCGGTCCTCGCGGATCACCGAAGTCGTTGCGTCCAGCGGCTACGTACTCCCTGGCATCGTGGTGGCGCTCTCCCTCGTCTTCGTCGGCACGCGCCTGGCGCCCTGGGCCTACCAAACGCTCGGGATCGTGATCTTTGCGCTGGTCGTGCACTTCCTGCCGGTCGCGCTTGGCCCGATCCGCACGTCGCTGCTGCAGATCCCCGAATCGGTCGAGGAAGCGGGCCGCTCGGCGGGCCGCGGACCGGTCGCCGTGTGGCGCACGGTGACCGCCCCACTGGCCTGGGGTGGCACACTGGCTGGTGGCGCATTGATCTTCCTCACGGCGATCAAAGAGCTCCCGACCATCATCTTGCTTGCCCCCACCGGATTCGAAACGCTGTCGACGCGCATCTGGCAGACCTCCAACGCCTCGGCGTTCGAGCCGGCAGCGATCCCTGCGCTGGTGCTCCTCCTGATCAGCGCGCCACCGCTGTTCATGCTGATCGGGCGGGAGCCCAAGTGACCGTCCGCGTGCCCATCGGAGCGGACTGCCCGGCGGTCGACAACCTGCCCGACGCCGTCGCCTGCACCGGTTTGGCGAAGGCCTTCGGCGACGTGAACGCCGTCGGCGGCGTCGATTTCGCGGTGCGCCCCGGCGAGATCGCAGCGCTGCTCGGCCCCAGCGGCTGCGGCAAGACGACGATGCTGCGGCTCTTTGCCGGGTTCGAGCGGCCCGACGCCGGGCGGATCGAGATCGCTGGCCGCGTCGTGGCCGACGCGGCGCAGGGCATCAACATCGCCCCCGAGAAGCGCCGCATCGGGATGGTGTTCCAAGACTTCGCGCTCTTCCCGCACCTCAGCGTCGCCAAGAACGTGGGTTACGCCCTGGGCCGCAGGCCGGACGCTCGCCGCGTCGACGAACTCCTCGACTTCGTGGGCCTCGGCGGCCTCGGCGAGCGCCAACCGCACGAGCTCTCCGGTGGCCAGCAGCAGCGTGTCGCGCTTGCTCGCGCGCTCGCGATCGAGCCGGCGCTGATCCTGCTCGATGAGCCGTTCTCCAACCTGGATGCCAGCCTGCGCAGCGAGCTACGAGGTGAAGTGCGGCGCCTCTTGCGCGAAGCGCAGGTCAGCGCGCTGATCGTCACGCACGACCAAGACGAAGCCCTCTCCATGGCCGACCACCTCGCCGTGATGCATGACGGCTGCATCGAGCAGTCCGGCTCGCCCGAGCAGGTCTACCTCGAGCCCGCCAACGGCTGGATCGCGCGCTTCCTTGGCGACGTGAACGTCCTGCCTGGGCGCATCGAGGGCGGTGCGGTCGAGACCCCGTTCGGTCGCCTCCCGGCCCCCGACGACTTGGCCGGAGCCAGCGCCGTCGAGGTACTGCTGCGCCCCGAGTCGCTGCGGGTCCGCCGCGAAGGCCATGAGCCGGGCACCACCCAGGCGACCGTGCTGGAGCGCGAGTTCTTCGGCCACGATCAGCTCCTGCGGCTGGAGCTCGCCAGCGGTGTTCATGTGCACGCCCGCCGGCTGGGCCACCCCGCCTGGTTGCCTGGCGACCGGGTGGCCGTCACGCTCGACGGTCCGTTCACGGTCATCGCGGCCGAGTCGGCCGCGACCGCCGCGTAGACAGGACCGGTGCAGGCTGACGCTTCGGTCCAATGACGCGCCTTGGCGACTGGCGGCCGTCGTGCTCTGCGG
>JAEMRF010000021.1 GCA_016463515.1 Solirubrobacteraceae bacterium | reverse complement strand
GCACGCCACCGGTCCTCAGCGCCGGGCCGGTGCAGTACGTCGTCGCGCAGCATGGTTACCTGCGCGTGCTGCGCGAAACCAACGGCGCAACCGACCAGGGCATGCTGAACTTCAAGGTGCTCCCCAACCCGTGGCGCGGCCAGCAGCCCAAGTCGACCTGGCTCGCCACGTCGACGGGCGCACAGCCCCACGCCACCTGCCGCAACCTCGCCGCTCTCAACGAGGCCGCCGTGCTGGCGTGGCAGGACGCTGACCCGTTCTACAACTACGTGCCGTGGCAGAAGACGGCTGCGGGCCTGGATGACGAGGAGAAGGTCGCCAAGTGGATCGAGGTCGTGCAGTCCCGCACGGGCGTGAACCTGGCCACCGTCGCTGACCCCGCGGCCGCTTGCACGGCACTCGGCGGCGCCTACACGCCTGCCGACGCCACCGTGACCGAGGGCTCGGCCCTTGCCTCCGGCGAGATCGCCAAGGTGGCTGACCCGTTGAAGAAGCAGGTCACCGATCTCACCGCCGCCAAGGACAAGGCTGAGGCCGACGCCAAGGCTGCCGCAGCTGCCGCCGCGAGCGGCGCGTCCGAAGTTGCCGCCCTCAAGGCGCAGCTCGCGGCGGCGAAGGCGCCGCTCGCCGTGGTCGTCACGCAGGCCGACAAGTCTCCCGCCACGATCGCCGCATCTGGCCTCGAGGTGAAGGTGACCGGTGCCCCGGGCACGCCGGTCGTGATCACGGCCAAGCTCACCGCCAAGCTGGCCAAGCAGCATGGCCTGAAGTCGGTGACCGTTGCGACGGCCAAGCCGACCATCGGCGCCGACGGCAGCCTGACGCTGAAGCTCATCGCGACGAAGACCGCGGCCAAGAAGCTGGCCAAGGCCAAGGGATCCCTGCCGCTCACCGTCGAAGTGGTTCCCTCGGCGGCCGCGGCCGTCAAGACCACGCTCACGCGATGAGCCTCCGCGCACATCGGCCCGTGCTCCGGCGCCCGACCGCCGCTGTGGCGATCGTCGCTGTGCTGGCGGTCACCGCCCTCGCCTTGCCCCAAGGCCCTGGGCGTCCGACGCTGGCGGCCGCCCACACCAGCGTGGAGTCGGTCCGTCCGAAGGCTGGGTCCACCGCCAAGACCAACATCACGATCGTGGCGATGGTCTTCGAGGGCGACACGCGCAGCAACAAGATCACCGTCAAGGGACCTGGCGGCACGGTGATCTCCAAAGCCACCAAACGCGACCCGCGCAACGACCGCCGGTACCAGACGGCGCTCGCCACGCCGGTGAAGCCGGGGAAGTACACCGCGAGCTGGCGGATGACCGCCGCCGATGGGCACAAACAGAAGGGTTCGTGGACCTTCACGGTCAAGAAGTGACCTGAATCGGAGCGGCCGGGGCCAAGTGGCCCCGGCCGTCCGGCCCACGAACGACACGTGCAACCCGGGAGCGCGGCCTAGGCCGTCCAGAAAATCTGGACGGCAGGCAGGAAACCCGAAATCGGTGCCGGTGGCCCAGCTGGCCGTGTCGCACCGCAAACAGGAGCGCAGGAGGCCCGTAGGGCGGGAGAGTCTGGAATCCGGGGCGTAGGTCGCACCGTCGAGGGACAGTTTTGGGGCGCCAACTCTGAGCCGCACAAACGCGCTCAGACCAAATTGATCCTCAAGAGTGGTGATCCAACCACCGAACTAGTGAGGGACGCAGCCATGGATCGGCGGCGGTGTAGTCCCACGGAGGGGCGCCCCTCTCGGACACACCTCCGCATGAACCTTTCGGACAACACTCAGCTCGCCCTCGGCCGCGCCATCACCGGCGCCGCGCTGCGCCAGTCGACGCTCGCCAACAACCTGGCGAACGCCAACACTCCCGGCTACCAGCGTCAGGACGTCGACTTCCACTCCGCGCTGAAGAGCGCGATGTCTGGTGGCACCGACGCCATCAAGAACGTGCGCTTCATGGCGCAGGGCGACCCAACCGCCCCGCTGCGCTTCGACGGCAGCAGCGTCGACGTCGACAAGGAGAACGCCGCCATGGCTCAGAACGGTCTCGAGCACGAGGCACTGATCGCCGTCAAGGAAGCTCGCGGCGAGATCATCAAGACGGCGCTGAACCCGCGATGAGCCTCTTCAACGCCATGCAGATCAGCGCGACCGGCATGTCGGCCGAGCGCACCCGGATGGACGTCGCCTCCGAGAACCTCGCGAACGCGAACTCCACGAACGGCCCGAACGGCGCATACCGCCGCAAGGAGGTCGCCCTGCGCGCCGCCGGCGGCAACGCCAGCTTCGCGCAGACCCTCAGCAACGCGGCCTCGGCGGCTGCACGCGCTGGTGGCGGCAGCCCGAGCAGCATCGGCACCACGATCGGTGGCGTACAGGTTGCCGCGATCGTCGAAGACAAGATGCCCAACCGCCGCGTCTACGACCCGGGCCACCCGGACGCAAACGCCGAGGGCTACGTCGAGATGCCGAACGTGAACCCGGTCCTCGAGATGACCGACCTCATCAGCGCCTCACGCGCCTACGAGGCCAACGTGACGGCGATGCAGACCACCAAGGCCATGCTCCAAAAGACCCTCGAGATGCTCCGGTGACCCCGATCCCGATCGATCCCTCGTTCGCGACGACCGGCCCCGAGTGGGGCATCGGTTCCGTCGCGCCGGCTCAAGGCGCGCCGGCCGGCGGCTTTGCCGGCATGCTCGGCAGCAGTCTGCAGTCGCTCTCGGCTACCCAGGCCGAAGCCACCACGCAGGCGCAGGCACTTGCCACCGGTCAGGCGACCGATCCGGCAGAGGTCGTCATGGCGGTCGAGAAGGCCCAGCTGGCCATGCAGATGGCCACCACGATGCGCAACAAGGGCGTCGAAGTGATCCAAGAGCTCATGCGGACCCAGGTCTAGGTCGAGGTCCAGCAGCCCATGAATCCTCAGGCAATCTTCAAAGAGCTCACGCCCCGCGCGCGTATCGGCCTCGGGGCCGCGGCGCTCGGCGTCGTGCTCGTCCTCTTCTTCCTCCTGCGCCTGGCCACGGCGCCGTCCTACGTGACGGTCATGTCGGGGATCGACCCGGGCAAGTCCGACCAGATCACGACCGCGCTGGCCGAGCGCGGCGTGACCTACGAGCTGCGTGACGCCGGCACGTCGCTGGCGGTCGAGAAGGCGCAGATCGCCGAGGCGCGGGTAGCGCTCTCCAACGCGGGCGTGAGTAATGGCGGCGGCGAGAAGCCGGGCTTTGAACTTCTGGATGAACAGAAGCTCGGCGCCTCGGACTTCCAGCAGCGCGTCACCTACCAGCGCGCGCTCGAGGGCGAGATCGCCCAGACCGTCGGCGCGATCGACGGGGTCGGTGGGGCAGAGGTCCAGCTCACCCTTCCCGAAGACAAACTCTTCTCCAGCGAATCGACGCCGGCCACCGCCGCCGTGCTGCTCAGCGGCGGCAACGCGCTGGATGCCGGCGCCGTGCGCGGCATCGCGAGCCTGGTCTCCTCCAGCGTGAGCGGCCTGAAGGCCGACAACGTGACCATCACCGACGGCAACGGCCAGATGCTGTGGCCCAACGGCGAGTCGGCCGGTGGTTCGTCAGCCAAGACCGCCGCGCAGGCCAAGTACGCCGCGCAGGTCGAGAACGACGTCAACAACATGCTCGCTCGCACGCTCGGCCCCAACGCCGCCCGCGTCGAAGTCGCTGCCGATCTCAACATGGACCAGCAGAGCGAAGAGAAGCTCGAGTACGCCGCCAAGGGCACGCCGCTCGAAGAGTCCAAGGATGCAGAGACGCTCGAAGGTGGCACGCCTGCCGGAGCGACCGCAGGGACCGCCGCCAACATCGACGGGGCGCAGGCCGCTGGCGGCAACGCCGGCTCCAACTACGACCGCGAGAACACCAAGACGACCTTCGGCGTGGGCAAGACGGTCACCAAGACGAAGGTGGCTCCGGGCGCCGTCAACAAGCTGCAGGTCGCGCTGCTCGTCAACGACGGGCCCAACGCTCCGGCCAACGCCGACATCGAGCAGATGGTCAGCTCCGCCGCTGGGCTGGATCCGCAGCGTGGCGATGCCATCACCACCACCCGCTTCAAGTTCGCCGACACGCCGGCGGCCAAGTCGCCGCTGCCGATCACCCCGACGGGCGTGCTGGACATCCTCAAGTACGTCCTGGCAGGCCTTGCTGCCCTCGTGTTCCTCTTCATCGCCTCCCGCACGCTGCGCCGCCGCGAAGCCACCGACCTGGCTGAGCCGCGCTGGCTCAGCGAGATCGAGCAGCCGCGCCCGCTCTCAGAGCTCGTCGCAGCACTCGAAGCAGGCGAGGGCCAGGGCAAGGAAGGTCAGCCCGCGCTGGCAGCCGGCTCCTCGCGTGAGCAGCTCGCCGCAGTGGCAGCCCAGGATCCAGAGCGTCTCGCGCGCCAACTGCGCCAGTGGATGACTGAGGATCAGCCCTCGTGACGCAGCCGCTGAGTGTGGTTGCGATGCCCTCGCCAGCGATGGGCGCTGCGCTCGCCACCAGCGAGGCGCAGCTTCCCGCTGCCCCGGGTGGACCGAGCAAGGCCGCCATCGCGCTGGTCGCGCTCGGCGCCGAGCACGCCGCCGAGGTCCTGCGACACCTTCCCGAGGCGCAGGCTGAGGCGCTCTCTGCAGAGATCGCCAAGATGGGCATCGTCGACCAGGCGCTGCTGGATTCCGTCTGCGACGACCTGATCGCCGAGACTGGGCCAGCCGATGCGCCGCAGGGCGGAATCGTCTACACCCGCGACGTGCTCGAGCGCGTCGTCGGCGCCGAACGGGCCGACGAGCTCATCGCGCAGTTCATGGGCGGCGAGCGCAAGCCGTTCGACTTCATGCGGTCGATGGCCGCGGAGGAGATCATCGATCTGCTCGAAGGCGAAGCTGCCCAGACCATTGCCCTGGTCGTCGTCAACCTGCGGGCCTCACTGGCCGGCGGCGTGCTCGACGGGATGGAGGCTCGGCTGCAGGCCGACGTCGCCCATCGCCTGGCCACCCTGACGCCGGTCGAGCCCCGCGTGCTGCGCGACATCGACACCGGACTTCGCGAGAAGGCCGCTGGCACCCGCACCGAGAAGGGTGAAGCTCCGCCGTCAGGCGTCGACATCCTCGCGCAGATCTTGCAGGGGGCCGGCCGGGCAACCGAGCGTCAGGTCCTCGGTGGCCTGGAGTCCGTCGACCCCGAGTTGGCAGAGGCCGTGCGGGCCAAGATGTTCACCTTCGAGGACCTGCCCAAGCTGTCCGACAAGGACCTGCAGCTCGTGCTGCGCGATATCGACGCCAAGGACCTCACGATGGCGCTGCGCGGCGTGACCGACGAGCTCATGGAGCGCGTGATCTCGAACATGTCGCAGCGCGCCGGCGAGACGCTGCGCGAAGAGATGCAGATGCAGGCGCCCGTCAAGCGCGCCGTCGTCGAAGAAGCCCAGACGGTCGTCGTCGCGGCCATCCGCGCCCTCGAAGAGGCCGGCTCGATCGAACTGCCCGGCGGCGAAGAAGAGGCCGGCTCGGCCGGCGAACCGGAGGTCCTGCTGTGAGCCACGCCTTCCAGCTCCCCGCCCTCGAGCCGCTGCAGCCGGTCTCATCGCTCACGCCAGCAAACGTGCGCGCCGACGTGGCGGCCGCGCGCGCGGCTGCCGTGCAGGAAGGCTACGCCGAGGGCATGGCTCAGGCTCAAGCTGAGGTTCAGGCACAGTTCGCGACGGCGCTGGCGGCGGTCCAAGCCGCAGCGGTGGAGATGGTGGCCAAGCGCGACGCGCTGTGCGACGCCGTGGAGCCCGCGGCGATCTCTCTCGCGCTCGCGGGGGCTGAGCAGGTCGTCTCTGCTGCCCTCGACATCAAACCCGAACTCATCGAGAAGACGGCGCGCGGCGCGCTGCGTCGCCTGATCGAGCGTGACCACGTGATCATGCTCGTGAACCCCGATGACCTGGATCACATGCGCAGCGTGTCGCACGATCTGGTCGAGCAGCTCGGCGGCATCGAGTCGCTCGAGGTGCAGGCCGAGCGCCGGGTCACCCCGGGCAGCGTGATCGTGCAAACGCCCAAGGGCGACGTTGACGCCCGCCTGGACACCCGTCTGGCGCAGCTTGGCGACGTCGTGCGTGAAGCCCTTGCCCGCTGAGGCTCCCACCGCCGCGTTGCCTGCTGGGGCTCAGGAGGTCATCGACCGCTTGGAGCTCGCCGCGCAGCACGTCGCACGCGCTGATCTGCACCGCCCGCGCGGCAAGGTCGTGGATCTCATCGGGCTGATCGTCGAGGCCACGGGCCTGGAGGCCGAGATCGGCGAGCTCTGCGAGCTGGAGACCGGCCGCCACGAAGCGCCGGTGCCCGCTGAAGTCGTGGGGTTCCGCTCCGGCCGCACCCTGCTCATGCCGCTCGCGGAACTGCGAGGCATCGCCCCCGGGCACGTCGTCACGCCGACCGGCCACCACCTCGACGTCGCCTGCAGCGATGAGCTGCTCGGGACCGTCGTCGACGGCCTCGGCAAACCGATGGACGGCATGGCGCCGCCGATCGCCAAGCGCCGTCCGATCGAGGCCGCGCCGCCCAACGCGATGACGCGCAGCCGGATCGAAGACCGCATCACCCTCGGCGTCCGCGCGCTGGACACCCTCGTGCCCTGCGGGCAGGGTCAGCGCCTTGGCATCTTTGCCGGCTCCGGCGTGGGCAAGTCGTCGCTGATGGGCATGATCGCCCGCTCCACGACCGCCGACGTGAACGTGCTCTGCCTCGTCGGCGAGCGTGGCCGAGAGGTCCGTGAGTTCATCGAGCGTGACCTCGGCGACGCCATCGAGCGTTCGGTCGTGGTGGTGGCCACCGGCGACCAGCCCGCGCTCGTGCGCATCAAGGCTGCGCTCACGGCGACCGCAATCGCCGAGCACTTCCGCGATCAGGGCAAGAACGTGATGCTGATGATGGACTCCGTCACCCGCTTTGCCATGGCCCAGCGTGAGGTCGGCCTCGCCATCGGCGAGCCGCCGGCGACCCGCGGCTACACGCCGTCGGTCTTCGCGATGCTGCCGCGCCTGCTGGAGCGCTCGGGCACGAGCGACGTGGGGTCGATCACCGGCCTCTACACCGTGCTGGTCGACGGCGACGACATGAACGAGCCGATCGCTGACGCCGTGCGCTCGATCCTCGACGGCCACATCGTGCTCACCCGCGATCTCGCACACCAAGGGCACTACCCGGCGATCGACGTGCTGCAGTCCGTCAGCCGGCTCGTGGGGGAGATCGCCCCGGAAGAGGTCCGCGAGGCGGGCCAGCGCGTGCGCGAGCTCATGGCCGCGTACCGCGACCAGAAGGACCTCATCGCCATCGGCGCCTACGAGCACGGCTCAAACCCTGTCGTCGACCGCGCCATCGCACTGAAAGCCGACATCGACGGCTTCCTCAAGCAGCGGGCCACGGAACCCAGCGACCTGCCGGGAGCCGACGCGCACCTGCTCTCGCTGGTGGACGGCGATGCCGGCTACCAGCCCTACACCACGCCGGCGCAGGCACCGGTGATGGATGACGTGAACCTGCCCGGCGAGACCTGGCCGCCCACCGAGATGGGCGCCGCCAGCGAGTCGGCGATCCCAAGCTTCGACCTCGGAGGTGACTACTGATGGCCCGTGACTTCAAGTTCCGCTTGCAGCCCGTCCTTGACATCCGCGAGGGCGCGGAGCAGAAAGCCAAAGAGCAGCTCGCCGAGACGATGGCGCTGCGCGCTCAGGGTCGTGAGCAGCTGCGCGCCGCCGAGCGGCTCGTGGCCGAAGCCGACGCTGCCGCTCGCGACGCCGCCGGCCTGCCGCTCACCATCGATCAGCTCGCGGCTCAGCAGCGCTGGCGCGAGCGCCTTGAGCGCCACCGCCTGGCGGCTGGCCAACAGCTCGTGGAGGCCGAGGGCGAGGTCGTGCTCAGTCGCAGCGCGCTCGTGGAAGCCCATCAGCGCCGCGCCACCCTTGACCGCCTGAAGGACACCAAGGCAGCTCAGCATCGCGCCGACCGCGAGCGGATCGACGCCGTCGAGGCCGACGAGATCGCCCTGCGCCAGCATCACGGGCGCAAGCGCCACCGGACTGCGTCATGAACGTCGCCGTTGGAGAGGCCGCCTCGCGCGTGGCCGCCATCCAGCAGATGGCGACGGCGCTCGGGATGGGACCGCAGCCCGCGGCCGGCTTTCAGCAGGCCCTCGACGCTGCCCAGCAGCCCGCGACTGCAGTACCGGTTGCCGCCACCGGCGGCAGCGTGTCGGGGATGCCCTACGCGGCCGAGATCAACGCGGCTGCTGCCAAACACGGCATCGATCCGGCCTTGCTCGCCGGCCTCGTCAAACAGGAGTCCGGGTTCAACCCGACCGCCACCAGCTCCGCTGGCGCCCGTGGGCTCACCCAGCTGATGCCGGCGACTGCCAAGTACCTCGGCGTGACCGACTCGACCGACCCGGCGCAGGCGCTCGACGGCGGCGCGAAGTACCTCAAGGAGATGCTCGACAAGTTCGGCGGCGATCCGCGTCTGGCGCTGGCCGCCTACAACGCTGGCCCCGGTGCCGTGACGCGTTTCGGCGGCGTTCCGCCGTATGCCGAAACGAAGGCCTACGTCGAGAAGGTGCTCGCCAACCGCGACGCCTACTCGGCTGCTGCGACGGCGGCCGTGCCCGCGCTCGGCGGAATGCCGGCGACGATGCCCGCCGCTGCGGTCCCCTCGTCCAACCTCTCCATCGGCTCGTCGTCCACTTCGGCGGCATATGGGTCGAGTTCTTCGCTCGGATATCCGACCACATAACCAAGATGCCAATCGACTCACTCACTGCCGGTCCTCCGGCGGTGGCGAGTTCCAGGAAAGCCTCGGCCACTTCGGCCGGAGCACCGCCGGGATTCTCCGCCGCACTCGACACCGCTGCCAAGACCTGGACCGCACGTGCGGAAGGTCAGACCGAAACGCCGCAGGGGGGCAACGAACGCCCCACTGCAACGGACTCACGCTCGGCCCTCAGCCCGTCGGCGCACGCGCCCGGCGAAGCCAAGCCGGCTGACGAGCCCGAGGCGGTCGCGACCTCCGAACGGAGCGCCGAGGCCGACAAGCCCGCCAAGGTCGACGAACCCGCCAAGGCCGATACGCCGGGCAAGGCCGACGCCGCCGAGGCGGCAAGCACCGCCGAAACGGCTGAGGCGTCCGTGCTCGTGGCGGTGCCGGCCGTGCCGGCGACGCCGCTCCCGGCCGTCGTTGCGGCCGCACAGGCCGCCCTTGCCGCACAGCCAGATCCGGCGACGCACGCCGCGCTGCCCGCCGAAGCTGCGGTCGTGGCGCAGGTCGCGACCCAGGTGCAGGCTGCAGCAACCGCTGTCGCCGCAGGCGCCCCGGTCGATCCTGCTGCGCCCGGCATCGCCGAGCTCCTGGCAAGCGTCGAGTCCGGCGAGACCAAGGTTGCCGATCTTCCCGAGGCCGTGCAGGCGCTCGTGGCCAAGGCGACCGCGCAACATGCTGCTGGTCCGGTACCGGCTGGCGCAGCCGCGCCGACGCCGACGCCGACTCCGGCGTCGCCGCAGCCCGCTGCCGCGAGCGCTGGTGCAGTGCCGGCCCCAGTGGTGCCCGCCAGTGCGCCGGCCGTGGCTCCGACCGATACCGCCGCCGCGGTGCAGGCGTCCACCGAACCTGTGGCCAACGCAGCCGTCGCTGCTGCTGCCGCGCCGACCAGCGACGCCGACACCGCTGCCCCGGCCCCAACGCTGCTCAGCCCACTGGCGGCAGCGATCCAGGCAGCGGCGCAAGCGCAGTCCGATGCGAGCACCGGTGGCGAGGGTTCGCCCGGGCAAGGCCAGCAGGCCACGCCGCAGGCTGGTTCGGCCGCTGCGGCGGTGGCTTCGCCCCAGGCTGCCACCGCGCAAGCAGTGACCCAGGAGCCGGCACCGGTGGCACCGGTCGAGCCCAGCGCGATCGCGATCGCCCCGGCCTCAGCTCCGGCCGTATCCACGGCGGCCGCTCCGGCCGTGCCAACCGTCTCCGCGGGGAGCCCGAGCCAGCAAGCTGCCGCCATCGAGGCGCTCGTGCACCTGTCTCGCACCCGCGGCCATTCCTCGGCTCGCATTGCCCTGGCTCCTGAGCAACTCGGTGGCATTCAGGTGACGCTGATCTTCGGCGCCGACGGCGTGACGGCCCGCCTGATCGCGGAGCGGCCCGAGGCTGCTGCCGCGCTCCAGCGGGCTGGCCAGGACCTCAAGGAGTCCCTCCAGCAGCAAGGTGTGGACCTGGCTCGCCTGGAGACGGGCTTTGCGGGAGACCACGGCCATGGCCGTGGCGACCGCCAGGCTGCGGGCGCCGACACGGGCCGCTTTGGCTCCTCACCTGGTCGTCAAGACCGCGGCGCTGGCGACGGCGCCGACCAGACCCTGCACATCGCAATCGGCGATCAGCCGGCTCCCGAGCCGCTGATCCCGGGTCGACTCGTCGACCTTCGCGCATAGACCTCCGATCGGATCTCGACCACCATGACTTCACTTGCCAACGTCAACAACGGCAACATCGATCTGTCGGGCATGAACAAGCCCTCGTCGATCACGACGAGAGAGCAACAGTCCGCCATGGACAAGGACGCGTTCCTCAAGCTGCTCGCCGCGCAGGCGCGCACCCAGGACCCGATGAACCCGACCGACTCGACCGCGCAGATCGCGCAGCTCGCTCAGTTCTCCTCCCTGGAGCAGATGAACAACATGGCGACGCAGATCACCAAGCTCACCAGCGTGATCGACACGCAGCGCGCCACCTCGCTCGTGGGTCACGACGTGACCTACAAGAACGCCGAGGGTGTGGACGTCAGCGGCACGGTCGAGAAGGTGAAGGTCACCTCCGAAGGCCCGCTGCTCACGATCGCCGGCGTCGACGACATCAGTCCCGCGAACCTGATCGAGGTGCGATGAGCATTCCCGTCAACCCGGCGCTGATTCCGCCGGGGCCCACCGGCGCCCCAGGCATCGCAGGCGTTCCACGCACCTCGCGGGTCGGGGACCAGTCGCGAACCGGGCCCGAGTTTGCACAGGTGTTGCGCGAGAGCGCCACGCAAGCGCCGGCACGTACCTCGCAACCGGTCACCTTCTCCGGTCATGCCCTGCAGCGCATTGAGCGCCGCGGGATCACCATGGACGCCGACACCCAGCAGCGCCTGGGCAACGGCGTGGACCGCGCAGCCTCAAAGGGCTCTCGGGCGGCCGTCGTGCTGATCGACCAGAACGCCTTCGTCGTCGGCGTGCCCTCCAGAACCGTGATCACGGCCGTCGGCCGCGAGCACATGAAAGAGCACGTCTTCACCAACATCGACTCGGCGGTGATCGCGTAGCGACCGTCTGGTCGCTGCTCGCGAAATCCGTCGCCCGAATGTGTCGAGTTTCGGCTGGACACGGTCAACTCCTCTGACCAGTCGGCCGATATCTAGAACATAAGGCGCAGCGCGTAAGAGGCGCGCTGCACCAAAGCCTTCTCTTCCTCTACCAACCCAGGCCGGACCCCTCAGGGGAGGCCGCACAGCAAAGGACACGATGTCCCGATGATGCGTTCGATGTTCACCGCCCAGAGCGGTCTCAAGGCTCACCAGATCCTTCTCGACGTCACCTCCAACAACCTGGCGAACGTCAATACGATCGGCTACAAAGCGAGCCGCACGTCGTTCCAGGACTCCCTCACCCAGCTGCAGGGCACCGGCGCCGCGTCGAGCCCGGGCTACGGTGGCAGCAACTCCAAGCAGATCGGTCTCGGCGTCAACGTCGGCTCGATCGGCAACCTGATGGGCGCAGGCTCCTTCCAGGTCACGGGCTCGACCTTGGACGTTGCGATCCAGGGCGAGGGCTGGGTTCGCGTCGGCAACGGCACCACCACGCCCGGCAACCCGACCGCAGGCGTCCCGACCGGCACCGACGTCAACTACACCCGCTCGGGCAACTTCTCGCGCAACGACAAGGGCTTCCTGGTCACCACCGACGGCTTCTACGTGATGGGCAAGGTCGACACCGACACCGCTGGTGGCGGCGGCATTGCCGACTGCTACATCGAAGTCCCCGAAGGCGCCACCGGTGTGGCCATCGCCCCCGACGGCGCCGTGAGCTTCATTCCGCCGGCGGGCTACACGCAGCCTGCTGCCCTGCCGCCGATCGACGCCTCCGGCCGGGCGATCGCCGGGTACCTCTCGCTCGCCAAGTTCTCCAACGAGCCTGGCCTGGAGCGTGTGACCAACAACCGCTGGCAGGCCACGGCCCAGTCCGGTGCTCCGATGGACGGCACCCCCGGTGGCAAGTACGGGCAGTCCATCGCTGGTGTGCTCGAGATGTCGAACGTCGACATGGCCTCTGAGTTCACGACGATGATCTCGGCGCAGCGCGGCTTCCAGGCCAACTCGCGCGTGATCTCCACCACCGACCAGATGCTCCAGGACCTGGTCAACCTCATCCGCTAGTGGCACACGCTGCTCGCGCGGCTCCTGGCCTCTTCGCTCCGCTCGCATCGGGTGGGGGAGGAGGCCAGACGCCGCGCTGGCGCGGCTGCCCGCTCTCTCCACCCGGTTTGCTCTCGTGATCTCGCTCCACCGCCTCGGCCACGCCGACGCCTCACTCGTGCTCAACTGCGACCTCGTCGCCACCGTTGAGGCCAATCCCGACACCGTCATCACGCTGGTCACCGGCGACCGGCTGATCGTGTCCGAGTCACCGCAGGACGTCATTGACGCCGTCATGCGGTGGCGCGCCGAGATCGGCCGCCAAACCTTTGGCGTGCCCAAACTCGTCGAGCCCCGCGGTGGAGAAACCTGGGACGACTCGCCGGTCGAGCCTCCATCGCCCGCGGGAACTCCCCCCGGCGACGCTCCCTCCGGACTACGCTCGGTCTGACCAGCGCCCTGCACGGCGCCGCGCTTTCTACAGGTTCGGCCAGTGCATGCCGATCCACCGGTGGAACTCCCGTGAGCGAGACCCGCATCTTTCATCCTGGCGCGACCGAAGGTCGGCAGCCGTGGCTGCGCCCCGTCGACTTCTCGGCGCCGAGCACGTTGCCGCCCGATCAGCAGGCTCGCCTGCGACGGCTGGTCGACGACCTGGAGCCGATCGTGCGCCCGCGCGCGACCGCGGATCTGGGGATCAGTCTGTCGTTCAAGTCGCTCTGGGTCCGCGAGCTCACGTGGCGCGAAGGGCACCCGATCCCTGCAGACGACGCGGTCACCACGACGATCGAGTCCTCTGCGGGTGGGCGCGCGTATCTGATCCTCGATCCGACGCTCGCGTCGCTCGTTGTGGAGCGACTCCTCGGCACGGAGCCTGACCCCGCGCGGCCGCTGCGTTCCGTCACGGCGATCGACCGTGCCCTGCTGAGCCGCATGAACGACCTCTTGGTCTCCTCCCTGGATCGGCTCTGGGGCGAGGCCACCGGCGCGTCGCTGCATGCCACGGGAGTGCGCTCACAGCTCGACCTCGTGGCTGAGCTCGACCCGACCGACCTCATCGTGCTGGTTGCCGTGGAGGTCAAGATCTTCAACACGCTGAGCGTGCTGCACCTCGCATTCCCGCAGCCCACACTCGCAGCCGTCGGAGCGCAGCTCTCGCGTCCGTCCCCGCGCGGCTCGGGCGAGGACCCTGCCACCACGAGGACCGTGCAGGCGCGGCTGGGGGAGGCCAGCGTCGAAGTGCAGGTCCGCCTGGGCGACGTCGAGCTGACCGCCGGTGAGATCGCCGCACTGCACCCTGGTGACCGCGTGCCACTGTCGACCCCCGCCACTGCTCCCGCCGCATTGATCGTCGATGGTGTCGCAGTGCAGTTCGGCCACATCGGGCGCAGCGGCACCCACCGTGCCGTGCGGGTAGGTCGGAGCGCATGAAGACGGCGTTTGACCCGATCGCCGCCGCTGCCACCGAGGCGGCGCGCGCCACCCTGCCCGAGCAGGTCCAGGTCGGCGCGATCACCCCGCTGCCCCGCGGCGCCGACCCATTCGTGGGCGCCGAGCGCCCGCTGCTCATGGCAGCCACCCGCTGGACGCTGGTTGCCCCCGGCGGCGTGCTCCTCGGCGGCGCGCCGGCTGCGATGGCGGCCATCCTGGGGTTTGACGTGCCGGCGCGCCCCACGCCCGTCGCTCCAGAAGACCGCAAGCCCGACGATCCGCCTCCGCCGAAGTGGACCGATCTCGTCGCCGACGCGGCCCGCGAGTCCGCCACCACCGTCACCCAGGCGATTGCCAGCGCGATCGCTCCGGTGGCCGATCTGCCGCCGGACTGCTCGGCCACGCAGGTATCGATGTCTGACGACGAAGCGGCGATCCGCGCCGAGGTCGGCCCGATCCCCGACGCCGTCATCGTGACGCTGCACGCCGACGAGCACGAGGTCAGGCTGGTGGTCGTCGTTCCCGGCATCATGGTCGCGCGGCTCGGCGTCTCGCAGGAGCCAGCAGCTCCGGCGCCCGCGGCCGGAGCTGACGAGCCGGCCGCCGCGCCGTCGACCGCCCTGCGCGCCGAGCTCGACCGCGCACTCTCCGCGGTGCCTCTGAAGCTCGAAATCGGCATGGGGCACGCCAACATCCCGTTGGCGCGCGTGCTGCACCTGCAAGACGGTGAGGTCCTGGAGCTCGAGGAGGCCGTCGACGCGCCCGTCGACCTCGTCTCCGACGGCACCCGAGTGGCCTTCGGCGATCTCGAAGTCAGCGACCACGGCACGCTCGTGCTCCACGTGACGGGGATCCCGGGTCGCCCGGCTGCGGTGAGTCCGCCGTCACTCGTCGCCGAGCCGGCCGATCTGGAGCCGGCCGCGACAAGCGGGGCGTCGTCGTCCGGCACGAGCGACGACGCGTCGCCTGGAGACGCCGATGACGCGCCCGCGCGCGTTGACGCACCCGCCGACGGGCCTGAGCCCGCCGACGCTGAATAACCCCGAGTAGCGCTCCGCTGCTCGCCCGTGGCACCTCCAGCGGTGGGGGCTCGTCACAAAACGCCCGCCACTAAAGGTCTTTGGACCGGTTTGGCGCGCCTGCCTCCGGGCTCCTGCCACTTGCATACCGAGTAACGGATCACCTGTCCAGCTTGTTGGACAAGCACGCAAGTTCACGACTGCGGCGCCGATGTTCGGAGCAATGAAAGCTGGATCTCTCATTGGCGTCATTGCCGCCATCGTCCTGATCATCATCGGCGGCATCCTGGAGGGTGTCACCCCGATGATGCTCTTCGCGCCGTCCGCGATCGTGATCATCGGCGGCGGCACCATCGGCGCCACCATGGCCTCCCTCGGCATGGAAGGCATGAAGCAGATCGTCCCGGGCTACATGAAGGCCTTCAACTCCGAGCCTCAGGATCTGGGCGGCCAGGTCGAGCGGCTCGTGGGCTTTGCCGACACCGCTCGCCGCGACGGACTTCTTGCGCTCGAGGCCCAGCTGCCCGAGGTTCCGGACGACTTCACCCGCAAGGGACTGCAGCTCGTGGTCGACGGTACCGACGCCCACGCTGTCGAAGAGATCCTCGAACTCGAAATCGAATCGATGCAGGTCCGGCACAAGCTCACCGAGGACGTGTTCCGGCTGGCCTCTGGCTACTCGCCGACCATCGGCGTGCTCGGCACCGTGATCTCGCTCGTGCACGTGCTCGGCAACCTGTCCGATCCGGACTCCCTCGGGCCATCCATCGCCGTGGCCTTCATCGCCACCCTCTGCGGCGTCGGCTTCGCCAACGTGATCGCACTGCCGGTCGCAACGAGGCTCAAGCAGGTCTCCGGCTGGGAAGTGCAGATGCGCAACATGACGATCCAGGGGATCCTCGCCATTCAAAAGGGCGACAACCCCCGGATGGTCGCCGAGAAGCTTCTGACCTACGTGCCGCCCAAGCAGCGCGAAGCCGTCACGCTGCCCGGCGCTCCCAAGCTCTCCGCTGTGGAAGAGAAGAAGGCTGCCTAGCCATGTCGCGCAAGCACAAGAAGCATGCGCACGAGGAGCATCCAGACGAGCGCTGGCTGCTGACCTACGCCGACATGATCACGCTGCTCATGGCGCTGTTCATCGTCATGTTCTCCATCTCCAGCGTGAACAAGGGCAAGTTCGACGAGCTCTCCAAGTCGCTGAACTCTGCGTTCAACGGTCCCCCGGTGTTCAGCGGTGGTGAGGCCATCAAGGAGACCGGTGGCGAGGCAGGCATCCCGATGCCCGCCTCTGAGGCGCCCCGCCCCTCCTTGCAGGCTGCGTTCGCTCCCAAGAGCACGGGGCAGGCAGCATCGGCCGCAGAGGAGCAGGAAGACCTCGAGCAGCTCGAGCGCATGGTGCGCACCGCAGCGATCAAGGCCGGCATCTCAGACAAAGTCCAGACCGAGATCTCACCGGACGGCCTCACCGTGCGGCTGAAGACCGACGGACTGCTCTTTGACTCGGGTTCGGCGGCGGTCAAGCCACAGGCTGTCCCGCTCATCCGCGACCTGGCACGCGTGCTTCGCGCCGACGGCCGCCACGCGATCATGGTCTCGGGCCACACCGACTCCCAGCCGGTCTCGGGGCAGTACCCGACCAACTGGGAGCTGTCGACCGCGCGCGCCGCGGCCGTCGTCCGTCAGTTGGCCTCGGCCAAGGTGTCGCCGGCTCGGCTGACCGCCACCGGCCGCGCCTTCTACGACCCGATCTCGACCAACGCGACCATCTCAGGGCGCGCGGCCAACCGCCGCGTCGAGCTGTTCCTCCCGCGCAGCCAGGCTGCCCCCGGGGGCGCAGCGGCCGCCTCAGCCTCACCTGAATCCGAGGGGGCAGCTGCTCCCGACGCAACCGACGCTGACGCCGCCAAGGCCGACGCCCTGGAGCAATCGGACTCCGCAACCCGCTTCTCGGAGTCCGCTCCTGCTGGCTCGGCTCCCGCCGAAGCCCCCTCCGAGTCCCCGTCCTCCGGCCACTGACCGTTCTGAACCCATGAAGCCAAAGCTCATCCTCCCCGTCGTCATCCTCATCGTCGGCCTGTTCGCAGGTAAGACGTTCTTCGCGAAGGCCCCCGCTGCTGCGGCGCCCAAGCCGAAGGTGCACGGCGAGGTCTACATCATGCCCAAGGACTTCCTGATCAACCTGAAGGACGGGCGCTTTGCCAAGCTCAACGTCGGGCTGATCCTCAAGCACCACTACCTCGCCGAGGCGGTGGCCGAGGCCAGCGGCGGTGGCCACGGCGCCCCCAAGTCGCCGGACGGCTACGGCTCCCTCCCGCAAGAGGCACTGGTGCGCGACATCGTGACCGACGCCCTGACCGGCGCCGATGCGACCGAGCTCATCTCCAAGAGCAAGCGCAAGCTCCTCAAGGAAGAGATCGTCGAACACATCAAATCCCACACCGACGTCAAGGTCGAAGAGCTCATCTTCACCGACGTCGCCGTCCAGTAACCCGTCCTCCGCATTCACCCCTGCCCGCTCCACTCCGAACCGCCACCCACACCATGCTCGACTCACCTGAACTCACCGCCACCCACGCCGCTCCGGTCGCCGACCTGGAGCGCCTCGTCGGCGTCCGCGTCGCGGTGACCGTCGAACTCGGGCGTTCCTCGATGACGCTCGGTGAGGCACTCGAGCTCGGTCCGGGGGCCGTCATTCCGCTCGACACGACGGCGGGCGCCACGCTCGCGTTGCGGGTCAACGACCGGCTCGTTGCTCGAGGCGAGGTGCTCGTCATGGACGACGTGTACGGCCTGAAGATCACCGAGATCGTGAGCGACGCCGAACCGGTGGTCGCACAGGCCGCGCCCGGCCTCATGGGCCTTGCGTCGGACGCCGGCGCGCCGCCTGAGCAGCTCGCCGCCTAAACCTCTCGCGCGGAGGGCGCTCGGGCTGCAGCGCCCGCGGCCACGAGGCGCAGCACGAGCGCCGCGAGTTCGTCGATGGCGCACGGCTTGGCGACGACCGCGTCGATGCCTTGTCGTTTGGCTTGGCGCTCGTTGGCTGGCGTGAGAAACCCCGACGTCAGCACGATCGGTAGCGCGGGCGCACAATCGCGCAACTGGGCGCTGAGTTCGAGGCCCGACAGGCCGGGCATCGACAGGTCGGTGATCAGGGCGTCGTACTCGTCCGGGGCGTTGGTGAACGCCTGGAGTGCGTCCTCGGGGTCGGTGAACACGGCCACGCCACAGCCGAACGCCGGCAGGGCGCGCTCGGCAAGCTGTGCGAGCGCCGGCTCATCGTCGACGAACATCACCCGTGGTGGGGCCTTGGGGGTGGCCGTTGCAGGTGTTTCTGGCAGGCGCGCGCGGTCGTCACCAGCGTGGCCAGGCTGCCCTGCCTCCGCCGCTGGCAGGAGCACGGTGACCGCCGTGTACTCGCCGACCATGCTGTCGATCTCGATGGTGCCGCCGTGGTTGCGCACGATCGTCTGAGCTGCCGCCAGCCCAAGTCCGGTGCCCTCGCCAGCAGCCTTTGTGGTGAAGAACGGGTCAAAAGCCCGGCGGCGGACCTCCTCGGGCATGCCGGGACCGTCGTCGCGAACCTCGAGCCGCACGCACGCACCGCTCGGCGCGCGGTCGTCCGTCAGGCTTGGGCGGTCCACGAGTGCCGCTTCCACCGTGAGGCTGACGGTGCCGCCGCCCTGGCCGAGTGCTTGACCCGCGTTCCTGACCAGGTTCATGACGACCTGATGGAGTTGTGTGGCGTCGCCGAGGACCAACGCCGGGTCGGGGGATCCCGGCGCGTGCTGCAGGGCCACGCTCTCCGGGAGCGTGGGGCGCACGAGCGCGCACGCCTCGGTCGTGACCTCGGTGAGGTCCACGCGGCGACGCTCGGGCGTGTCTTCCCGGCTGAACATCAGCATGCGCCGGACGATGTCGGCGGCGCGACCGGCGCCACGTTCGATCTCGGCCAGGCTCGTCCGTGGCGAGGTGCCTAGGTCGAGTTCGCGCTGGGCCAACGCTGCGTTGCTCAGGATCGCGCCGATCACGTTGTTGAAATCGTGCGCGATCCCGCCCGCGAGCGTTCCGATCGCCTCGCGTTTCTGGGTGCGGAGGCGCAGCTCGGCTTCGCGGCGGCGGTCGGTGGTGTCCTCGATGACCCCAAAGAGTCGTGCGGGGCCATCGACGTCGAACTCGACACGCCCGGCGACCGCGACCCACCGCTCCTCGGGCTCGCCCGTCGTGGGTCGCATCACGCGGTACTCCTGCGCGAAGGTGCCTTCGCCGCTGATCGCGGCCTCAAACGCGCGCTTCAGCCGCGGACGATCTTCCGGGTGGATGGGCTCGAACAGTCGATCGGGGTTGGCATCAGTCAGGCGCTCCGTTGCGGGCTGCCCGAGGATCTCTTCGAGCCGCTGGTCGCCCTCGAGCACGCCAGCGCGCAAGTCGAGCGTGAACCGGCCCAGGCCCGTCATCGCGAGGGCGCTCCTCAGCTGCTCTTGCAGCTCACGTTCGCGCTCCTCGGACATCCGCCGTTCGGTGATGTCGATCGTGCCGCCGACGATCCGCACGAGGGAGCCGTCGGCAGCGAGCACCGGCTGCAGGTGTGCCTCCATCGCGCGGTACGCCCCGTCGTGGCGGCGCAGACGAAAGCCGACCGGATGCTCCCATCGCGCGGCCTGGCGAGCTTGGGCGAGCCCCTCGATGTCGTCGGGGTGGATGAGGTCGCGGTAGCCCCGGCCGAGTAGATCGTCACTGGTGCGGCCGGTGAACTGTTCCCAGCGGGGAGAGAAATAGTCGACCTCACCGGTGGCGTCGGCCGTCCACACCATCTGTGGCAGCGACTCGGCCAGGGTGCGAAAGCGCTGCTCGCTCTCGCGAAGCGCGTGTTGGGTGTCGAGGAAGGCCGTGCGATCCTCGACGACGACGAGGATTGCCTGGAGCGTCCCGCCAGCCGCTCGGATTGGTGTGAGCGTGCAGTCCACCGTGAGCTCCTGACTGTCCGCGGGTGCTCCGGGGGGAGGGTCGGCGTAGTGGACGGTCTCGGTGGCGTCGCGGGCCAAGGCAAGCCGTCGACGCCACTCTCGGTCGCGATGCGGGCCACCGCGCTCGGCTGAGATCTCGGTGATGCTGCGACCCAGGAACGTCTCCTCCGTCGCACCCGTGATCCGCTCGATCTCGGGAACCGCGAGCACCCGTCCATCAGGATCGAGGACCAGCGAGAGTCGGTAACCGGCCCGCAGGATCGTGCCGTGGCGGTCGGCCTCACTCATGCTGGTGGGCTTGGTGTGTTGGTTGCAGCAGTGTGCGAGGCCGCCATTTCTCGAGCATACGACACGCAATACGGTGCGAATCGCTTTCTCCAACGAGCGGGAGAGGCGTCTGGATGGTCAACCATGGGCGCCCGCGCTGAGGCAGCAGAACGGTAGGAGTCTGGACGATTGTCTTGCCTTGTGAGCGTTCGCCGGGCATTGTGCCTTGCGTGTCCCCCGTCACTTCTGTCTCGCTCGTTGCTCGTTCGGCCTCCATGCTGCGCACCGTTCGCGGCCTGCGTGCGCGCCGCTCGTCGCTCGCCGTGGTCGCCGGCAGCGCGTTCTTGCCGCTGCTGGGCTCGGGTGCGGCAACGGCCGCCGAGCTGAAGCCCGCGTACTCGATCGTCGGTGGGTGCTACGCCCTGCAGGACCAGGCTGATGGCGGATTCGTTGCCCGCGATTCGCGTGGGTACGGGCTCGTTGAGCGCAGGTCGGGGGCGACAGCATTTCGCCTGCAAGCCACGGCGCTCGGGCGCTACCTGCTCTTTGGTGAGGGCGGCAAGATGCCGCAGGCCACCAGCCCGCTCACATGGCGGACGACGCCCGCGCTGCCGGCCGACTGGGTCATCGACGAAGACGGGCCGGTGGTGCGGATCACGTCGCACATGAACGGGAGGACGCTCAGTCCCGGCTCGGGCGACCGAGTCACGGTTCGTGAGTCTGGCTCGGCGCGGTGGGAGCTCGTCCCCACGGATGGGTGTGCCACCTTCCCCGAGCTCCAGGTCGGCGCGAGCGGTGTGCCGTTCAAGGGCGCGAGTCCCACGGCGCCGGTGCGCGGCTTTCTCGACACCCACACCCACGTCAGCGCCTACCGCTTCATCGGCGGCAAGTTCCACTGCGGACGGCCCTGGAGCCCCTACGGCGTGAGCGTCGCCATGAAGGACTGCCCGGATCACGGCACCGACGGCAGTACTGCGCTGGTCGAAAACCTCCTGACCTACGGCAACCTCACGACCAAGCACGACACCACCGGCTGGCCGAGCT
>JAEMRF010000221.1 GCA_016463515.1 Solirubrobacteraceae bacterium | reverse complement strand
CCGGAAGGCCACGCTGGTGCCATCCAGCAGCGACGGATCCACCTTCGCCGACCTCAGCAGGGCGCGTAGACCTGGTCGGCGGGTCCGGGCCAGCGCACCGAGACCGTCGCGCACGACGGCACGATTGGCGCCTTTGAGGGGAACACAGTCCGCGACGGTCCCCAGGGCAGCCAGTTCGCTGATCCCGTCGCGCAGCGGCGAGGAGCCGTTCCCGGTGCGTTCCAAAAGGGCGTAGGCGAGCTCTGCCGCTACGCCGGCGCCGCATGGCTCCAGGGCTGGCGCCACGATCTCCCCGTCGTGGACCGACGGGTGCAGGATGGTCGCGTCGGGCAGGGTCTTGTCGCCGCGGGGCAGGTGGTGATCGGTGATGAGCACGTCGACGCCCGCGTCCTTCAGCAGCGCCGCTTCGACCACGGCCGTGATGCCGCAGTCCACGGTGATGACGAGCTGCGGCTGCAAGCGCCCGATGCGCTCGAGGCTGGCGGACGTGAGCCCGTAGCCATCGACGCCGCGCTTGGGCAGGTGCCACTTGGCACGAGCACCCAGGAGCTCGAGGGTGTCGAGCAGGATGGCGGTGGCGGTGACGCCGTCGACGTCGTAGTCGCCGTGGACCAGGATGCGGCTGCCGGCCTCGACGTGACGCAGCACCAGATCGACCGCTTCGGTCAGGCCTGGCAACGGCGGGACGCCGTCGACTTGGCCGGCAAGCCACTGACGCGCGTCGGATGCCTCTCCCAGGCCGCGCCGGACCAGCGCCTGCGCCGTGACGTGCGTGACGCCGAGCGTGGACTGCAGCCCGGCGACCTGAGCGGGGTCGACGGCTGGGACGCGCGGACGCTCGCTGAGCGGGGCGACACGCGCGACCGGTTCGCCCTCGGCGTCGCCGACGGCGACGACTGGAGCTGGGGCTTGAACGACCGTGGTCACGCCTTCACCGTACGGACCGGCGGAGACGGAAGACGGCGGCGCGCCGCCTTCCATGCGCTGGCTACTCAGCGGTCTCGCGCGCTGCGCCGATGGCGTAGCCGATGGCGAGCGCGATCACTGCACCGGGAATGCCGGCGAGGGCGACGCCGATCCCGAGGTCAGCTTCGCCTGGAATCGCGAAGCCGTAGATCAGGTAGCCGCCGAGCGCTCCGCCGACGCCGGCGATGAGAAACGAGCCGACGATGCCGCCGACGACGCGGTCGGGCAGCCAGATCATGAAGTGCCAGATCGCCAGGCCCATCATGACCCAAGCAAGAATCGCCATCAGGAATCACCATCCTTGCGGGTTTGCCGCTGCTCTCTACGCCGGCGCGCCTCAGCGCGGCGGACCGATGCGGGGTCGTTGGGGTCCACGGTCTCCTCTTCAGGAGCCTTCGTCGCCGTTGCGGACGCGGCCGTTCGAGCGCTCCGTGCCGTCTTTGCGTCCTCGATACCGAGGTCGCGGACCATCGCTTCGAACTCTTCGGGCGAGACGGAGTCCGGTTGATCGCTGGAGAGGCGAACCGGCCCACGCGGACCCGCCGAGTCGGCAAGCGCCTGCTTCGGTGCGTCAGCGTAGGACGGAATCAGGCCACCGTGATCGGCAGCGACGGCCTTGGCGCGGCGCTTCCACACCGTCTCGCGCTCCTTCCAGTGCACGAGTACCGGACCGGCGATGAAGATCGACGAGTACACACCGGACAGCGTGCCGATGATGAGCGCGAGGGCGAACTCCTTCAGCGTCTCGCCGCCGAAGAAGTACAGCGTGATGACCGGGAGCAGTGTGCAGAACGAGGTTGCGAGCGAACGCGTGAGGACCTCGGACATCGACTGGTTGACGATCTGGCTGTAGGTGGCTCTCGGCATTCGAGGCACGTTTTCTCGGATTCGGTCGAACACGATGATCGTGTCGTAGAGCGAATAGCCGAGAATCGTCAGCAAGGCGGCGACGGTCGCGCTGGTGACCTCGGCACCAAGGGCGGCGTAGATACCAGCCACGATCAGGATGTCGTGTGTGATCGCGATGAGGACCGGAACCGCGTACTTCCATTCAAAGCGCAGCGCAATGTAGCCCGAGATCACGAGCAGCGAGGCGATGATGGCGATGATCGCGGTGTTGGCAATCTGCGCGCCGAAGGTCGGACCGACCGACGTGCTCGAGAAGCTCTCACCCACGCCGAACTCGGAGTCCATCGCGCGGCGGACTTCGAGGACCTCTTCAGGTTGCAGGTTGGCGACCGCGATCTGGAACGCTTCGGCGCCGAGCTCCTCGTTGGAGATCCGCTGCACCTTGGCGTCCGCAAAGCCTTGGTCGGCCATGAAGGCTCGCATGTCGGCCTCGGAGGCCTGCTGCTCGATGCCGGTGGTGATCCGGGTGCCGGACTCGAAGTCGATGCCGAGCGGCACGCCCTGCGTACCGATGAAGAGTGCGCCGACCACGAGGATCAGGCCCGAGCCCGAGAAGAAGATCTTCGAGCGGCCCATGAAGTCGAACCGACGCGGCGCCTTGTTGACCGTCCCGGCCCCGAGCGCGGCACGGCCGGTGATCACCTTGGAGCGGCCGAGCACGCCCAGGACGGCCTGGGTGTAGACGACGGCGGTGAAGAAGGACACCAGGGTGCCGACGCCGAGCACGAAGGCGAATGCCTTGACGTTGGCGGTGGCGAGCGTGAACAGGATGAACGCGACGATGAAGGTGACGACGTTGGCGTCGACGATGGCTGTCAGGCCGCGTTTGTAGCCCGCGCTGATGGCGGCCTGGGTACTCCTGCCCGACCTCAGCTCTTCCTTGATGCGTTCGAAGATGACGATGTTTGCATCGGCGGCCACACCGATCGTGAGGATCAGGCCGGCGATGCCCGGGAGGGTGAGCGTGACCGGGATCAGCACCACGAGGGCGTAGAAGAACAGCGAGTACAGGACGAGGCCCGAGATCGCCAACACTCCGAGCACGCGGTAGAAGATCAGCAGGAAGAGCGCGACCACGAGGAAGCCCGCTGCACCGGCCACGACGGCCTCGTCGAGCGCCTGCTCGCCGAGAGTGGCGGAGACCTCAGACTGTGAAATGAGCTCGAGCTCGACCGGGAGTGCACCAGTGCGGAGCAGGTCCGCCAGGTCGCGAGCGGTCTCGAGTGTGAAACCGCCGGAGATCTGCGAGCCGTTGGCCCCGCTGATGCCGTCCGGGTTCTGGACGGGGTCGATCTGCGGGACCGAGATGAGCTGGTTGTCGAGCGCGATCGCGAAGTGCTGCGCACCGGTGCCGCCGATCGACTGCTCCTGGCCACGCTGCGCGATCTCGCGAGTGACCTCTTCCCAGACCTTGCGGCCGTCGCTCGTGAAGTTGAACGACACCGCGGGCGCGCCTGCGGCCCCTGGCGAGTTGTCGGAGATCTGTGCTGGGTCGGTGATGTCCGAGCCTTGGAGCGCAACGTTGTCGCGCAGGACGTACCAGCTGTCCTTGCGGCCCTGGGGCTTGTCGGATCCGGAACGTACGTTGGAGACGTCGGCCTGAAGGACGACGGTGCCTACCGGGACCTTCACGACCTTGAACTGCTCGCGCTGCTTGGCGGCTTCTTCGGCGTCGTCGGAGAAGAGGTCAGCCTCTTTGCTGGCGCCTTCGGAGTTCAGGACCTTCTTGTTCTTCTCGTCGACGAGGTAGAACAGCCCGTCGTGAGAACGCGTCTCGAAGGTCTCCGGCTCGCGCTTGGAGGCGCGCATGACCGCGTCGTAGAGCGGGATGCCGGCGCCTGCATTGCCGGCACCGTCGATGCCGACGCCAGTGACTTCTGGGTCTTCCGGGGCGGGCTCGCCATCGGGACCGATGACGTTCGTCTCCCAGTCGTAGAAGTACAGGCGAGCGGTCTTGCCGACCAGGCGCTGAGCCTGGTCTGGATCCTTGTAGCCCGGGAGCGCGATCGAGATCTGATCGGAGCCGGACGTCTGGATCTCAGGCTCCAGCGTGCCGGTCGGGTCGATGCGCTTGCGCATGATGTCGATCGTGCGCGAGAGCGTCTCCGGCGTGAGCACCGGAGCGTTCGGCGTGGGGCTCGCCTCGTAGACGAGCTCGATCCCGCCTTGGAGATCAAGTCCGTCGCGGCGGTCGTTGGTGGCGATGATCGCGATAGACGCGATCGCCAAGCCTGCCACGAAAAGCAGGATGAAGAGGTTCCGGCGGCGTTCGGTCACGGCGGTCGATCCTACTCAGACGGGGTGAGGACGAGCAGTGCGCCCCCGTCGTTGTCATATGCGGGGAAGCAGTCAACGACCACCCGTGCTGGGCGGTCGCCCTCCGCGGCGATACGCGCGGACTTTCCGAGCTGCCGTACGCCCCATTCCAGAACGGTCCCGATGATGTCGGTGCCGTCGTCGGCCTGGAGGCCGAGGAGTTCGCGGGCGTCGCGGCCGATGGCGCGCTCGTCGCGCAGGCCGGTCAGCTGGAAGCTGCCCCGCCCACACCCGAGCATGCGACCCGTCTGGTCGGTGACGAACATCGCCGCCGCCGGTGCCGGGTAATAGTCATCGAGCAACTCAAAAAGCATGCCGGCACCACAACGTTCACATGTGAGTCCTTTGCCGCGCAGCCCAGCCACACGGTCACGTTGGACCGAGCGGTGGCCGCAGTGCGGACAGATGAACGTGATGGCGGGCACGGATCGCGGAATGTACCCATTGCGTCGACGGAATAGCGTCGCTCCCGCCCGACACGTCCCCCGACGAGCCCGAACGCCCCGAGTTCCGGGCGATTACCCGCTCGTCGAGTGTTACCGGCCGGTGCATCAGGAATGGCCAACGCGAAGCTCCCGGCTCCGTCTCGGCCTCCGCGCGCCGACCAAACCCCGAGCCGTGGTCCCTGCCCTAGAAGAGTTCGGCGTCGCCGGGTGGGGTGAGACCGAGGTGGCGGAACGCCCGCTGGCTCGCGACACGGCCACGGGGCGTGCGCTGGACGAACCCGCGCTGCAGCAAGTAGGGCTCGTAGACGTCTTCGATGGTGTCGGCTTCTTCGCCCACGGCGGCCGCGAGCGTAGACAAGCCAACAGGGCCGCCAGCGAACAGCTCACAGATCGTGCGAAGCAGCTCGCGGTCGAGTCGGTCCAGACCCTCACCGTCGATCTCGAGGTGCTCGAGCGCCGTCGCGGCGGTGGCGTCGTCGATGACGCCGTCGCTGCGGACCTGCGCCCAGTCGCGTACGCGCTTGAGTAGGCGGTTGGCCACTCGCGGCGTGCCGCGCGCACGCGAGGCGATCGCGTAGGCACCGCTGTTGGCGATCTCGACGCCAAGAAGGCCAGCGGAGCGCTTGACGATCGTTGCGAGCTCGTCCGCGCCGTAGGGGTCCAAGCGGAACTGGATCCCGAAGCGGTCGCGCAGCGGCGTGGAGAGCAGCCCCGACCGGGTCGTGGC
>JAEMRF010000020.1:7793-21320 GCA_016463515.1 Solirubrobacteraceae bacterium | reverse complement strand
CCATGCCGAACTGGAACTCCTGCACGATGCCGGTGACCACGCCGATGGCGAAGTTCACGAGCAGCAGCTTGCCCCAGAACTTCGTCATGCGCAGGTAGGTCGGGTTGTCGGTCCTGACCCAGGCGGTCTGCATGCCGGCGACGAGCGCCGAGAGCCCGATCGTCAATGGGACGAACAGGAAGTGGTAGATCGTGACGGCGGCGAATTGCCACCGGGCGAGTTCAAGGGTTTCCATCGAGCGGGGTCCTCAGGGCTTGGAAGCAGGGAAGCTCTGCTCTGGATCATCGCGCTCCAAGCCCGCTTTCGTAGGCCGAAACGGACGTCTGTGGCCATAACCCGTGGTTATGTCTTGAGGTCTGCGGAAACGCCGCCCGAGGCGCTGCGGAAAACCACGGAGGCGGTCGGCGGGACCAACCGGTGGCACGGCGCGCCGTGCCATTTTCGGTCCGCCGAAGCGCCGCGAGCGTCAGCCGCTCGAGCGCGCCGCAGCCGCAGCCAGCAGCGCGTCGCGCGTGCGCCGCACCCCGGCCCGCGAGAGCGCCTGGGGCAGCGCAATCATCACGAACTGGCGCGGGAGGCGCAGGTCGTCCAAATGCCGGACGGTAAGCCGGCGGTCCGCGCCCAGCGCCAAGTACGACAAGACCGCAGGGGAGCCCGTTTCGAGCGAGGCAGCGACCGCGGCAGCCGTGCTGCCGAGTTCTGCCACCGGAGCTACAGGGGTCAGACCGCGGTCCTGGAGGGCGCGGTCGAGCACGAGGCGGGTGTGGGAGCGTGGGTCGCGCAATACGAGCGGCTCACCAGCGACGTCGGCCAGGGTCAGCTGGGCGCGGTCCATCCACGGGTGCCCAGGCGGGAGCGCCACGATGACCTCGTCGGAGGCGATCACGTCGACCTGCGCCCGCAGGGGGTCGTCAGCCTCGGCCTCCGGCAGCGCGTCGTCATCCCCACCATCGCCGTCGCGGGCGGCGATGCCCAGGTCGGCGGCGCCCGTCTCAACCAGACGGCGCACGACTGCAGAGTTCGCTGCCGTCAGCTCGATCGGCAGGCCGGTGAGGTCGCCGCGGGCGGCGGCCAGCAGTTCTGGCAGCAGACTCTCGGCGACCACGGGACTGCTCGCGATCCGCACCGGGGTCGCTTGACCGCGGAGCTCGGCGAGCACGTCGTCCAGGAGCGAGATCTCGTCGACAACGCGCAGCGCCGCAGCTGCCAGTCGGGCACCGGCCGGCGTGGCGATGACGCCGGTCGAGGAGCGCTCCAGCAGACGCGTTCCGCAGACGCCTTCCAGCTGCCGCAGCCGTTTGGAGAGTGCCGGCTGACTCACGCCCAGGCGGCGTGCAGCCTCACCGATGCTGCCGGCGCGGAGCGCCACGATCAGCGCTTCGAGTTCCCCGAGTTCGGGGCGCCTGACCGGAGTTCGTCGCGCCACCTGCCCGACGGTACCGGGCACTCGGTCAGTGCGCGGCGTAGGCCGGCGCTCGCCGGACCTGGTGTGCCTGCTGCACGGTGGTGCGCACGTCGAGATGGTCTCGCCGCACGCTGCAGTCCGAGCGGCGGGAAGCCAGGCGGTCCGCGATGCCGCGCTGATCGTCGACCCCGAAGTCGAACCGCAGCGAGAACACACCCAGACGCGCCGCGCGGCTGGCCAGCTCGTCGAGCAGGAACTGCACGAGCCCACCGGAGGCGTCGGGCGCAAGGGTGATGATCGCCTCGCCCGTGGAGCCGATCGGCTCAAACGCGGCCACGCCGACGATGCGGTCACCGTCGTGGGCCAGCACGCGGCGCTCGGCGTCAGCCGCAGCAGTGATCACCCGCGGGTGACCGAGAACGGGGACGAACGCTTCGGCAGACATGGCAGGCACGGTGACGGTCCGCAGCTGCCGCGCCATCCGGGCCACGCCCGCGCGGCGTTGCGGGTTTCCCGAAGTCTTGGGGAGTGCGCTCAGTCGGCGGCGGCGGTGATGCCGAGCAGTGATCCGCCGCCCGAGCCCACGCCCGGCGGCACCACCAGAAGCGGGCTCGGGCAGTCCTCGATGAGCTTGGCCGACACGCTTCCCAGCAGGGCCGTCTTGATCAGGCCGCGTCCGTGGCTGCCGCAGATCAGGAGATCCAGGCCTTTGGCCGCACTGCGCAACGAGGAGACGACGTCGCCCTGGAGCAGGAGCGGTTCGGCGTCGACGCCGAGGTCTGCACCGGCCGCTTCCGACGCGGGCCAAGGACCGGGCTCACCATCCACGCAGACCATCGTGACCTGGCCACCAGCAGCCGACGCCAGCTGGCGACCGATGCGCAGCGCGTCGCGGGAGGCCTCGGTGTCGTCGAAGGCGACGCCGATCCGCAGCAGTTGCGGCGGCGGGTCGGTCGGGGCACCGATCGGTGCGACCGCCAGCGGGCAGGCCAGGCGTTTGCCGACGGCCGGCACCACGTGGTGGCGGTCGCGGTCGCGACCGAACACGAGTACCGCGGCGTCGACCTCCTTCGCCAGGTCAGCCAGCGCCGTCGGGACGTCCATCGCGGCGAGCACCTCGAGGCGCGTCTGAAGGGCCGGATCTGCGGCGCGCTGCGCCTCCAGCAGCGCAGCCTCTGCCAGCTCGCGCAGCGCCTCGCTGCGCTCAGCGGCCGACACGTCTGCAGTCAGCGACGAGGGCTCGTAGTCATACGCGGTCGCAAGGATCAGCTGTTGGCCGACCAGCTTGGCCAGCGCGCTACCAAGTCCCGTCGCGGCGGCGCTTTCGGGCCCGCGCCAACAGACGACGACCGGATGTGAGGTTTGCGACTGGGCCATGACGGTGCTCCTGGGTTCGCGAGTGGCGACGAGCTTAGGCCCACCGCGGCGCGCGTGCAGCGCCACCCCACCGGGCCCCCTGCGGACAATCACTGACCCGCCCCGCGGGGCCGGCTCGCGCCGTGAGCGGCCGGGCCACGATGCTCCCCCTGACCGCAGCGGCCAGGGTGGCACGAGGACTCAGGAGGAGACCCGTGCTTCAGACCATCATCATCGGCATCGACGGCCGCCCACAGGACGCCGAGGCCCTCGCGCTCGCCCATCGACTGGCCGACCCCGGCGCAGAGATCATCGCGACGAGCGTGGCCGTGATCGAGGCGCTCATGGTCCGCGCGGCCACGCGCACCGGCGTGGGCGACGTGGAAGCCGACGCCGAGCTGGTCGTCGAAGAGTTCACCGAGCCGCGCGTTCGCACCGAGGGCATCGTGACGCGCGCACGGTCCGTCGGCCGAGGACTGGCTCGCGTGGCACGCGGCGCCAGCGCCGATCTCATCGTCGTGGCGTCGTCGCGCCGCGGGGCCCTGGGGCGCACGTTTGCCGGTGACTCGGTGCGCGATGTACTGCGCCATGCGCCGTGCCCCGTCGCCGTCGCGCCCGTCGGCTACGCCGCCGAAGGACCGATCAGCACGATCGTGGTCGGCTACGACGGCTCCAAGGAATCCGATCTTGCCCTGCATGGGGCCGTCGCAATCGCGCAGCGCGACAGTGGACGGGTCAACGTGGTCGAAGTCGTCGAACCCTTCGTGGCGATCACGGCGCTCGGCGGAGAGGGCGGCCGCGAGATCGACGCCGAGTACGACCGCGCGCGCACCAACCTCGACAAGATCGCAACGCAGTACGACCTGCACGGCGTGATCGCCTCAGGCCACGCCGCGACGGAGCTTGCACGATCCAGCCGCGACGCCGACCTGCTGTGCATCGGGCTGCACGAGCACGGCGTGCTGGATCGACTGATGCTCGGCAGCACGGCCCACGCGCTGCTTCGCGAGCAATCGGCGCCGCTCCTGATTTCCACGCCGCACGTGACCGACCCCTTGGATCATCCCGCCCATGACGGACTCGACTCGGGCGGCTCCTCGCCACCAGACGCCACCCGAATTCCGTGACGCGCGGCCGTGGCAGGACAGCGTCGCGGCGGACTACGGAGGCGAGACGTGGATCACCGCGGACGACGCACGCTGGCGCATGCGAAATGGTTGGTGGTGCGTGCCTGGTCGCCATGTGGCCAGGGGCGCAGCCATAGAACGCATCGTTGTTGGGGCTGGGGGGCTTGCGGCGATGATGCGCCACGCGGAGGGGTCGGGGCGTCCAGCAACGCCTCGGCCCCTCGCGCGTTCTGCTGATGGGCTCGGCCTCCCCACGCACGGCTTCTCCGAGCGAACGTGCGGCGACGTACGGATGGATGGTCGCCGCGGCGCGAGCAGGATGAGGACCATGAGCAACCGCCCAAGCCAGGCCCACCCCGGACACGAATCCCACCACGGCGGCCACAGCCACGACCCGCTCGTCAACTACGAGCTGATCGGCGCGATCCGCTGGCTCGACGTGGAGCTCTCACGCATCGTGATCCACGTGGAGGCCACCGGTGGCCACGCTGGCCCGTTCCTGGGTCAAGACGTGACCGTCGACCTCGCCGCAGCGGCCATTCAGGGCGCAAAGCTGGAGGACCTGCTGCCGGGCGTTCGGGTGCGCGCGAAGACGCGTCTGCACGACGACTTCGGGACCGCCCTGCCCGAGCTCGTGCAGGCCCACTCGCTCTACAAGCTCTAGCCGGGGCCGTCGGCGGTGTCGAGCCACTGCTCGACACCGTCGAGGACGGCGGCCAGCGGACGGTCCGCGCGCACGACGAGGTGGTGAGCCGCCGGGATCTCGTCGAGCGGCTCCCAGGCGGCGGCGAGCCTAGCTGCGACGGCAGGCGTCGCGTCGGAGATTGCCGCGACGTCATGCAGGCGCATCCGTGCGCGGTGGTCGGCCTCGGCTCTGGGGACCCGGCACTCCACGAAGATGGGCTGCTCGGAATCCGCAAGTGCATCCAGGAAGACGGCGCGCATCGCGCTGGCGCCCATGGTCGCGTCGACGATCACGCCGTCCGCGCCGGCATCCAGTGCTGCTGCAGCCGCGAGGCCAAGGTCTCGATAGACCGCGTTCGTGCGCGCTGCGGAGTACGCGGCGGGTGCTGCGCGCTCGGTCAGCCGAACGCCTTCGGCGCGCTTGCGAACGACGTCGGACGACACCACCGGAAACCCGCTGCGCTCGCTGAGCACGGCGGCGATCGTCGACTTCCCGGTCGCGGGCGGCCCGCACATGACGTAGGTGCGCGCTGGGCGCGTGCGCCAGGCGAGTCTTCCGGCGAGTTGGAGCAGCTCGTGGGCTCGGTCGGCGGCCCGACCCTGCGGCGCTTGCCGGTGGCGCAGGAGCGCGACCTTGGCTGAGACGCAGGCGCGGTAGGCCGACCAGGTCGCCAGGAGCTGCGGTGGTCCAGGGTCGCCGCCAGCCGTCCGGTAGGCCGCCAGCACGGTCTCGGCCGCCCAGCGGGCGCCGCGCGCTTCCAGGTCCATCAGCAAGAACGCAAGGTCGTCGCCCACGTCGTGGGTGCGCAGAGACGGGTCGAACTCCAGCCGGTCGACGATCTGCAGGCCGCCGTCGTCGTCGAAGACCACGTGGTCGGCGCGTAGGTCGCCGTGGCCTTCGCGCCAATGGCCGGCAGCTGCACGATCATCCAGCAGGTCGGCGTGGAGCAGCACGCTGGCCTGGAGCGGCCGCGTGCGGCGCCAAAGATCGCGCGCCGGAAGCGCATCGCGAAAGTCCGCCAGGAGCTCTTCGGCGTTGCGGTCGATGCGGGCAAGACTCTCCGCGGCGCCCCCGCCCAGACGGATCGGCGCGGCAGCGTGGAATACGGCCAGTCGCTGACCGAGCTGCTCGAGCATGGCCGCGTTCACGCGCCCGTCGGCCAGGCGACTGACCAGCGTGCTCGCTTCGGCAAAGCGCCGCATCTCCACGACGGGCTCGGGCACGCCGCCCACCAGCGCCGTGATCACCCCGAGGTAGGTCGACGGCGCGAGGTCCGCGTTGATCCGAACCTCGGTGTGAGCCAGGCGGTCGCGGTCCGCCACGGCGGTCTGGTCCAGGAACGGGAAGCGCACGGCCTTGCGGACCTTGTAGGCCCGATCGCCGCTGAGGTAGACGCGGGACCCGTGCGTCTCGGCGATCGACAGCCCAGGGAGCGCGTCGAGGTCGAGCAGGGTGTGGGTGGGGCCGGGCATGGAAGCACCGTCGCCGAGCCAGCGGGGTACGTCATCCGCCCGGGACCGCCGCGAGCTGCGGGGAACCCGCGCGGGCGGAGCGTCAGCGGTCGTCGAGCATGCCGTGATCGATCGCGTAGCGAACGAGCTCGGCGCGGGTGGTGAGGCCCAGCTTCTGCTGGACGTGTGCGCGGTGGGTTTCCACCGTGCGCACCGAGAGGTAGAGCTCAGCGGCGATCTCGGCGTTGGTGTGGCCGAGGGCGATCATCCGCAGCACGTCGTACTCACGGTCGGTGAGGGAGCCCGGGTTGCCCGCGGGCTCCGGCGGCGCGGCGGCGAGCTTGGCACCAACCGAGGGCGTGAGGTAGATCTTGCCCTGCGAGGCCTGGCGGATCGCCTCGACGAGGTCGGTGTCGGCGGCTTCCTTGAGCACGTAGGCCTGCGCGCCGGCGCGCATCGCCTCCCGCGCGAACGCGGGGTCCTCCTGCATCGTCAGCACGACCACGCGGGTGCCGGCGTGGCGCTCGGGGACCAGCGGCAGGATCTCGATCGACGTCTTGCGGCCGGGCATGTTCAGGTCGAGCACGAGCACATCCGGCTTGTGGCCGAGCACCGCCTGCAGGGCCGTCTCGGCATCGCTGGCCTCCGCCACGACTTCGAACTCCTCGGAGGCGTTGAGCAGCATCCGGAGACCTGCGCGGACCACCGCGTGGTCGTCCGCCAACACAATGCGAATTGGGGAGCTCACCCTGCGGACCCTACGGGAGCGGCCGGGGGCGGGGCAACGCCGCAGCCACCTGGGCCCGTGTGCGGCTTTGCCGCAGCGGTCCGCGGCCCCTCCGCAGTCCCTGCGGAGGGCCTACTCGGCTGCGTTGACCGGAGCCGAAACCGGCGCGTACCGTCACCTCACGCTCGCCCTGGCCGTCCCGCCAGCCGCGACTCCTTCAGCACCCATTGGAAGGCACGCACCATGGCCCCGTCCCCACTCCAACCAGATCCCGAGCTGGAGGCCATTCTCGATCCGCTGCAGGGACTGGATCCCGCGCGGCTCACGCCGTCGGGGCTGATCCCCGAAGGGGAAGATCCGCGCAGGCGCGGCGGCGGAGAGGACGGCGACGAAGGCAAGCTGCCCAAGCAGGTCAAGGTCGCGATCATCGGCGCCGGCTTCGGCGGCGTGGATGCAGCTATCCAGCTCATGAATGCCGGCGAGACCGACTTCGTGGTGGTCGACCGTGCCGAGGGCCCCAGCGGGTGCTGGCGGGCCAACCACTACCCCGGCATCGCCTGCGACGTGCCGTCGAACCTCTACAGCTACTCCTACGCCCCCAACCCGAACTGGACCCGCACCTATTCGCCGGGCGGTGAGATCGCCGACTACATCGAGCGCGTGGCCCGGGACTACGGCGTGATCAAGAAGACCCACTTCGGCGTGACCGTGCAGTCGGCGCGGTGGCTCGAATCGGACCAGCAGTGGGAGCTGCAGACCGACGCCGGCGTGCTGCGCTCCCAGTTCCTGATCAGCGCGCTGGGCCCGCTCACCGAGCCGGTCTTCCCCGACATCAAGGGCCGGGAGTCCTTCACCGGCCCGCAGATGCACTCCGCCCGGTGGGACGACTCGGTCGACCTCACCGGCAAGCGCGTGGCCGCGATCGGCACGGGCGCCTCAGCCATTCAGTTCGTGCCGAAGGTGGCCAAGGAGGCGTTGGAGCTCGACGTCTACCAGCGCACCGCGCCGTGGGTGCTGCCGCGCACTGACCGCGACACGACGCGGCTGGAGCGGATGCTGTTTCGGAACTTCCCGATCACGCAGCGACTCTCGCGCGAGGCCACCTATTGGGCGCGCGAGATCCTCGTGGCCGGGATGCGTGGCAGCAAGCTCGTGCGGGGCACCCTGGAGTTCCTGGGGCGCCGGCACCTGCAGCGCCAGGTCAAGGATCCGGTACTGCGCGAGCGCCTGAAGCCGAACTTCGACATCGGGTGCAAACGGATTCTGCTCAGCAACACCTGGTACCCGGCGCTGACCCAGCCCAACGTGCACCTCGTGACCGACGCGATCCAGGAGATCACGCCGACCGGCATCAGGACCACGGACGGCAAGCTCCGTGAGGTCGATGCGATCCTCTACGGCACCGGCTTCCACGTGACCGACCCGCCAGCGGCCGAAGTGATCTACGGCCGGAGCGGAGAGACGCTCGCCGGCCACTGGAACGGCAGCCCCAAGTGCTACCTGGGCAGCACCATCGACGGCTTCCCCAACCTCTTCATGGTCGTCGGGCCCGGCTCGGGCGTGGGCCACACGTCGATCCTGCTCGGCATCGAATGGCAGGTCAGCTACGCCGTGCAGGCCATCACGCGCGCACGGAATGAGGGGATCTCCACGTACTGCTTGAAGGCCGAGACGATGGACCAGTGGGTGCGTGATGTCGACGCGCTGTCGGAGGGCACGGTCTGGGTCGATGGCGGCTGCAAGAGCTACTACGTCGACGCCACGGGCCGCAACTCCACGACGTGGCCGACCTACACCTTCAAGCTGCGCGATCGCCTCAAGGCGTTCGACCCATCCGAGTACGAGGTCGCTCGGGTGACGGCGCCCGCGGCCGCTCCCCGCTGACGAGAGGCTCGACCGTGCGGCCCAGGTGCCGCAGCACGTCGACGATGCGCTGAGTGGCCTCGGGGTTCGTGGCGGCGACGACGATCTCGGGCGAACGCTCCAGCAGAATCTCGATGTCCCACCGGGGCATCTGTTCGATCTCCCAGCCCTGCAGCAGGATCGGGCACGCCCCGACGATCCCGAGCTCGCGAGCGATGCTCAGCGCCGTGCTGCCGTCAGCCTCAGACACGACGATGATCCGCTGCTCGGCTGCTCGGCAGGCCGCGACGGCCGCAACCAGATCCACCGCGCCGGCTGTGTGGCACGGTGCAACGTCGAGCAGCACGTCGGCGTTCCCGGGCGGGCTCAGGAGCCGCATCTGACCCTGCTGCGCGGCAGCGTGGACTGGCGAACGTCGCTGGTCAGGGCTGTCCATGTGGATACGTTGCCGAGCTGGCACCTCCAGTGCCAGGGGGCGGACCCCCGCTCGAGGTGCGGGGAAGTACGGGGCCAGCAACGCACGCCCACCCGATGGCCGCCAGCCGACCCCGTGGGAGCCTGCTCCTCTAGGTCACTGGAAGCAGGCAACGTGTTCGACAAGATCATCATCGGCATCGACGGGTTCGGTCGCGGCCGCACCCTCGCGGGAACCGTGAAGGCCCTGGCGCCGACGGCCACACGCGTGCTGGTGAATGTGTATCCCCACCCCGAGGGCGCCGACCGCGACGTGCCCGCCAGCTACGACGAGTTCTTGCACGGCGACGCCATCGCGATGCTTCAACAGGAGCGCCTCACCTCCGGTCTGCCAGACGCCGAGCTCTGGGCGATCCCTGATTCCTCCGGTGCGCGCGGCCTCAAGCGGGCCGCCGCCGACGCCCACGCGGGCCTCATCGTGGTCGGCCCGGCCGACCGCAGCCCGCTCGGGCAGATCGTGCTCGGCGAGGTCTCCCGAGGCGTGTTCCACGGGGCGCCATGCCCGGTGCTGGTGGTGCCGCAGAACGCGCACCCCGAACGGATGCACGTGATCGGTGTGGCCTACGACGGCTCGCCCGAGTCCACCCGCGCGCTCGATACCGCCGTGAAGATCGCCCACGACGTCGGAGGGCGTTTGGAGGTCGTCGAGGTCGTCGAGCCGGACCTCCCCCATCAGTTCCGGGGGACGGAGTACCGCGAGTACGTCGACGGGGTGCGTGGGCGCGAAGATGACCGGCTGCGCGCCCTGGCCGGCGGCATCGACGTTCCCTGCCAGGCTCACGCCGTGCGTGGTGAGCCCCGCGAGGTCCTCAGCGACCTCTCGCGGCTCGCGGATCTGGTGGTCTGCGGCTCGCGTGGCCACGGCCCCGCCGCGCGCGTGGCGTTCGGCAGCGCGGCCGACGACCTGATCCACGGCGCCCAGTGCCCCGTGTTGGTCGTGCCTCGCGGCGCGCAGCTCACTGACGCCGCGCGCCTGAACGCCACCAGGCGGCAGACGGCCCACTCGCATGCCTGAGTCGACCGCCTCGGTCGCCACCCTGGACCGGGCTGAGCTCGCGACCTTGCACGCCTGGTGGCGGGCTGCGAACTACCTCTCCGCCGGCCAGATCTACCTGCAGAGCAACCCGCTGCTGCGTCGCCCGCTTCAGGCCACCGACGTGAAACCCCGCCCGCTCGGGCACTGGGGCACCTCGCCGGGCCTGAACCTGATCTGGGCCCACATGAACCGGTTGATCCGCCGCGAACATGTGCACGCGCTGTTCGTGACGGGGCCAGGTCATGGCGGCCCGGCGATCGTGGCCAACACCTACCTGGAGGGCACGTACTCCGAGGTCTACCCCCACGTGGCGCAAGACGAACGCGGCCTGCAGCGGCTCTGCCGGCAGTTCTCGTTCCCGGGCGGGATCCCCAGCCACGTGTCGCCCGAGACGCCCGGCTCGATCCACGAGGGCGGCGAGCTCGGGTATTCACTCGTGCACGCCTTCGGCGCGGCGTTCGACAACCCGGACCTGCTGGTGTGCTGCGTGGTCGGCGATGGCGAGGCCGAGACCGGACCGCTCGCCGCCAGCTGGCACTCAGGCAAGTTCCTGGACCCCGTCCGCGACGGCGCCGTGTTGCCCGTGCTGCACCTCAACGGCTACAAGATCGCCAACCCGACCGTCCTCGCGCGCATTCCGGAGGAGGAGCTGCGATCGCTGATGGAGGGCTACGGCTACGCCCCGCTCTTCGTCAGTGGCAGCGACCCCGAGGCCGTCCATGAGCAGCTCGCGACGGCCATCGACGCCGCCTACGCCGCGATCCGCGAGATCCAGCGCCGTGCCCGCGCGCAGGCGCGGCGCGGCCTCGTTGCCGTCGAGCACCCGGCGTGGCCGATGATCGTGCTCCGCACGCCGAAGGGGTGGACGGGGCCGGCCGTGGTCGATGGTCTGCAGGTCGAGGGCACGTTCCGGTCCCACCAACTGCCGCTCAAGCACGCCCGAAAGGACCCCGTCCAGCTCGATCAGCTGCGGGAGTGGCTGCAGTCCTACCGCCCGCACGAGCTCTTCGACGAGGCCGGCGTGCTGCGGCCCGAGATCGCTGCGCTCACGCCACCGGCCCACCTGCGGATGAGCGCAAGCCCGCATGCCAACGGCGGACTGATCCTGCGCGACCTGACCCTGCCCGACATCCGCAGCCATGCCGTCGCCGTGCCCGAGCCAGGGCGCCACGCGTCGGAGCCCACCGCGGTGCTCGGCGGCTGGCTGGCCGACGTGATGGCCGCCAACGGCGACCGATTCCGCGTGATGGGCCCCGACGAGACGGCCTCCAACCGGCTGGGCGCCGTGATCGACCTCGTCGGCCGCACCTGGGAGGCCGAACTTGAGCCCGGCGACGACCGCCTCTCACGCCACGGCCGCGTGATGGAGATCCTCAGCGAGCACCTCTGCGAAGGGTGGCTGGAGGGCTACCTGCTGACGGGTCGCCATGGGCTGCTCAACAGCTACGAGGCCTTCATCCACATCGTCGACTCGATGGTGGGCCAGCACGCCAAGTGGCTGAAGGTCGCGGGCGACATTCCGTGGCGTTTGCCGCTGGCGTCGCTCAACATCCTGCTGTCGTCACACGTGTGGCGCCAAGACCACAACGGGTTCTCCCACCAGGACCCCGGGTTCATCGACTTCATGGTCAACAAGAAGCCGACGGTCACGCGCGTGTACCTGCCGCCGGATGCCAACTGCCTGCTGGCCGTGGGCGCGCACTGCCTGCACTCGCGCGACCACGTGAACGTGATCATCGCCGGCAAGCAGCCCACCCTCGACCTGCTCACCATCGCCGAGGCCGAGGCGCACTGCGCGCGAGGCGCAGGCGTGTGGCGCTGGGCAGGAACGGCGTGGCCGGGTGAGCGGCCAGATGTGGTGCTCGCGTGCGCCGGCGACGTGCCGACCCTCGAGACGCTCGCGGCGGCCGACCTGCTGCGCCATCGCCATCACGGGCTGCGGGTGCAGGTGGTCAACGTCGTCGACCTGATGCGCCTGCAGCCGCCCGGGGAGCACCCCAACGCGCTATCGACGGAGGTCTTCCACGAGCTCTTCCCGCAGAGCGTCCCAGTGGTGTTTGCGTTCCACGGCTACCCGCACCTGATCCACCGGCTGCTGCACGGCCGCGGCGACACCGAGCGCTTCCACGTGCACGGCTACCACGAGGAAGGCACCACCACCACGCCGTTCGACATGGCGATGCTCAACGACCTGGATCGCTTCCAGCTCGCCATCGACGCAGCGCAGCGCACCGGCGGCGATCCGGCGAAGGTCGACGCGTTCGTGACGCGCATGCTGGCCGAGCGCGAGCGTGCACGTACCTACACCCGCGAGTTCGGCGAGGACGCCCCTGACATCGCCCGGTGGACGTGGCCCTCAACGAGCAAGGCGGGGCGCTGAGGTGCACGTGCTCACCGTCAACGCGGGCTCCAGCACCCTCAAGCTCAGTCTGGTCGACAGCTCCGGGGCGGTCCTTCACGCGGCCACGCTGACCGCGCCGGGCGGTCAGGTCGACCACGGCGAACTCATCCTTGCGCTTGCCAGCCCGGACCTGCGAACGGTCGACGCGGTCGCCCACCGCGTGGTGCACGGTGGCACGCGGTTCCACGGCGCCGTCGTGATGAGCGACGGGGTGGCTGCCGAGCTGCAGGCGCTCAGCGAACTCGCGCCGCTGCACCAGCGGCAGGGTCTCGCCGTCATGTCGAGCGTGTCGGCGCTGCGGCCCGAGCTCCCCGCCGTGGCCTGCTTCGACACCGCGTTTCACGCGACGATCCCAGACGACGCCGCCACCTACGCCCTGCCGCAGGCGTGGCGCGATCGCTGGGACCTGCGCCGCCACGGCTTCCACGGTCTTTCGCATGCCGGCGTCGCGCGGCGATTCCCTCGGGGTCGGGTCGTGAGCTGCCACCTCGGTGCCGGCGCCTCGCTGTGCGCCATCAGCGACGGAGAATCCGTCGACACCACGATGGGCCTCACGCCGATGGCCGGCCTGGTGATGGCGCGCCGCCCCGGCGACGTGGACCCTGGCCTGCTGCTCTGGCTCCTGCGCGAAACCGGCCTGTCGGTCGACGAGGTCGAGGCGGCGCTCGAGCACGAGTCCGGTCTGCGCGGCCTCACGGGCACCGCAGACATGCGCGGCGTGCTCGCTGGCGCCGAGTCGGGCGATGGGCGCTGCATTCTTGGCCTTGCCGTCTACGCCCACCGCCTCAGCGCGGGCGTCGCCGCGATGGCGGCAGCGCTCGGCGGAATGGATCACTTGGTGTTCACCGGCGGCGTGGGCGAGCACTGCCCGCCGGTGCGCGCCGAGGCCGCCAGCCGCCTTGGATTCCTCGGCATCACGCTCGACGTGGCCGCCAACGCCGTCGCCCACCGAGACGCCGACATCTCCGCCGACGGCAGCCGCGTGAGCGTGCACGTGGTGAC
>JAEMRF010000020.1:0-7693 GCA_016463515.1 Solirubrobacteraceae bacterium | reverse complement strand
ACCGAGACGCCGACATCTCCGCCGACGGCAGCCGCGTGAGCGTGCACGTGGTGACCGCCCGCGAGGACGTCGAGATGGCCCGCGAAGCCAGCGCTGTGCTGGGCGCGGTGCGCTGAGAGGCCGCGACGCTGGCCGTTGTGGGTCGCCCCGGTTAGATCTCGAGCCCCGGAATCGCCGACAGCGACGACGACAGTCGCCCGATCACGCCGGAGGCCAGCAGCAGGCCGAAGACCATCAGCACCGCGCCCGAGGCGAGTCTGATCCGCCCGGTATGGCGGCGCAGGACCGGCAGGACGCGTGCGGCGCCGCCGATGCCTGAGGCCAGCGCGATGAACGGCACGCCCAGGCCGGCAGCGAAGGCGACGAGCAACACGCCGCCACTCAGCGCGCCGCCGGTGCTGGCCGCGAGGGTGAGAATGGCGCCGAGAGTCGGGCCGATGCAGGGAGACCAGGCGGCGCCGAAGACCGCTCCGAACCCAACGGCGCCGAGGGGCGTCGGCGCGAATCGGCGCTCGCGGGCGCCGACGCGCTGCTGCACTCGCGCCGGCAGCCAGCGGTCGGCGAGCATGAACAGACCCATCGCTGCCACGAGCAGCCCGCCAGCGATCTGGATCGGCCGCGTGGCGACCGCCAGGGTGCTGCCCACCACCCCGCTGGCGACACCGAGCGCAACGAAGATCGCGGTGAAGCCCGCGACGAACAGTACGGCCAGCACGACTGGTGACGGCGGACCGTCGCCCGGCTGCGCCTCAGCGTCCGGCCCCGACTCCACGGCGGGCGTGCCGCTGGCGCTCCACGCGACGAAGCCGGGCACCAGCGGGAGCATGCACGGCGAGGCGAACGACACCGCACCGGCGGCGAACGCGATCACGAAGTCCTGAGGTGCGAGCACCGACGTTCCCCGCGCGCTAGACCGTGAGGCCCTGCAGCAGCGCGGTGAGCTGCGCTTGGCTGGAGCCGCCGATGATCGTCTGGGTGCGGCCCTCGCCGTCGACGAGAATCGTGTTCGGCTGACCGGTCAGCCCGAGCTTGCTGGCCACCGAGCGGTTCTGGTCATCGATCATCGCGCCCTGCGGCCAGCCGAACGACTTCGCAAACGCCGCGGAGTCCGGCGGGCTGTCGGCCACGGCGATCCAGATCGGACGCACACCCGGCGCGGCCTTGAGCGCGGCAGAGAGACCGGGCGCTTCAGCCCGGCAGACCGAGCACCACGACGCGTAGACGTGGATCAGCGCCGGCCCTTCCAGCTTGGCGAAGTCGATCTCCCCGTCGGTCGAGGAGGCCTGCACGTTCGGAAGCTTCGGGCCGTCAAGCGCGAGCGGTTCGGCGGCTGGCTTGGGATCTTCCGAGGATGAGGACGACGCCGATGAGGCCTCCGGCGTCGCGGCTGCTGGCGGCGCCGTGGCCGTCGTGGAAATCCCGTCGCCGTCGCCGCTCAGCACTACGCCTGCGCCGACGACACCGAGCACCAGGGCGGCTCCAGCCGCGATCGCCAGGGACTTTGCGCGAGTCTGCATACCCCTGAGACCCGAGGGCCGCGAAAAGGGTTCAGCTTCGATTTCGCGACCCGGTCGGGGGACGCGAGTTCGCGCCAGCAGGTGACGCCTGAAACCACGAGCGTGCGAATCCTGGACGCTTGCCCAGGAACCGTGGTTGACTGACCCTGGCCCCCGGCCAGGTTTCCCATCGTCCGGCCAGCCGCCACACCTTGCCCAAGCTTCCGATTCCAACGCCCGCCGGCCCTCCGCAAGGCGAGCCGACCGACGGTCAGCGACAGCGCGCCGAACGCGCCGAACGGCTCCTCGCGGCCGGCCAAGCGCTCACGTCGGAGCTCGAGCTCGCCAACGTGCTGCAGCGCATTCTCGAGACGGCGCGCGAGCTGACCGGCGCAAGCTATGCCGCGCTCGGCGTGCTGGACGAGCGCCGCCAAGGCCTCTCGGACTTCATCACCATCGGGCTCGAGGAGTCCGAGCGGATGGCCATCGGCGATCCGCCCGAAGGCCACGGGATCCTTGGCCTGCTGATCGAGCACCCGGTGCCGCTGCGCCTGCACGACGTGTCCCAGCACCCCAGGAGCTACGGATTTCCGGTTGGCCACCCGCCGATGAAGAGCTTCCTCGGCGCCCCGATCACGATCCGCGACGACGCCTGGGGCAACCTCTACCTCACCGACAAAGCCGGCGCAGAGGACTTCCACGACCACGACGTGGAGACGATCACCGTGCTCGCCCAGTGGGCGGCGGTCGCGATCGACAACGCGAAACTGTTCGGCGAAGCCACCGACCGTCGGCGCAGCCTGGAGCGGGCACTGCGCGCCTCGCGCACGTCGATGGAGATTGCCACCGCGATCGGCGCAGACACCGACCTCTCCCGCATTCTGGAACTCATCGTCAAGCGCGGCCGGGCGCTCGTGGAAGCCGACTCCGTTCTGATCTGGCTGCGCCGCGGCGATGAGCTCCACCTCGCCGCGGCAGCCGGCAACGCGCAGGTGCCCCCGGGGCTGTCGCTCCCGATCAACGCATCGACGGCTGGGAAAGCGCTCACCTCGGGCCAGTCGATGCGCATCACCGACATGTCGCAGTTGCGCGTCGACCCGCGCCAGTACGGGATGGAAGAGGCCAGCAGCGTGCTGCTGGTCCCGCTCGTGCACCGCGGCCAGCGCCACGGCGTGCTCGTCGCCTTCGACCGCCTGGGGGCGACCGCCAGCTTCGACGACGAAGACCAACGCACCCTCGAGGCGTTTGCGATCAGTGCCGCCACGGCCGTGGCCACGGCCCGCAGCGTGGAGGAGCAGCGCCTACAGAACTCGATGGCGGCAGCGGAGTCCGAGCGCCAGCGGTGGGCCCGCGAGCTGCACGACGAGACCCTTCAGGGCATGGCGGCCCTCAAACTCGCCCTGACCTCGGCGCTGCGGGCCGAGCCCGACGCGGCCCGAGAGGTGCTGCAGTGCGCCGTCGCGCAGCTCGACGCCGACATCCGCGGCCTGCGCGCGATCATCGCCGATCTGCGCCCGGCAGCACTCGACGAACTCGGGCTGGAACCAGCGCTTCGAGCGCTCGTGGACCGCGTCGCCGAGAACGGCGGCCTGCAGACCAGCATCGACGTGCAACTCGGGGGCGTCCGCCTGACGCCCGAGCTCGAGACGGCCGCCTACCGCGTGGCGCAGGAGGCGCTCACCAATGTGGTCAAGCATGCTGGCGCCACGAGTGTCTCGGTGGTCGCCGAAGTCCGCCGCGGCTGCCTGCACATCCGCGTCGCCGATGACGGTCGCGGTGTCGGCGAGCATCCGGGCAAGGGATTCGGCGTGATCGGTATGCGCGAGCGCGCCGACCTGGCCAATGGCACGCTGACCATCGACTCACGCTCCAGCGGCGGGACGGCGGTCGAGCTGGAGCTCCCGCTGTAGCCGCCGGCAGCCCGAACGTACGGAAGTGGTTGCCCTGGCGACCACTTCCGTACGTTCGCTGCCCGCTACCGCGCCGTGACGGGCACGCCCTCAAGCTGCGCCATGCGCTGGCTGAGGTAGTGGCTGCTGATCTTCGTTGGCGAGTCCCACGTCGGCTCCTCGGTAAACGTGGAGTCGAACGAGTGCCCGCCGTGGCGCCGCGCGGAGAGGTACCGCGGCGCCTCGCCCGTGAGCAGAATCCCTCGCAGGATCGGGTCCAGCGGCTCGTGCACGATCGGTTCGCCAGCCAAGGCCGCGATCGACCGCGCCGAACAGAGCGCCATCTGCGCCGCGATCCCGCCGTGCTTGATCGGGAAGTTCGTCGCGTCGCCAGCTGCAAAGACGGGGCCCGCGTCGACCTTGCCGCATTCGTCCACGGGAATGAATCCCAGCGAATCCTGCGGCAACCCGACGATCGCCGGACCGAACAACTCCGGGAGCGCGATCACGCGGTCGACTTGCAGGTGGCGCTCCCCCGGGTTGATCACGATCTCGCGGCGCTGGGGCACCTCGGCATGTGCAGAGGTGTAGACGTCGATGTCGGCGCCGCGCAGCAGATTCAGCACGCCCTGGCTGGCGGCCGGACCGAAGAGTTCGAGCGGACGGTCCTCCGGGGTGACCACGATGGTCTGCAGGTCGATGCCCATCGACCAAGCGCGGCGCGCCGTGAGCAGCGCCAGTTCGTAGAGCGGCAGCGGCCACCCGGTGCGCTCGGGCGCAATGAACGCCACGCGCCGGATGTAGTCGCCTTCGATGTCCTGGATCATCCCGTGCAGGAGCTGGTCGAGCTTGCGGTCGTCCATCGTGATCGCATGGGCGTAGCGCACGGCCGGACGCGCACCCGTGGCGACGAGGAGCGCGTCGTAGGGCAAGGTCTTGCCGCCGCGCGTGGCGACGGTGCGCGCCGCGGTGTCGACGAAGTCCAGGTCATCGGCAATGTGAGTCACGCCGTCGCCCAGGAGGCGGTCGATCGGATACCGGCGAGCCAGGGCATACGAGAACGGCTCCTGCACGGTCATGGGCCGCACCACGTAGTCAGCTGAGCGCGACAGGAGCGTGATGTCGACCCTGCCGGGCGCGAGTTCCTGCAGCGCGAGGGCAGCTTCGAGCGCGGCGACACCACCGCCGGCAATGAGGACCCGAAGGGTCTGGGTGCGCACTTGGTCCGGCATAGGAACAGTGAAGGGAAACCCGTGCGCTGCGCCAGCCGCAGAACTCCGCGAGAACTGGCGGAAAACTACGGACATCCCGCCGATCCGGCCGCTGCCGGTGCCAGCACGGGACTGGCCCGCCAGGCTGGTGCGGCGAAGTACTGGGCGGTCCCGCGCCTTGCCCCCGATGCCCTTGCACAGGGGCAGTGGAAGGCTTTGGGAACACGCGCGATCAGGGAGTGCAGCACCATGTTCAAGAAGGTGATCGTCGGCATCGACGGCTACAGAAGCGACAAGGACGCGGTGGCCGCCGCGCGAGCGGTCGCGCCGTCGGCAAAGCTCAACTTGGTGATGGTCTATGCGGCGTCAGAAGAGCCGACCACCGACAACCTCGACAGCTACCGGGAGCTGCTGCGCGGCGACGCCATCCGCAAGCTTGAAGAGCGCCAGCGCGAATCCGGCGTGCCGGAAGCCACGATCACCGCGATCCCGAGCTTTGCCCCGTCGAAAGGCATCAAGGAGTACGCCCGCGCTCAAGGCGCCGACCTGATCGTGCTCGGCGCTGCAAGCCGTGGGCCGCTCGGCCGGGCCGTGGTGGGCGATGTGGCCCGCGGTGTGCTCAACGGGGCGCCGTGCCCCGTGCTCTCCGTCGCTCGCAGCCATGCTGCCGCGGCCACCACCCCGCGCGTCATCGGCGTGGCCTACGACAGTTCGCCCGAGGCTGACGCCGCGCTCGCGCTGGCCGTCGCGGTCGCCCAGGAATCGGGCGGCACCATCGAGCTGGTCGAGGCCGTGGACGTCGGCGTGACGCCGCAGGTGTGGGGATTCCAGGTCGCCGAATACCTGGAGGGCCTCGTGGGACCTGAGCACGAGCGCCTGCACACCCTCGCCCAGACCCTGCCCGTGCCAGCTAAGGCATCAGCCGTGCGCGGCAGCGTGCACAAGGTGATCCATGACCTCTCCACGCGCGTCGATCTCCTCGTGTGCGGATCGCGCTCGTGGGGCGCGCCAGGCCGCATCGCCTTCGGCAGCACCGCCGACCGGCTCGTGCACCACTCGCCGTGCCCGGTCATGATCGTGCCGCGCAGCGCGACCGCCGAGCATGCCGACCCCGCGCTCGCCGAGGCCACCGCCGTCGCATGAGCACCTCGTCCGCCACACCGGCGGTCCACTGCGACCACCTCACCAAGCGCTACGGCAAGAGCCGCGGCATCCAGGACCTCTCGCTCACCGTTGAGGTGGGCGAGGTGTTCGGGTTCCTGGGTCCCAACGGCGCGGGCAAGACCACGCTGATCCGCACGCTCCTGGATCTCCATCGGCCGACCTCTGGGAGCGCGTCGATCTTTGGCCTTGACTGCCAGAACGACAGCCTGGCGATCCGGGCGCGGTCCGGGAACCTTGCCGGTGACTTTGCGATCGCTCCAGACCTGACCGGCCAGCGGGCGCTCACGATCACCTCGGCGCTGCGTGGCGTGAGCGACCGCTCCTACGCCTTGGAGCTGGCCGAGCGCTTCCAAGCCGACCTCTCGCGGCCGATGCGCGAGCTCTCTCGCGGCAACCGCCAGAAGGTCGGACTGATCCTCGCGCTCTTCCACCGTCCCGAGCTGCTGATCCTCGACGAACCGACGTCCGGGCTGGATCCGCTGATGCAGTCCGAGTTCCTGGAGCTCATCGCCGAGGAGCGGGCGCGCGGCACGACCGTGTTTCTCTCGTCGCATGAGCTCTCCGAAGTGCAGGCCATCTGCGACCGCGTCGCCATGGTGCGCGAAGGGCGACTGATCGCCACCGAAGACGTGGCAAGCATGCGCGACCGCGCGCTGCGGCGCGTGATCGCCCGCTTCCGCGACGGTGCCCCGACGATCGCGTTCTCCAGCGTTCCCGGCGTCAGCGACGTGGAGGTCAGCACACACGCGCTGCGTTGCCAGGTGCACGGCGACGTGGGGCCGCTGGTCGCCGCACTGCAGGACGCCCAGGTCGTCGACCTGGAGATCACGCGGCCGTCACTCGACGAACTCTTCCTGCAGTACTACCGGGAGCCGGCGACCGCATGAGCACCATGACGCAGACCTCCTCGCCGACCGCGAATCGCTCAGCGGTCGGCCGGCCCGCCGCGCCGTCCTCGGTGGCCATCTTCGTGATGCTCGTGGGTGAGCGACTCCGCGAGCGGCGCCTCTCGCCCGTGATCTGGGGCCTCGCGCTCGGGGCGATGGGCGCCATGATCGTGCTGATCTGGCCGTCGATCGAGGGCAGCGTTGGCGAGCTCATGAAGTCCTATCCCAAGGAACTCATGGAGGCGTTCGGCATCAGCGGATTCAACACGGTGATGCAGTACCTCGACGGCGAACTGTTCGGCCTGCTCGTGCCCCTGGCAGGCGCAGTGTTCGCGGTGCGCTGGGTCGTGCGGCCGATCGTCGGCGCCGAGGATGCCGGTCAGCTCGACACCTGGCTCGCCATGCCGCTGCCCCGTCGCACGCTGGCCTGGTCGACCTACGCGGCCGCCGCCATCGCCCTCGCCGCCGTGCTCACCATCATGTGGGCGATCACGATGATCACGAGCGTCCTGGCTGGCGCCGGCGTCTCGGCTGGGGTGCTCGCGCAGGCGCTCGTCAACGTGATGCCGCTCTCGATGTTCTTCGCCGGCGTCGCGCTGCTGGCTTCCGGCGCGATGCGCGGGGCCAACCGCGCCAGCGGCGCGGCGATCGGCGCGCTCTTCGCCATGTACCTCGTCGACATCGTCGGCAAGCTCGCGCCCGACTACGCCGACCTTCGCTACGCCACCGCGTTTCGCTACTACGGCTCGGTCATCGAGAACGGCTTGAACGCGACCCACGTCGGCGGACTACTCGCCGCCGGCCTCCTGCTGGCACTGCTGGGGACTGAATTGTTCCAGCGGCGCGACGTCTGAACGAGACCCGGCGGGCGCGGGGTGGGACTTGGCCGTGGTCCGTGCCAGGGGCGCGAGGTCTTCAGCTCGCTGCGGTCTCCAGCGCCGCCCACACGCGGTCCGCGCGCATCGGCAGGGCGGTGAGGCGCGCGCCGGTGGCGTCGCGGATCGCGTTGGCCAGCGCGGGCGCCACCGGATTGAACGGCGACTCGC
>JAEMRF010000220.1:2455-5410 GCA_016463515.1 Solirubrobacteraceae bacterium | reverse complement strand
ATCGTCGCCCGGAACGCCTGCTGATCGCTACGACTCACGATCGCCAACCTAGCGGGCGGGCAGGAGAGATGGCGACCGCGGAGTTAGAGGCCGCAGACCGGCCAAGGAGCCGTGCCACGTTGCCTGAGCAGGATCGCGGCGCGCTGGTCCTGCTCTTCTTCGCTGGCGGCGGCGGGGTCGCCGGTGCCGCCGACGGACTTCCAGGTGGCGCGGTCGAATTGGTACTTGCCGCGGTAGAGGCCGTTGGCGGAGACGATCGTGTGATCACCGTTCGATTCGCATTTGGCGATCTTGTCGAGGATCTGGCGTTCCTGTGTGGTGATCGGTGCGACGTTCGGCGGGACGACGAACTCGGGGGTCGCCGGGGCGTCGGTGGTGATGCCGCCACCGCCGGGAACTTCGGCGCTCTCGTCGGTTACGCCGATGCCACCGGTTTCAAGGAGCGCGAAGGCGTCTTTGATCTGGATGTAGGTGGCGAGGTTGACGACGCCGTGGGCTGGGAGGCCGCGGAGGTTTTGGAAGCGCTTGACGACTTTGCGGGTGTTGGCGTCGTGGGTGCCGGAGGCGTAGATGCGCAGGAGGGTCTGGGCGCGCTTGAGCTGCGCCTTGCTGACCGACTTGGGGCGGGCGACTGGCGCGGTGTCGGAGGCGGCCCCGCGGGCTTTGGTCTTCGTCTTGGTGGTGACGGTGACTCCGCCGCTGGCAGCGGACGCGGGCGTGGCGCCGGTGGCGAGCAGGGTGGCGGTGAGCACCGCGGTTGCCCAGGCGAGAGGGCGCACCAGGGCGCGTCGAGCAGGGGTGCGCCGAGGCGCAGCGTGTGTGGGGGAAGCGATCATGCGATGGTCGCCTACGGGGTTAGCTGTCGGGCTCGCGCTTCGCGCTACGCCAGCTTCGCTGGCGATTCGCCCCTGGACTCACGCTGCGGGGCGTGCGTCCGGTGGTTCCCCCGTTCGCCACGTGGTGTGGCGATTCGGCGTCTGTTGCTTGGTTCGGGCTTGAACCCTAACGATGCGATCGGCGCGGCGGCTACCGGAATTGAGCCTGTGTGACCGTGTGCACAGTCTATTTTTCCCGCTACGAGCGGCTTTTTGTGCACAAGGACTCGCAGAGTTCCGGGCGTTTGCGCTCCGTCGGCCTTGACCGCTTTCTGGCGCATCGACGCTCGCCGGTCGCGCCGATGCGACGACATGCTCGCGGTTAGGGCGTCGCGAGGGCACCGGTGCCGGTGCCGAGCAGGCCGGCGTAGAGCGCCAGCGTGTGGTCGGCGATCTCGTCCCAGTCGAAGCGGCGCACATGTTCGCGGGCCTCGTCGATGAGCTCGGAGCGCAGTGCGGCGTCGGTCAGGGCGCGGTCGATGGCCACGCGCAGTGCTTGGGGGTCTCGTGCGGTGAATCGCAGCCCGGCGGTCTCGGGCACGATCTCGCGCAGGCCGCCGGTGTCGGCCACGATGCACACGCAGCCCGACGCCATCGCTTCGAGCGCGACGAGTCCGAACGGCTCGTAGATCGACGGGATGATGCAGAGGTCGGCCACGGCGTAGAGCGAGTGCAGCTGCACGTCGTCGACCCAGCCGAGGAACGTGCCGTGGTCGTCGAGGCCGAGTTTGGTGGCTTGGTCGCGGAGTTCGTCTTCGTGCGTGCCGGAGCCCGCGACGACGAAGCGGACTTTGCCGAGGTCCTCGATCACGCCGGGGAGGGTCTCGAGGGCGAGCTGGAAGCCCTTTTCGTAGACGAGCCGGCCGGCGAGGATGATGAGCCGTTCGTCGGGTGCAGCGAATTGTCTGCGGTAGACGTCGAGGTCGGGGACGGGCCGCAGGTCGGTCGGATCGATGCCGTTGGGGATCACGTCGATCTGGTCGGCGTGGAGCTCGAAGATCTCGGCGCAGTGCTCCTGCATGTAGTGGGAGCACGCGATCACGCGGGTGGCGTCGTGGGTCATCCAGCGCTCGACGCCATGGATGTGGGACTGCGGGTAGTTCTCGACCCAGCCTTGGTGGCGCCCGTGTTCGGTGGCGTGGACGGTGACGACCCAGGGGGCGCCGACGTCTTTGGCGAGCGCTTTGCCGGCGCGGGCCACCAGCCAGTCGTGGCCGTGGATCACATCGAACGAGAACTCGGCTTCCAGCGCGCGGCCAGCCGCGAGCATGTCGTCGTTCATGTGCTCGATCCACGCCACGAACTCGTCGAGGTCGCGGGGGCGTGAGGGCTCAGGCACCCGGTGCACGTGGACGCCGTTCTGGGTCGCCGTCTCCGGGAGCGCGCGATCTCCGCGCGTGAGCACGTGCACCTCGTTGCCACGGCGCGCGAGGGCTTCCGCGAGCTTGCAGACGTGTCGAGCCAGGCCGCCTTCGACGATCGGCGGGTACTCCCAGGTGAGGATCAGCAGACGCATCGAGATTTCACCCGACGGCGAGCGCGTCCCGAGCGAGATCGGGGGCGAGGTGGCGCAGTCGGGGCGCAGAGGACGGTAGCGGTCCGGAGCGCCGGTCGACAGCCTGGCGGTGCTCGGCGAATCGTGCCCAGCCGTAGGCAGCAGCGCGCTCCTCGGTCACCATGAAGGCCCAGTCGCTGCTCTGCAGGGCCAGAAGGTCTCGGAGTGCGGCGTCGGTCGGGGCCCCGGGCTCGCGGCCCGCGAGCATCAACAGCTCGGCGCGGCGCAGCTCCCAGGCGATGGTCGAGACGGCCGGGCCGGTCCACGTGCGCAGGTCTCGGCCTGCGCCCCAGGTGCTGGCCGGGGGAGCGTCGGCGACGGGGAGATCGTCGCCGAGCCGCGCGATCAGTTCGTCGGCCTGCAGCAGCTCCACGCCCTCGGCCTCCAGCGCGTGGACGGCCGCCTCCAAGAAGACCGGACCCTCGTGCCACCAATGCCCGAACAGCTCGGTGTCGAACGCGACGACCGCGACCTTGCCTCCCGCAAGCCGGGCTGCGCAGGCGCGTGCCCAGTGCGCGGCGTCGG
>JAEMRF010000220.1:0-2355 GCA_016463515.1 Solirubrobacteraceae bacterium | reverse complement strand
ACCTTGCCTCCCGCAAGCCGGGCTGCGCAGGCGCGTGCCCAGTGCGCGGCGTCGGCGCGCGCCTGAGCAGCCCCGGCGGCAGGGTCGTAGGCGCCGCCGTCGTTGGCCCACAGCGGTGTGTTCTGAAAGCTGCGGCGATGGGAATCCCGGTAGGCGCCCGCGCCCGGGTAGCCGGTGTGATGCCAGACGAGGTCGATGAGCGTCCGGTCGATCGGGAGGACCCGTAGGCCGCCGCGGGTGCGCCACGGCGCAAGCAGCTCGTCGCCGCCGCTCGGAACTTCGACGCAGACCGTGCGGATCTCTTCGTCGACGAGCGGGCCTTCCAGCTCCGGGTCCCAGGCGCACTCGGGCAGCCAGAAGCCGCCTTCCCAGTGCCCGCATCGGCGCCGGTGCGAAGCGAGTCCGGTGGCAGCTTGGAGCCGCACGCCTGCTTCGGTCGCCAGGAGCGGCAGTACTGCGTGGGTCGCGGCGGAGGTCCAGGTCGAGACGCGCGCCAGCGGGGCAAGCAGGTCGCCGCCAAGTGCGCCGAGTTGCTCGATGACCGCTTCGTGGCGCGACCACGAGTACTCGCTGGCCAGCAGCTCGCCGGCGAGTTCGTCGGGTTTCAGGCGCAGGCCGGCTTGGTCTTCCTCGTGGGTACGCCGGCGCACGCCGTCCCAGAACTCAAGGCAACGACCTGCTGCACCAGGAGCCTCGAGCTGATCGCCGACCACTGGCGTGAGCGAGACGGTCAGCGGGGCGCGCTGCGCGAGGTCCGCGACCGGCAGGTACGACGAGCCGTACACCTCCCAGAGCCACTCTTCGCCGAAGGGCCAAGTGCCGTAGCCGTGCACGTACGGCATGTGGGTGTGCAGGACGATCGCGATCGCCCCGCCCTCCCCCACAGCCGCCGTCGACGTCACGGTTTGAGCACCGCCACGAGATCCAGCGAGGTGGTGAGGTCGCCCTGGCGCAGCGCGAAGTCGCTGGCGCTGATCATCGGGATGAAGCGGTTGTAGAACGGCTTGGTGATGCGCAGCGTCTTGTGGACGCGATCCCAGCCAGCCTTGAGCACGAGCTCATGAGCGCGCAGCTTGTTGGCGTGCCAGACGCCGTACATCTCGACATTCGGCGTGACCTTGCGGCACAGCGCTTCGAACTCGTCGGGCTTGTACTCGTAGACGTGCCACGGGTTGTCGGAACGCTCGTTGCCCTTGCCAGCCAGGGTGATCACGTTGGGCGTCGAGACGTAGAGCACACCACCTGGCGCCAGGATCGAGAGGAAGCGCTCAAGCAGCTTCTCCGGTTCCTGGACGTGTTCGACGGTCTGGAGGAAGACGATCGCGTCACACGGCTCCTCGTACTCCTCGACGAGCTCGCGGGCAAACGACACGTTCGGACGCACGTACCGCAAGCGCGCATGCTCGTGAGCCTCGGGGTTGGCGTCGACGCCGGTGACTTTGGCGGCGCCCGCGGCGGCCAGCAGATCGCTGCCGTAGCCCTCACCGCAGGCCATGTCGATCACGCGCTTGTTTGCGACCTGTTCGGCGATCCAGCGATACACCACAACATGGCGCTGATACCAGTAGTTCTCGATCGGAACATCGGGCAGCGTGCGCTCGCCAGTCAGCTCGAGCGGCGGCACTCCGGCCGGCTGGTTCTCTTGGACGATCGGAGCGGTCACCGCGTGCGAGGCTACCGCTCGGTAACTTCTTCCGCCTGATGGCTGCCCCTGATACCGCCGAAGAGATCCGCGACGTCAACACGCGCTACCACGATGGTGCCGCTGATACGTACGACGCCAAGTGGGGCATCGACTACGGCGACATCGGCCAGAGCCAGGTGATGATGAAGGCCGAGAAGGTCTTCGGGAAGCCGGTTCCGAAGTTCGCCAAGGCGCTGGAGATCGGTGCTGGCACCGGCTACTTCTCGCTGAACCTCGCCCTGGCTGGCGTGATCGACGAGCTCACCTGCACCGACATCTCACCCGGGATGCTCAAGTCGCTGAAGGCCAACGCCAAGGCGCTCGGCATCGCGGTGAAGACCAAGGTCGTCGACGCTGAGACCCTCCCCTTCCCGGACAACTCGTTCGATCTCGTGATCGGTCACGCGATCCTGCATCACATCCCGGATCTCGACCAGGCGTTCCGCGAGTTCAACCGCGTGCTCAAGCCCGGCGGCAAGATCTTCTTCGCCGGTGAGCCATCGCGCATCGGCGATCAGATCGCCCAGTACCCGAAGAAGATGGCGATCCAGGCCGCGCCCGTTTGGCGCAAGGCACTGCGGATCCGCCCGTCGGCCCCACATGGCGACGGCCCGGACGACCAGTACCACGGCCTGGAGCACATGGTCGACGTCCACGCCTTCGTGCCCGGC
>JAEMRF010000219.1 GCA_016463515.1 Solirubrobacteraceae bacterium | reverse complement strand
GCGCTAGGCGGGCCAGCCGGGAACGCCGTCGCGGCGCGCACGACCGCCTCGGTCCACTCGGTCTGCACCTTCTGAAGCTGGCCGGCCGCGACGGGCTTGACCACGCGCGCGATCGGCCCGACGAAGCGCTCCTCGGAACGGATCAGCGAACGCCCCTCGCCAATGGGCTTGACGGTAAAGGCATGGCAGGCCGAGAACAGCGGCGTGTTGGACCCCCACGCCAAGCTGCGCTCGGTCGTATCGAGCTTGGTGACCTTGATGTAGGGCACGAACAGGCCGCCGAGCAGCATCGAGAACGCCGTGCCCTGCTCCAGCACCGGCCAAGCGCCGCCGCGGCGACGCACCATGCGCAGGGCACCGTAGTAGGACTCGTGCAGGTCGACGCGGCGCAGCCACGCAAACACCGCGTCGGCGTCGGCGGCGACCTCTCGGACGGCGAAGGCGCCGACGCCCGCCTTATGGGCGGGGAAGCCACTCGGCCACGTGGTGGTGATGGCGGTGGCGTCGGCGGTGGCGTTCGTCATGCCGCGATGGTACTCCGGGGCCCTCCTGCCCGGTACGATGCGCGACTTGCGCTCCCTCGCTTCGCTGCCAGCTCTCGCACGCCAGCGCCCGATCGTGACGGCCCTGCTCGTGCTCATCACGCTGCTCGGCGGCTGGATGCGTTTCGACGCCATCGGCTCGTCCACGCGGGTTTCCGTCGACGAGCGCTCCTACCTCGGCATCGCCAACAACTTGCGCGAGCACCGCAGTTACGCCTACGGCAGCGACCCGTTGCACTGGGCGCCGGGCACCCCGTTTCTCTTTGCGACCGCAATGGAGCTCAGTGGTACGGGCCCGCTCGACAACCGCGAGGTCGGGGCGTCCAACGCCCCGCTCTATGCACAGGCGTTCGTCGGCACGCTCGCCATCCTCGCCGTCTTCGCGCTCGCAGCCTGGCTTGGCGGCGCCATACCCGGGCTGATCGCCGCGTTCTTCACCGCGATCTACGACCCCTTGATCCTGGTCGCGCGGTCGTACCTGTCAGAGCCGCTCGGCGGGCTGTTCCTCGTGCTGGCCGTCCTGGCGATCTGCCTGGCGATCGCACGGCCGCAGCGCACGAAACTTCTCTGCCTCGGCGCGGGGGCCCTGCTCGGCCTCACGGTGCTGACCCGCAACGACATGCTGCTGCTGTTCGGCGTCCTGCCAGCCCTCGCGCTCGTGATGGTCTGGCGCCGTGAGCACAGCTTGCGTACGGGATTCACGGTGAGCGCCCTGATCGCTGCCGGAGCCGTCATCACGGTCCTGCCATGGGTCATGTACGCGAGCCAAGAGACGAAGAAGTTCACGCCGATCACCACCGCCGGACCAAGCTCCCTGTGGGTTGCCACCTACCTGCCGGCCGGTGGGCGCCAGATCATCCTCAAGCGCCAGTTCATGGACGAGGTCTGCCGGACCTTCCCGGACCGCCCAGACGCCTGCGGCGTCTCGGCGACCCAGATGGATATGCGCCTGATCTTCGAGCTGCTGAACCTCCGCCACCCGGAGCTGAGCCAGAAGGAAGCAATCCAAGCTGAGCTGGACCGCAACATCCGGGACTACGCCTTCGGGCAGCCGGTGCAGTTCGGGGAGATGCTTGCCAACAAGTCGACGCGCATCTGGGGTCGACCGTGGGGCGGCGGCGCCCTGGGCCGCCAGGAGTCCAGCGTGCTGCAGCACAAGATCCTGCTCGGGCTGGCCGTGCTCGGGATCGGAGCCGGACTGATCTGGGGCGGGCGTCGGCGGCGCTACATCCTGCTGGCGGCTGCGGCGCTCTTCACCGTCACGGCGCTCAACACGATCTTCGTGTCCGAGTCGCGGATGTCTCTGCGGATGACGCCCTTGCTGTTCGCCGTGGGCATCGGTGGATTCGGCGCCGCGCTGCGTGCACGGCGCGGAGACGACGAACCGCTCGCGCCGAACGGCGACCAGCCGCAAGAATCGGCCGAGACCGCAGCCGACGCAACCTCAGACGACGACAAGGCAGCGCCGTCGGAATCAACGCCCGAAAGCGCAGATTCAGCACCCGCCGAGACTGGCACGTCTGACGAGCACGTAGGCGCGCCAGCTCAGCGCGGGGATGTATCACCGGCCTAGGCCGGCGCTCTGTCGAGTACCGGTTTTTTCTCCTGCAGGAGAGCCGGCACCGGTGCCGGGACGGCGCGGCGTGGCTTTGGGGGAAGTCGTCGCGTCGTCCCGCCCCCCACGTCCGTGCGGGCGTGGAGGGCCACCGGTGATTGCATGCGACGCCGCTTGGTGACGCTCCGCGACCACGCCCGGCGCATACCGTCAGCGCGCCAGCTCGCCGCAATATCGGGTCTGTTCACCAAACGCTGCTTACGTGGGGCGCATGACTACGTCCGCTCACGCCTATGGCGCCCCCACCTCCGCGGCCGACCCGCTCGCTGCGATCACCATCGAGCGCCGCGACGTCGGCCCGCTCGACGTGCGGATCGACATCCAGTTCTGCGGCGTCTGCCATTCGGACATCCACTTCACCCGCGGCGAATGGGGACCACAGCAGTACCCCGCCGTCCCTGGGCACGAGATCGTGGGCGTGGTCGCCGAAGTCGGTGCAGAGGTGACCCGCCACGCCGTGGGTGATCGCGTCGGCGTCGGCTGCATGGTCAACTCCTGCCGCGACTGCGACAACTGCAAGGCCGGCGAGGAGCAGTACTGCACGAACGGCAGCACGCTCACCTACGGGTCCATCGACCGCGACGGCACCAACACCCTCGGCGGCTACTCCAGCAGCGTGGTCGTCGTCGAAGATTTCGTGGTGAAGGTGCCCGACGGCCTCGAGCTCGACGTTGCTGCACCGCTGCTCTGCGCAGGCATCACCACGTACTCCCCACTTCGCCACTGGGGCGCTGGCCCGGGCAAGAAGGTCGCGATCGTCGGCCTCGGCGGGCTGGGGCATATGGCCGTCAAACTTGCCCACGCGATGGGCGCTGAGGTCACGGTCCTCTCGCAAAGCCTCAGCAAACAGGAGGAGGGGATGCGGATGGGCGCCTCGGCGTACTACGCCACGAGCGACGCCGACACGTTCAAGACCCTGAAGAACTCGTTTGATCTGATCATCAACACCGTCAGCGCCAAAATCGACCTCAACGCGTTCTTGGGGCTGCTCACGCTCAACGGCACGTTGGTCAGCGTCGGCGCCCCTGCCGAGCCGCTCCCGGTGGGCGTGTTCACGCTGTTCGGAAACCGTCGATCGTTTGCGGGCTCCAGCATCGGCGGCATCCGCGAAACCCAGGAGATGCTCGACTTCTGCGCCGAGCATGGCATCGCGCCGGAGATCGAGCTCATCGAGGCCAGCCAGCTCAACGACGCGTGGGAGCGTGTGCTGCGATCCGACGTGCGCTTCCGGTTCGTCGTGGACTCGTCGACACTGAGCGCCTAAGGGGTCAGGCGTCGGCCAGGCGCTCGTCGGCTTCTGGCTCGCAGGGCCGCGCCTGAGTTAGGCCGCGACCGCCTGGCGGGCTGCTGGCGCTGCCGCCACGTGCAGTGCCAGCTCGCTCGTCCAGCGAACGGCCGTCGGGCCGCCCGGGGTCGCGAGCTCCCACCAGGCGCGGTCCGCAGCCTCGGCCAGCTCGGCCGCCCGGGTACTCGCAAGCCACGCGGGGGCGAACGCCGCGAGGCGGGCCTTGTGCAGTGACCCGAGCATCAAGCGAGCCGGCAGGTCGTCGGAGAGCGGGTGCAGCCGGCCGTTGCTCTCCACGATCAACGTCGGGGCGAAGTCGGTCAGATCGCGGCTCGGGAACCCGGGCACGAAACGTCCGCGGAAGAGCACCAGCTCGTCCTGACGCACGAGGTCGCTGAGCACGTCGACGCCGAGCTCCCCAGCGAGCTGCGCGGCTTCCTGGACCGCGGCGATGATCGCGTCGTCGCCCAGGCCACCGTCAAGACTGCCGTGCACCTCGACCGAGGCTGCACCTTCGCGGGCGGCCAGGCGGACGAGGTCGCCAAGCGCGTCGACGTTGTCGGTCGTGAGCGAGACCACGAAGCCAAAGGGGATATTGGATTCGCGGACGATCTGAAGGTTCTCGATGACCTGCGCGAAGGCACCGTCACGCTGCACGAACGCGTCGTGCGCCGCCTCCAGCCCGTGGAGGGTGAGCGCAAGACGATCGATGAGCGGCGCGATCGCCTTCCAGCGCCGTGCCTGACCGATCAGGGTGCCGTTGGTGACGAGCGTGGTGTCCAGGTCCAGGCGGCGCGCGCGGGTCAGCAGGCCCGGCAGGCCGGGGTACAGCAGCGGCTCGCCACCTTCGATGACGACCCGTTCGTAGCCGAGGCTGGCCGCGTCCTTGAGGGCGGCAGAGACGAGCTCGCGCGGCAGTTCCTCGACGACCTGCAGCGCATCGATCACGCGGTGCTGCGGGGTCGCCAGGTTCGAGCGGTTCGTCGGACGAATGCGCAGCACCGGCGAGGCGGCGGCGGGCGTGGCGGTCTGGGACTGCATCGGGCGGAACATGGCGGTGGGTCGGTGTCCTTGAGGTCGGTGCAGGTGGTGTTCCTGCGTTGACATCACGATCTCGTGGACCGGCCCGCGCGTCTGCTGCCCACACGACGCTCGTTGTGTAACCCCCGCGACACAGCCCGGCGGGTGTGGCTAGTCGCTTCCGAAGGCGACGAACGCGGCAGCTGCGACGAGGTCCGCATCGCTGGTGGTGTCGAGCTGCAAACGTGCCGCAGCAAGCGCGTGCGGCGGGGCGAGGCCGGCCGCCAGCTGGCCGTGCAGCGCGGTCATCAGACGACGTGTGGCGTCATCCGGCACCGGCAACACGCTGGCCACCAGGCTCTGCGTACCGAGCCGCAACAGCGCAGCCGTCAACCCGATGAGCTCATCCCCCGGGCGCACGGCTGCCCGTCCGGAGTCGCACGCCGAGAGCACGAGGTGGCGCGGCACCCGGGAGAGGCGTTCAAGCTCAAACACGCTCAGCCGCCCGCCGTCGAACTCGAGTGCTGAGAAGAGCGGGTTGTCGTCGCGGAAATGCCCGTGGCAGGCCAGGTGCGCGAGGTCGACCGTTGGCAGTGCCTCCCGGACTTCTTCGACGGTCGCGTAGGGAGCCAGCGTCACCTCAGCGTCCGGGTAACGCTGTGCGACATCCTCGGCCTCGGCAACGGCGTGGGCGAGCCGCGGACCCGCGGCAACGAGCACCCGAACGCCCTCGGTCAGCCGCGAATGGGCGCCCGACCTGTGATCACCGGGTGCGTGGTGGAGTGGCTCGATGGCGTGACCGCGCATCCAGAGACCAGCCGACGGCGCGACCGACAAGACCGGCGCGATCCCGGGCAGTGCGGCCCAAGGAGTTCCGTGGAGCGCTCCCGTCGGGACGAGCACCAGCGGCCGCCCTTCGGTGCGGCCGACGAGCGGCCCGACCACCTG
>JAEMRF010000218.1 GCA_016463515.1 Solirubrobacteraceae bacterium | reverse complement strand
AAGAGGTCAGCGGACTGCGGCGGCTCGCCGAGGATGCCAAAGCAGCCCAGGGCGGGGGAGCGTCCGGTGGCTCGAGTTCCCAAGGTCGGTCCGGCAGGTCGCCATCACGCGGCGCCTCCGGTGGGCGCCCGAGCGGCCGCGGCGGCCCCCGCTCCTGACGCGCTGGATCTGCTCCGGACGCCTAGTCCGCAGTGATCGTGGTTTCGGTCCGGCCGATCGACTGACCGTTGTCGTCGAGCAGCTCGATGCGCACGCGTGTGGGGCGAGGCGCCGGCGCGGAGGGCTCCAGCGCAGCGTTTCCGGGGCCCGCGGTCGGTTCATCCTCGAGGCCGGTAGTGCCGCTCGCGAGGGCCTGGGGTGTGGCGATGCCAGCCCAGGCGGCGTCGGCCAGGTCCTCGGAAAAGCGCGTCAGTGGCCTCGTGCGGTCGCCTTCGAGCCAGCGCTGCGCTACCTGGTGAGCTGGTCCGGCGATGATGGCGGCGAACAGCAACGTCGACAGCGTCCGTAGCTCGCCACTGGCCACGAAGGGCGCGAGCCATTCCCGATATGCCGCGACGAGTCGGCGGTTGAGCTCGCCGAGTTGCTCGGCTTGCTCCTCGCCCCAGTCGAGATTGCCTCGGTCGTAGAGAAAACGCGCCTGGTCCTGATGGTCCTGGATCCAGCTCAGCTGGTGGCCGACGATCGCGTGGACGGCCTCGCGGAGGGTGGCCGGTCGGTCCGCCAGCATCCGCCAGTGCTCCTCCTGAAACGACCGGATCGCCTCGATGTAGAGCGCGGCAGCGATGGCCTCCTTGCTCGCGAAGCGGTGAAAGAGCGCGCCGTTCGACACGCCGCTGCGTTCTCGGATTCGCGCGACGGTCGTCTGCTCGTAGCCGACTTCCAAGAACGAGGCGAGCGCGGCGTCCAGGATGCGCTGGCGGGTATCGACGTCGGTGGTTATGGCCGGGCCTCCGGCTCGAGCGGCAGGGCGGTGGTGTGTGCGCGATCCACGGGGTGCCCAGGGACGCCGGTGGTGACGTCGCCGCCGGGGTGTGAGCCGGTCGGCTCGGAGCGATCCGCTGCCGCGTCGGCGTTTGACGGGTCGATCCCTGGCGCGGTGCCGCCGGCCCCAGGCACGATCCAGAGCGCGACCACGCCGGCCGCCAGTGAGGCGCCGATGCCGAGCAGGTAGGCGTTGTCGGCCGCTTGCATGGCGGCAGAGAGGCCCTGCGGGTCGCCAAGGATCGCGACGAGAAGCGCGGTGCCGAGCACAGCTCCGACCTGCCGAGCGGCGGCCGTGACCGCGGCAGCCACCGCGAACTGGCGTGAGGGGAGGTCTGCGACCGCGGCGGCGCCCAGGGTCGGGAAGGCGAGGCCGATGCCGGCGCCGATCAGCAGCTGCGCCGGGAGCCAGTCCGCGAGGTACGCGGGGGTGGTCGAGGCGTCGCGAAACAGCACGATGCCCGCAGCGTAGAGCAGCGTTCCAGGCACGATCACGGCCCGGTGGCCGAAGCGGTCGGCCAGGCGGCCAGCGGGCGCCGCGACGATGGTTGACGCGAGTGGCCCTGGAGCGACGGCAAGGCCGGCTTCGAGCACCGAGTAGCCCCAGATGCCGGTGAGGAACAGGATGTTCCCGAGAATCATCGAGAAGAACGCGACCGCGAACAGCAGGGTGCCGAGCGTGCCCCACCGGAATGACGGCACCCGGAACAGCGTGAGATCGACCGCAGGACGCGGATGGCGACGCGACCGTGCGACGACGGCGATCAGCGCAGCGGCCGACGCCGCGAAGGTCGAGAGCGTGGTAACGGAGCTCCAGCCCCAGTCACCGCCACGGATCAGGCCCAGTGCAACGAGTCCAAGGCCCACGGCCACGAGCACGGTCCCGAGCAGGTCGGGCAGGCCGGTCGCGCGTTCGTCGCGGCTCTCGGTCAGGCCTCGGGTCCCGGACCAGAGCACGAGAGCGCCGAGCGGCAAGTTCACGAGGAAGATCCAGCGCCAGTCGGCGAGCTCGACGAGAATCCCGCCGAGCGGAGGGCCGGTCGCCGCCGCGAGCGCTGCGGCTGCGCCCCAGAGGCCCACACCGGCGGCGCGGCGCTCAGGTGGGAAGAGCGGGAGCAGGAGCGCCAACGAGGCGGGCACCATGACGGCGCCAGAGAGTCCTTGCAGCACCCGAGCTGCCGTGAGGAGCTCCCAGCTCGGGGCGGCGGCGCACGCCAGGCTCGTGACGATGAAGGCGGCCGTTCCCAGCAGGAACGTACGACGCCGGCCGAACCAGTCCGCGAGTCCGCCGGCAGGCACGAGGAACGCTGCGACGGCGATGAAATACGCGTCGAGGATCCAGATCAGCTCGTGCTGGTCCGCGCCAGGGAAGCTTTCGCGGATCGCCGGAAACGACGTGTTGACGATCGTCGTGTCGAGGAACGGCAGGTACGCGCCGCCGAGGATCGCGAGCAGCGCCAGCCTGCGCTTGCGGTCCTTCGTGGTGGTTGACGGGGTGGGCATGAGCAGACGGCCTCCTCTAGAGCAGCGCTCTGGAGTAATACTCTATGCAGCTCGGCATAGTGATTGTCAAGCGGGTCTGGGCGGGCAGGCTGGACGCGCGGCCGTAAGATGCGCTCCGTGCCTGAGTCCGCTGCAGCAACACCCGGGGCGGAGCCCGCTTGGACCGGGCCTCGACTGGTCGCCCTGCGAGGCGCGACGAGCGTCGAGGCCAACGAGCGCGACGCGATCCTCACGAGGACCGTTGAGATGCTCGAAGCGTTGATGGAGCGCAACCAGCTCACGCCCGCCGATGTGGTCAGCGCGATCTTCACCGTGACCGGTGACCTGGACGCCGAGTTTCCGGCGGTGGCCGCCAGGCAGATCGGGTTCGACCAGGTGCCGCTGCTTTGCGCGCAGGAGATCCCGGTGCCCGGTGCGTTGCCGCTCGTGGTGCGGATCCTGATGCACGCCTACGCACCGGCGGGATTCAAGGCCCGGCACGTCTACCTGTACGAAGCCAAGAAGCTACGTGCCGATCTGGAGGCTGCGCAATGAGTTCCTCATCGTCCCGTGCACAGGAGTCGCGGCTGCGGTTCTCGTCGGTCCTCGATCGCGTCGCCGCGTATCCGAAGGCTGGCGGCTATCGCCTGCCTGACTCGGTGGCCCTGATGGCCAGCAACGAGGGTCCAGAGCCGCTCGACCCAGAGGTCGCGGCAGTGGTGGCGGAGGCTGCTTCGGGCATCAACCGATACCCAGATCCTGGCGCCGCCGAGCTGCGCGGCGAGCTGTCTGGGCTGTGGGGTGTGCCGCCCGAGCAGATCGGACTGGGCAATGGCTCCTGCGACCTGCTCATCGCGCTCGGGTCTGCACTGCTGGAGCCTGGTGCCAATGTGGTCTACGCGTGGCCGTCGTTCTCGGTCTACCCGATGCTCGCCCAGCTCACCGGCGCTGACGAAGTGCGCGTCCCGCTGGACGGGGATACCCACGACCTTGGCGCACTCTTGGCGGCGGTCACGCCGGATACGCGCCTCGTGATCGTCTGCAACCCGAACAATCCGACGGGCACGTCGCTCCCTGCCGACCAGATCGAGGACTTCGCTCGGGCAGTACCAAGCGATGTGTGCGTGCTGATCGACGAGGCCTACGTCGAATTCTCAGACGTGTGCGGTCCGCGAGAGTTGCTCGGGCTCGTTGCAGAGCTGCCCAACGTGGTGTTGCTGCGCACCTTCTCCAAGGCGCATGGGCTCTGCGGGCTGCGGGTCGGCTATGGGCTCTTTGGCAGCAGCGAACTCGTCGAGGCCACCGACCGTCTGCGGCAGCCGTTCTACCTCAACCATCTCGCGCAGACCGCGGCCGTGGCCATGCTGCATCGCCCCGAGATCCTGGATCGCCGGGTGCAGACCCAGCTCGCCTCCCGCGACGAGCTGGCGACGGGACTCACGGACCTTGGCTACGACGTCTCGCCTGCGCAGGCCAACTTCGTGTGGGCGCAGCTTCCCGAGATGGACGGCCTCTCCGGCGATGAGCGCACGGCTGCTGAAGCGGCGGTCGTTGCCGAGCTACGCGATGCTGGTGTGCTCGTTCGCGCTGGCACCGCCCTCGGCGAGCCCGGCCGCCTGCGTATCTCGACGGGCACCTCAGAAGAACAAGCCCGCCTGCTCGCCGCGCTCGCCGCGCGGTAAGCGCGCGACGCGGTAGCCGCGGGCGCGCCGGCGCCGAACGTGATTTTGTGGTCGCTATAGCAACCACAAAATCCCGTTCGACCCCATTTCCCGAGGGATTCCCATTCTTGGGGGGCGAATTCTGCTCTCCCAAACCCTCTTATAGGTATGGGGGTTCATTCGACGATCAAAGCTGAGCTCGAGCGCAATCGCGGGCTGGTCGCGATATGGAGGCTCGAGCAGATCGGCTGCACGCGAGGGCAAATTCGCCACGCCAAGACGCAGCTCAGGGCTGTCCACAGCGGGGTCCTGCTCTCTGGGCATGGCCCGTTGACTGACTGGCAACGGCGCAAGGCGGCGACGCTCACGGCGCCGGGCACCTGGCTTGCCGAGTGGAGCGCTGCGAGCGCGTATGGCATCCGCGGGAAGGACCGCTGGCCGACGACCGTGAAGCGCATCGGGGATGGCGGGCCGCGGACCTACGGCCACCGAGACCCGAGCGTCGAAGGTGCCTATCGTGTGTATTTCGGGGATGACTTCGCCGCCGACACGGCGGAGATCGACGACGTCGCGATGGTGACACCCGCCCGCACCCTCCTTGACCTCACCGATCGGGTCTCGGAACGAACGGCTCGCCGCCAGATGCGAGACGCGCTTCGGCTCGGCGTGGTGCAGCCGATCGACCTGCAGCTTCAAGTGGCCAGGCATGCCGGGCGCCGAGGGATCGTCGTGTTTCGCGACGCCGCCCACGAGTACGGCTCACTCGGGCTCCACCGCAGTCGAAGCGACGCCGAAGCCCTGGCGTTGTCGCTGCTTGAGGCTGCGGGAGTGGAGCGGCCCGAACACAACCGTTTGGTCGCAGGCTGCGAGACGGACTTCTTGTGGGTGAAGCCGGGCGTCATCCTCGAGTTGGACGGCCCGCAATACCACCTGTTCGTGTCGGAGGATGCGCGAAAACAAGCGCTATGGGAACAGGCCGGCTGGGTGGTGCGGCGATTGTGGACCGATGTGGTCTACGACCAACCGCATGTGTTGCTGAGCGAAGCAACCCGACCGGTCACCGAGGAGGAGCGGGCCATCGCCGCCGCCACGACCGGCCCCGAGGACGTCGTGCGGCGGCTGGGCCGGCGTCAGCCGCCAGCGACGAACGTACGGAAGTGGTCGCTATAGCAACCACAAAATCCCGTTCGGCCCTTGTGGGCGCTTAGTTTGGCGCCAGGGCTCGCAGGGCGGCGACCGCCGCGTCGACCGTGAGGTGCACCGAACCGCCACGCGATTCGATGAAGTGCTGCACCTGCA
>JAEMRF010000019.1 GCA_016463515.1 Solirubrobacteraceae bacterium | reverse complement strand
GATCGACGCCGATGTTGGTGTTCTCGTAGATCGGCGCGACTTCGAACTGGCCCGGTGCCACCTCGTTGTGGCGGGTCTTGATCGGCACACCGAGCTTGGCCAGCTCGTGCTCGGCCTCCATCATGTAGGCCAGGACGCGCTCCGGGATCGACCCGAAGTAGTGGTCGTCGAGCTCCTGGCCCTTGGGCGGCTTGCGGCCGAACAGGGTGCGGCCGGTCGTCATCAGGTCCGGGCGCTCGAAGTAGTACTGCTCGTCGATCAGGAAGTACTCCTGCTCCGGGCCAACCGACGAGAAGACGCGCTTGATGTCGCCCTGGCCGAACAGCTTGAGCGCGTGGACGGCCGCCTTGGAGATGGCGTCCATCGAGCGCAGCAGCGGGATCTTGGCGTCGAGGGCCTCACCCGTGAACGACACGAAGGCCGTCGGGATGCACAGCGTTGCGCCGTTGGGGTTCTCGAGGATGAACGCCGGGGAGGTCGGGTCCCACGCGGTGTAGCCGCGAGCCTCGAACGTGGAACGGATGCCACCGTTCGGGAAGGAGGAGGCGTCCGGCTCGGCCTGGATGAGCTCCTTGCCCGAGAACTCAGCGACAGCGCCGCCGGAGCCGGTGGGGCCGAAGAACGAGTCGTGCTTCTCAGCGGTGGAGCCGGTCAGCGGCTGGAACCAGTGCGTGTAGTGCGACGCGCCCTTCTCCAGCGCCCACTCCTTGAGGGCGAGGGCGACGGACTCGGCGAGCGGCGGGTCGAGCGCCTCGCCCTTGGCGAGCTTGTCCTGGAGGTCCTTGAAGACGGACTTCGGCAGGCGCTGGCGCTGCACGTCGACGGAGAACACGTTGCTGCCGAAGATCTGGCTGCTCGGCGAGGTGAGATCGAACGGCTCGATCGCGCTGCCGTTGGCGCTCCACTGGGCTGCGGTGACGTTGTGCTGGCGGAGATGGGGCATGATGGGGTTGCTCCCGGTCCTTTGGTTCGGATGATTGGGGCTGATGTGGGTCGCCGTCCGCACTGCTTGCGCGGTGAGCCCGTAGGGGCACCGTTCAGAGGCGAAGGCCGACCGTCAACCTAACCCGCGGGCGAGCCTGGTCGTGTTGTCCAGATGGACAAACCGCAATGCCGCACATTGTCCAGGCGAACGCCCCCGGTCAGGTTCCCGCGCGTAGAGACCAAGTCTGCTCGCCTTTGGGCGGGCTGAACCCGTCTTTCGGCCAGTACGGAATCGTTTGCGTGACGCCTCTGGCCGGACCGCGTGGCGGGTCCTTGGCGCACAACTTTGGCCACGTGGACAATCGCCGATCGACTTCGGGGGGCGACTATGGACGCCGCGGGTCCTCAGGCCCGTTCCATGCATTCCTGCAGCCCCATCCAGGAGGATTCGTGAAACCACTCACCCGTGGCGGTGTGGCACTTAGTGCCCTCGCCACTTCCCTATTTCTGCCAGCAATGGCCTACGCCCAAGACGAAGAGCCGGTCACGCTCGAGTCGCTGTCTGAGGGGCTCGGGGCCACGGCCTCGTCCCTCGATGCCACCTGGATCATGGTGTCCGCGGCACTCGTGATCCTCATGCAGGTCGGCTTCATGTTCCTCGAGATCGGCTTCTCCCGCGGGAAGAACGTCGGCACGGTGGTCGCGAAGATCCTCGTGAACTTCTCGGTCGCTGCCATGGTGTGGTGGGCGGTCGGTTACGCGATCGCCTTCGGCGGCGGCGGTGACTTCGTCGGCGACAGCGGCTTCTTCCTGAACGTCGGGCAGACGATGTCGGCAGAGTCGACAGCCGTCGGACTCGGTTATCCGGCGGAGGTTGAAGGCATCAACTTCACCTTCTTCCTCTTCCAGTTCGCCTTCGCAGCGGTCTCGCTTGCGATCGTCTGGGGCTCGACCCTGGAGCGCATCAAGTTCGCGGTCTACCCGATCTACGCGGTCGTGTTCGTCGCCATCATCTACCCGCTCATCGCGCACCAGGTGTGGGCAGGCGGCCTCGAGTCGATCATCGGCCAGGGCGTCCAGGACTTCGCTGGTTCCAGCGTGGTTCACCTCACCGGCGCTACCGGCGCCCTCGCAGCGCTGCTCATCCTCGGGCCGCGGCGCGGCAAGTTCGGTGCAGACGGCAAGCCGCGTCCGATTCCGGGCCACAACATGCCGCTGTTCGGCCTCGCCGTCCTCATCCTGTGGGTCGGCTGGTTCGGCTTCAACGCTGGCTCCACCTTCGGTGCTGCCAACGCGATCTTCGGCCAGGTGGCCGTCGTGACGAACCTCGGTGCAGCCGGCGGCGTCATCGGCGCAGCCATCATGGTGCTGATCCTCGGCAAGACCCTCGACGTCGGCATGGTCGGCAACGGTGCCATCGCTGGCCTCGTCGCCATCACGGCTCCGTCGGGCTACGTCGACCCGTGGGCTGGCGCTGTGATCGGCCTCGTGGCCGGCTTCATCGTCGTCCCGAGCATCTACGTCATCGACAAGAAGCTCGACGACCCGGTCGGTGTGCTCTCCGCACACGGCATCGCCGGTATCTGGGGCACGCTCGCATGTGGCCTCTTCACCACCGAGGCACTCACGCTGGAAGGCCAGAGCGCTGGCCTCTTCTACGGCGGCGGACTCACGCAGCTGTTCGCTCAGCTGGCGGCCGTCGTCATGACGTTCCTCGTCGTGTTCATCATCTCGTACCTGACGTTCTGGATCATCAACAAGACGATCGGTATGCGCGTCACGGCCGACGAAGAGCTCGCCGGTCTCGATATCTCCGAGCACGGCATGTACGGCTACCCGGAGCAGTTCATTCCGGAGGCTGAGCTCGTCGGGTTCGGTGTCAACCAGCCGCTCACCGCACAGTCGGTCGTGGCCAAGTCGGAGACGCCAGCATGAAACTCGTCGTCGCATACATTCGGCACGACGCATTCGAGCCGATCCGAAGCGAGCTCCTTGAGCTCGGATTCCCGAGCATGACCATCACGGATGTGAAGGGTTCCGGGAGGCAGAAGGGCATTACCGAGTCGTACCGCGGTGCCTCGGTGACCAACTACCTGCGACCCAAGCTCAAGATCGAGTGCGCAGTCGCAGACGGGGATGTGCAGACGATCGTCGACACGATCCTCAAGCACGCCCGTACTGGGAATGTGGGTGACGGAAAGATCTTCGTCACCGCGATCGAACAGGCCTACCGGATTCGCACTGGCGAGTCCGGTGAGGAGACGCTCCAGGCACATCCGGACGCTGCTGAGGCAGTGAACGGCTAGCCAGGGGCTGATGGGGCAGAGCACGGGTCCGCTGGTGCGCATCTTGCGTGCCGGCGGACCCGCTGTCCTTTCGGGGCTTGCGCAGCTAGCCTTGCCCCAAGCTTTCTAGGAGGACCCCACATGAAGATGGTCACCGCTTACGTGCGCTACGAGGCTTTCGAGCCAATTCGCGCCTCGCTCCTCTCCAAGGGGTTTCCGAGTATCTCGATCAGCGAGGTCAAGGGCTCGGGCCGCCAGAAGGGCATCACCGAGAGCTACCGCGGCGCGAAGGTCACGAACTACCTCAGGCCGAAGCTCAAGATCGAGGTCGGGGTGCGTGACGAGGATTGCCAGCTCGTCATCGACACGATCCTCGAGAACGCAAGCAGCGGCGAGGTTGGCGACGGGAAGATCTTCGTCACCAACGTCGAGCAGTCGATTCGCATCCGCACCGGCGAGTTCGGTGAGGAAACCCTGCAGTCCCATCCTGCAGCGGCCGACGCCGAAGCGTAGTTCGCAACCGTCGGTCGGTTCCTTGTGAGGGACCGGCCGACGGTTTGCACTTCTCCTCTCGCGGCGCTTCCTGCGATCGTCGCGATCGAGTGTGGCGATCGCGTGCGGCGGTTAGGCCGCGGTGACGACCTCGGCGGTCGAGCCACTCCTGCTGGGTGTGACGCGCAGCTGAGCGGGAATCCGTTCCGACAGCGTCTCAACGTGGCTCACGAGCCCGATGGCGCGACCGCCGGCGCGGAGTTCGTCGAGTTCGTCGAGCACGTCCTCGAGGGTGTCTGGGTCCAGGGAACCAAAGCCTTCGTCGACCAGCAGCGTGTCCAGCGGGCGACCACCCGCCTCACTGGTGACGACCTCGGCGAGGCCCAGTGCGAGCGCGAGCGACGCGTAGAAGGCTTCGCCTCCGGACAGGGTCGCGGTGTCGCGCTCCTCGCCGGTCCACCCGTCGCGCACGCGGAGCCCAAGTCCAGCCTGGCCGCCACCGTAGCGGTCATCGTGGTGGACGAGTTCGTAGCGGCCCGACGACATCCGCAGCAGGTGCGCGGTCGCGGCGTCGGCGACCTGCTCGAGCCGCGCTGCAAGGACGTAGGTCGCCAGGCTGATCTTGCGGACGTTGTCGCCTGAACCGCGGACGGTCGCGTCGAGGCGGATCACGCGTTCGGCCTCAATCGCGGCCGGCCCAAGACGCTCGGTCAGGTCGCGAAGCGCCACCTCCGCGGCGTCGAGTGCCTGAGTGCGGCGGCGGGCTTCGGCGAGCGCCGAGCTGGCTGCACTTGCGGCGTCGGCGGCCTCGGCGCGCAGGCGCGCGCGCTGCGCGATCCGCTCGGTGATGTCGGCGGGCTCGCCGTCGGTCGGGGGGTCGGCCGCCGCGCGTGCCTCCAGCGCGGCGCGGGCGTCATCTCGGGCTTTGGTGGCGCTGCGGTACTCGGCCAGCAGCGCCGCCGCGGCTTCCACCGTCCGGGCGTACTCAACAGCGGCGTCGGCTGCCTGTGCGACCGACGCGTGGGGGCCTCGCAGCGCTGCGAGCTCGCTGCCCAGACGCGCGGCTTCTTCGCGGAGTCCGATGGCGCGCTGGCGCTGCTCGGCCGCGGTGGTTCGAGCTGCTGACGAGGCGCGCCGATGCCGCTCGACGGCAGCTTCGAGGGCAACGACCTGTTCGCGCGCAGCGGCCGCTCCGGCGATCTTGGCCTGCAGTCGTGCCAGTTCGGCGTCGAGCTCAGACAGCTCCTGGCGGGCGTCGTGGGCGGTTGCGCCGGCCGCAGTGGCGGTCACCGCGGCGATCTCTTCGCGGGCGACGGCCGCCGCATGCTCGGCATGGCGTTCATCGGCGCGGGCCCGCTCGGCCAGGGTGGCCGCGGCGCGGCGCGCGTGCACGGCGGCGTGCAGCGTGCGCTCCCGCTCGCTGTGTGCCGCGGCAAGGGTGCGCAGTTCCTCGGCGGTGCTCGCAAGTGCGACCGTCCGCTGGTGCAGCTCGGCCCGGCGCTTGGCGAGCTGATCGGGGTCCAGCGCCTCGAGTCGCCCGGCGCACAGCGCGAGCGCGTGCTCGGCTGTGGCCAGCGCGGATTCGGCGGAGACCGCACGGCGGGCGGCATCTGCCTCTGCGGCGCGCAGGTCACTGGTTCCGGCCGGCTGGGCTGGCGCTGGATGGTCGAGGGCGCCGCACACCGGGCACGGCGCGTCGTCGTCGAGTTCGGCGGCAAGTTCGGCGGCCATCGCATCGAGCCGCGCCTCGCGTGCGGAGAGATGCGCATCGCGAGCGTCCTGATGCGCGGTCTTGGCATGATCGCGCGCTGCCGTGAGCGAGCGGTGCTCGTCCAGCAGCTGGACGCGGGCGCGCTCGTCGTCGGCCACCGCGGCACCGTCGCGCTCCAGGTGGGCCTGCTCGTTCTCGGCGCTGCTCCGACGCTGCGCGGCCACGCGCTGCTCGGCCTGCAGGGCCGCGAGCCGGTCATCGAGCTCGGACTCTGCGGGGTGACCAGCGAGCCCTGCGTCGGCGCGTTCGCGAGCGGTTCGAGCGTCGGTGACGGCCTGCTGCATGGCCCCGTGTGCGGCGGACAGGGCATCGCGGCGGACCGCCGCTGCAAGGCGGCCGGCGAGCGTGACCCGCTCGCGCGCGAGCGCCCGTCGAGCCTCCTCGTCGCGCGCTGCGAGCGAGACCGCTTCACGCGCCGGCTCCAGCGCGCGCGCAGCCTCGGCCTGTGCGGTGTCGGCGGCGGTTGCATCGGCTTCGGCCTGGGCAGCGGCGGCCTCGTATCGGTCAGCCGCGGACGAGAGCGACGGCAGACGCTGCTCGTCGGCCACGCGGTTCTGCAACGAGCCAGCTCGAGCGCGTGCGTCACGTGCGGCGGGGGCCCAACGTTCCTCGTCGCCAGCGATCTCGGCCCCCGCGACACCCTGCAGCCACTCACGCGCCTTGGGCATCCGGGCGCTGTGCGCAGCGAGCGCAGTCTCTCGGCTGGCGAGCGCCGTCTGGAGTTCGGCCACGGCGACCAGGCGCCCATGGGCGGCGTCGGCGTCGGCGAAGGCGTTGCCGGCCTGCTCGGCAGCCTTGACCGCGAGGGCGGCCCCGTCGGTTGCAGCGGTCCGCTGCGCGGTCACCCAGATCTCGACCGCCTCGGTCGTGGCGCCGTGTCCTGGGGCGCCGTCCTCTGGGCCGACTCCGATCGCGCCGGCAAGGCGATCCACGATCCCGTCGAGACGGTCGGTCGCATCGGCAAGCGTGGCCTTGGCGGCCTCGGCGCGATCGCGCAGCCACTCCTCGACCGACTGATACCGGTCGACCTGAAAGAGCCGCTCGAGCACCTTGCGGCGGTCGGTCACCGAAGCCCGCAAGAACCCTGCGAACTCGCCCTGGGGGAGGAGGACGACCTGCGAGAACTGGTCGGCGCTCATGCCGAGGAGATCTTGCAGTTCGACGCTGATCTCGAAGAAATCGGTCGACCGCGGCACCCACATTCCGTCGACGTACTCCTCGAGGGAGGCCGACGCCTTGGCCATCGTGAGCCCTTCACCTCGGGCCTTGGGCCGCGTGTGATCTGGGCTTCGGCGCACGAGGAACCGGCGCTCGGCCACCGTGAACTCAAGCTCAACTTCAGGCTTAGTGTTCACGTCGCGGAGGTCGCTGACGATCCGTTCGCGGGCGCGCCGGTCACGTTTGCCGTCGCCGCCGCGCGCGCCCGGAACCGTTCCGTAGAGGGCGAAGACGATCGCGTCGAGCACGGTGGTCTTGCCGGCTCCCGTCGGGCCGGTGAGCAAGAAGAGCCCCTGGGCCGTCAACTCGTCGAAGTCGAGATCTTGGCGGCCCGCGTAGGGCCCGATTCCCTCGAGCGTGAGGCGGTGGAGCCTCAACGCAGCGCTTCCTCGCGGCCAAACGCCTCGAAGGCGGCCTGCAGCAGGGCATGCTCCTCGGCGTCGGCTTCGGTGCCCTCCCTGACCTCGGCCAGGAAGCGCTCGGCGACTTCCAGCTCGGTGCGGCCGCGGACCCGCTCGCCATAACTCTGCGCCTGCTCGGCGCCATCCCGCGCATCGCGCACAGGCTCGTGAGCCAGCTTGAGCACGTGCGGGAAGCGGCCACGCAGGCGCTCCATCGCGAGTTTGGGCCGTAGGCGATCGGTGAGTGTGGCCTCGACCCACGCTTGTTCGGCAGCGGTGTGCGCTGGGTCGGCAAGGAGCTCGTCGAGCGTCCCGCGCAGGCGCGCCATCGCCCGCGGCTGCGGCGTCGGAATGAGCTCAACGGCCGGTGCAGCGCCCGCGCAGAGCGTGACGAGCGCAACGGATTTCTTGTCGCCGGCTTCGTCGAAGCAGAAGGCCAACGGAGCGCCGCTGTAGCGGACGCGCTCGCCAAGTCCCTGCGGATGGTGGAGGTGGCCCATCGCGGCATAGTCGATCCCCGCAAACAGCTCACGTGGCACGGCCGCTACTCCGCCGACATCGATAGACCGTTCGACGCCGCCGCCGTGCTCGCCGACCGGCTGCCCGCCCGCGACGACGCCATGGGCAGCGACGACGACGAAGTCGGCCGAGCGGCTCTCGCGATCGGCGACGATCTGGCCAACCGCGGCGCCCAACACCCCCGCGTGCGAGGGCTGGAGGGCCTCGAGCGGGCCGGCGCTGCTTGGCGGGTCGAGATACGGCACGCCGTAGATCAGGGCACGTTCGGTGCCTGACGACACTTCGATCGGCTCGGCGATGCGATCCAGACGGGTGCGGATGTGGACGCCAGCGGCCTCCGCAACGCGAGCGTTCATGCCCAAACGGACGGCCGAATCGTGATTTCCGCTCGTGATCACGATGGGGACGCGCGTTGCGGCGAGGCGAGTGACGGTGTCGTCGAACAGCTCTACGGCGGCAAGCGGGGGGTAGGCGCGGTCGAAGATGTCGCCCGCGACGATCACGGCATCCGGCCGCTCGCTACTGACGAGCTCGATGAGCTGGTCGAGCACGGTGGCCTGCGCCTCCAGCAAGCTCGCGCCATGCAGGGTGCGGCCGAGGTGCCAGTCGGCGGTGTGGAGCAGGCGCATCCAGCGATCCTAGAGCGACCACCGGACGGGAACAGGCGTTCGCCGTGAACGCCTGGAACTGCCCTACTTGTTGGCGATCGTGGCCGAGACGGTGCCCGTCAGGCCGGTGCCCCGCGTGGCCTTGGCTGCGTTGTCGGTCAAGCCCACGAACACGCGGTACTCAAGCTCGTGGGAGCCGGCCCGCGAGGCGTTCATGCGCCACTTGACCTCGCGGCTCTCGCCGGGCTTCAGCACGCCGCCGGTGGGGTAGAGGTTGCTCGAGCTGATGGGCGTGCGATCGGGAGCGTCGTCGACGAACCACGCCGCGCGGGTCACCGCGTCGGGGAGGTCGTCGGGGTCCGTGCGAAGGCGGCCTTCGTCGGCCGGGTTGGCGAGGGTCGTCTCGGTGTTCCCGATGAGTTGGACGATGACTTCGGACGCCGGGTTGGTGCCGACGTTCTTGACGTTCATCGAGAGCGTGACGTCGTCGCCGGTGAGCTGGGCGGTCTTCGAGAACTTCGCGGGCGAGACCTCGAGCTCCACCGGTTTCACCGCGGCCGGCTCCTCCGGCTCCGCCACTCCGCAGGCACCAAGACTGAGCGTCGCTACAGCGGCGACGCCGAGCGTGACCAGTCGCACGCCGTTCTTGGTACGACGGATTCCCCCAGGAGGGACGCCGGGAGACTGTGATGAGATGGGCAGGAGGCTGCGCAGCACAGCGCGAACCCTACCCTGACGAGCCCGTGCCTTCGCATCACCCCGACATCCGGCGTCGTTCCTCACGACGCTCCGGCCCGTTGCCGCTCCCAGTGCGCCGGGCTTGCACGACTCGTGCCGCGTCTGTGTCGAACATCTCGTACTGTTCGCCGTCGGTGTCCCACGCGGTGAACAACTCACTGGCCTGCGCATGAGCGTCCTGAGCCGAGCAACGACCCCTGCGAGGGAAACCTTCGCCGAGGTCGGCAGCATGATCCTGCTGACGTCGCGGACGGTGAAGTCCGCGGTCCAGCCGCCGTACCCGTACGGCCCTGAGTTCGTCGGGCAGTTCCTCTTTGCGCTGCGCCTCTGCTGGCTGCCGCTCTTGATCTCGACCGTGGCCGTCAACTTCGGTGCACCGGGCCTGCAGGCCATCAACTTCCTCAACCTGTTCGGCGCCCCGGACCGCCTCGGCGGCTTCTTCGTGCTCGCCGCCGTCCGCGAGTTCGCCCCGCTCGTGACCGCAATCGTCATGGCGGGCGTGGCCGGTACGGCGATGACCGCCGACCTCGGCGCCCGCAAGATCCGTGAGGAGCTCGACGCGCTGCAGGTCCTCGGCGTCGATCCGGTCAAGAACCTCGTGGTGCCGCGCTTCCTGGCGCTGATCGTCGTCACGACGCTGTTCGACATCTACGCGATCCTCTTCGGCGTCTCCGGCGGCATCATCGCCACGCTCGTCAACGGCGAGCCGCTGGCTCCGTTCTTCTCGACGTTCTTGACGAATGCCTCCGTCACTGACCTGTGGGGCTCGCTCATCAAGTGCGCCCTGTTCGGCGCGATCATCTCGATCGTGTGCTGCTACAAGGGCATGACGGCCTCTGGTGGCGCTGAGGGCGTCGGACGTGCGGTGAATCAAGCCGTCGTCATCGCCTTCATTGGCGTGTTTGCGTTCAACTACGTGTTCACGCAGACCCTGATCGCCACCCATCCCGAGCTGTCGGTCGTCCGATGAGCGCACTCTCCTCACGCTTCGAGCACTCCGCCGTTGGCGAGGCCGTCGGGAACGCCGGCGAGATCGTGCAGTTCGCCATGCGGGTGATGCTGAACGTCTTCAACTTCAAGGTGTTCAAGTTCTCCGGCGAGCTGATCCGCCAAGCGGGGCTCATGATCGTGAGCTCGGGCATGGTGATCGTGTCGACGCTGTTCGTGATCGGCCTGCAGTGCGGCATCGAGGGTGGCTCCGCGACCACGGCCGTGGGCGCGCCCGCCTACGCCGCGCTCTTCACCGCGTGGTGCGACCTGCGTGAGCTCGTGCCCTACGTGTTTGGCTACATGCTCGCCGCCAAGGTGGGCACCGGCATCGTGGCTGAGCTCGGCGCCATGCGGATCTCGGAAGAGATCGACGCCCTCGAGGTGATGGGTGTCGACTCGCTGACCTTCCTGTGCTCGACCAAGCTTCTGGCCGCCTGGATCGTGCTGCCGTTCCTCTACGTCACCGGCGTGGCGGCCGGCTTCCTCGGCTCCTACGTTGCCGTGGTCGAGCAGCTCGCTCAGGTGTCGTCCGGTGGGTACCTGCAGCTGTTCTGGCAGTTCCAGAACCCGCCAGATCTTCTCTTCAGCTTGACCAAAGCCATGCTGATGGCCACCGTGATCGTGGTCGTCGGCTGCTTCTACGGCTACAACACCAGCGGCGGACCGGTCGGCGTAGGTACGGCCACTGCCAAATCGATGGCCGTGAACATCGTGCTCGTGCACATCATCGGCATGACCCTGACCCAGGTCTTCTGGGGTTCCAACCCTCGAGCCCCGATCGGAGGCTGACCATGGACGAGACGCCACGCAACACCGGTGACGACTCCTTGGAGCCCATGCGCCCCGAGGACTTCGACACGATTCCCCCGCGCGAGCCGGCCAACCCGGGCGACCGCGGCATGATCGAAGAAGCCGACGATCTCTTCCTCGAAGCCACGGAAGCGCCGGCTCAGCCGGTCGCCGCCGGTGCGGCCCCGGTCGCTGCGGTGGCTGAGCCTCCGCGCAAGAAGGGCGTGGTCATCCGCGAGCCCGACCCGCTCCTGGAAGCCAACGAGTACGCGTACCACAACGGTGAAACGCACGATCTCACCGGCCCCTTCGCGATCGAGTTCAAGAACGTCCACAAGGCGTTCGGCTCCAACAAGATCCTCCGCGGCCTGGATCTCGCGATCCCCGAGGGCCGCGTCTCGATGATCCTCGGGCCATCAGGCACGGGCAAGTCGGTCTGCATCAAGCACATGGTCGGGCTGCTCTTCCCCGACCAGGGCGACGTGATCGTCAAGGGTCAGTCCGTCCCGAGCCTGCCCGACGAGGATCTCTTCGAGCTCCGCAAGCGCTTCGGCGTCCTCTTCCAGGACGGCGCGCTCTTCGGCTCGATGAACCTCTACGACAACGTCGCGTTCCCGCTGCGCCAACACACCGACAAGGGTGAGCGCGAGATCAAGGACATCGTCGACCGTCGCCTCAACGAGGTCGGTCTGATCCCTGCGCGCGACAAGTACCCGAACGAGCTCTCGGGCGGTATGCGCAAGCGCGCCGGTCTGGCCCGCGCCCTGGTGCTCGACCCGGACATCGTCCTCTTCGACGAGCCGGACTCAGGTCTGGACCCGGTCCGCACGGCACTGCTCTGTGAGCTGATCGAGGAAGTGCACGCCGAGAACGGCGGCACCTACATCGTGATCACCCACGACATCATGAGCGCGCGACGCGTCGCGGAGCACATTGCGGTCCTGTGGAAGGGCCGCATCGTGGAGTCCGGCCCCGCCGAGGATCTGTTCAACTCGCCGAATCCGTTCGTGCGTCAGTTCCTCACCGGCGAAGCCGACGGCCCCTTGGGGATGGAGTAACCACGTGCCTCATCCCCTGGCACATGAGCGAGGGTCGCTCCGATGACCCCGTCCCGTATTGCAGCGATCATCGCGATCGTCCTCGGCGTGTTCGCACTCGCCTTCGTTGGTCTGCGCGGCAGCGATGCTCCGCGCTACAACCTGATCTTCGATGACGCCGGCGGCCTGATCCCGGGCAACCTGATCCGGGTCAACGGCCTGCAGACGGGCACCGTGACCGACATCGGCATCACGGACGACCTCAAGGCCAACGTGGAGATCGAGATCACCGAGCTCGGTCCGCTCCGCCAGGGCACCACTGCGCAGATCCGAGCGGCATCGCTCGGCGGCGTGGCCAACAAGTACATCGCCCTGCAGCTCGCGCCCAACAACGCGCCCGAGCTCAAGGACGGCACGATCATCGGGCAAGACGACACCCGCGGCATCGTGGGGCAGGACGAGTTCATCAACTCGCTCGACGAACCGACCCGCAAGGGGATCCAGCAGTTCGTGAAGGGCTCCGCGCAGATCGTGGAGGGCAACTCCGAGAACCTGCAGAAAGCTCTCGACAACGCTCCTGGCACGCTGCGTGAGGCGCGCGAGTTCGCGTCGGCACTCAACGCTGGCGACGACGCCCTGCGCAAGATCATCGTGAACGGCGCCGCCGTCTCCAGTGCACTTGCTGAGCGCACCGAATCCATCACCCGCTTGAGTCGCAACGCCGGCATCGCTGGTGAGGCCGCTGCGGGCAACGGCACCGAGATCGGCGAAACGCTCGCCCGCTCACCACAGGCGCTCGACGAAGCCACCGCGATCCTCAACGAGCTCCCCGGAACCCTCGACGACGTGCAGGCGCTGATCGAAGCTGGTGACCAGGTCCGCGGTGGCGTGCCTGAGCGCCTGAACCAGCTCACCGACACCCTGACCAGCGGCGAGGACACGATCGGCGCCGTCGCCCGCGCGCTCAACAAGCCGGGCGCCAACAACGACGCGGCAGATCTGCTGGCCGCCTCGGTCGACGTCGGCAAGAACGCCGAGAAGGCCGCAAAGACGGTTCCGGGTGCCTTGTCGGCCTCGACGCCGCTGATCGCCAAGACGCGCGCCTACACGCCAGACGTCACGGCAGCCATCACCGGTCTCGGTCTGGTCTCGGCCAACTACGACGGCGCCGGCCACTACCTGCGCCTGTCGTCGGTGCTGAACGTCTTCCAGGCCTCCGGCAGCGGCGCCTCGACCGACCTCATCTCGCGCGACAGCTTCGTCAACCGGCTCCAGGGCTACCAAGTGACGACGAACCGTTGCCCGGGCAGCGCCGCGCAGGCCACGTCTGACGGCTCGGCGCCGTTCACCGACGGCGGCCGTATCGCGTGCTCCACCTCCGACGTCCCGCCTGGCCCATGAGCTTGCCTTCGGACATGGTCTCCCGCACGAGCCTGCGCGTTCGCCGGGCGCTGGGTGCTGCCGCGGTTGCCGCCTTTGCCGCGGTCTCGATCGCCAGCTGCGGTGGAGGCGACACCGCGACCGGGTACCAAGTGCGCGCAATCTTCGACAGTGCCTCGTTCATCACGCCAGGCCTTGATGTGCGTATCGCGGGCGTGAGCGTGGGCAACGTCAACGACGTGGAGCTCACCGACGACAACCGCGCCGCGGTCACCTTCACCATCACCAAGCCCGGCTTCCAGGACATGCGCGAAGACGCGCGCTGCACGATCCGCCCGCAGGCGCTGATCGGCGAGCGCTTCATCGAGTGCGAGCTCACGCAGCCCCGTCCCGAGGGCGCAACGCCGCCGGCCGAGATCCAGCCCATCGCCGACGGCCCGTATGAGGGCCAGCACCTGCTGCCGGTCGAGAACACTGCCGTCCCGGTCGACCCTGACCAGCTCCTGAACCTCAACACGGCGTCGGTGCGCGACCGCTTCGCGATCATCATCCGCGAGCTCGGCGCTGGCGTGGCCGGTCGTGGCGACGAGATCGCCGCGACGCTTCGCAAGACCAACGACGCGCTGACCTACGCCAACCGGATCCTCAAGCAGCTCTCCGACCAGGAGGACATGCTCAAGGAGCTCGTCACCTCGTCGGACCGAACCCTTGCGTCCCTGGCGACGGAGCGCGATTCGCTCTCCGGCACCGTGAGCAACGGCGCCGTCGTGGCCAGCAGGCTGGCGGCCCGCAAGGGTGAGCTGCAGGCGAGCATCGCCTCGCTGAACCAGCTGCTCGACGAGGTCGGCCCGACCGTCGATAAGGTCGACGACCTCGCCACTGAGCTGCAGCCGATCGCCGACGACCTGAACCGCTCGGCCGACGACACCGCCACGATCCTCAACGAGCTCCCCGAGCTCTCCGAGAAGGGCACCTCGGCCATCACGGCCCTCGGCCCAACGGTCAACCGCGCCGGCGACATCCTCACCAGCGACACCAACGACGCCCTGATCGACCGACTCGTCAAGACTTCGTCTGCGGTGAAGGCGTCTGGTTCCGTCCTGGGCCTGGCCCTCGGCGACTTCCGCACGACCGGTGGCCTGGACTACTTCCTCGACGCGATCTACGGGCTTGCGTACTCGCTGAACGGCCGTGATGAGAACGGCTACTACCTGCGCGGCGCGCTCCAGAACATCCAGAGCTGCGGTACGGCGCCCAAGCAGCTCAGCAGCGGGTGCTCCGGCAGCGCCCAGGATGCCCTCCCCGCAGCCGGCTCGCGTAACGCAGCCGCTGCGTCGGGGAGCGACCCCAAGCCGACCACACCGTCGCCCACCCAAGCGGCTGCCGACCTCCTGCTCGGAGGTGGACAGTGAGTAGCGCCGTCGGAGGACGCGGCAGTCGCATGAGCCCTGCGCTCATCGGCTCGATCGCCGTCCTGCTCGTGGTCATCATGACCACGCTCGCCTACAACGCCAACCGCGGGCTCCCGTGGGTGCCGTCGCAGCGCCTCTTCGTCGAGGTCAAGAACGCCGCCAACATCGTGCCCGGCAACGAGGTGCGCGTCGGTGGTACCCGAATCGGCATCGTCGAGACCGGGGTGCCGAAGCGCTACCCCGACGGCACGATCACCGCCGTGCTGGGTCTCAAGCTGGACCAAGGCACCGAGCCGCTCCCGGTCGACACCACGGTGCTCATCCGCGCACGCTCGCTCCTGGGGCTCAAGTACGTCCAGCTGACGCCGGGCGACGCGACCGAGACCTTCGAGTGGGGCGCCAAGGTCCCGTTCGAGAACTCAACGCCGGATCCGGTCGAGATCGACCAGTTGCTCAACACCTTCGACGACCCCACACGCGAGGGCATCATCTCCAGCGTGACTGCCTTCGGCAACGCTCTCGTCGGCCGCGGCTCGATCATCGGCGAGCTCCTCGACGACGCCGGCCCACTCGGTGAGGACATCGTCCCCGTGGTCGAGGTCCTCGCCGACGACCAAGACGGTCTCGTTCCGTTCCTCACGGCCCTCTCGCGCTTCACAGGCGAGCTGGCAGCTGCCGGGGAATCGACCGGTGGCCTCTTCCGTGGCCTGGACCGCACGACTGGCGCGATCGCACGCGCCGACGCGTCACTGGATCAGACGCTGGCAGTGGCTCCCGATGCGCTCACCTCAACGGCCTCATCGCTGGCTGCAACCCGCGCCGCTGTCGACCCCCACATCGCCTTCGCAAGCGACCTGAGCCCAAGCATCAACAACTTGGCCGACGGCGCCAACGACCTGGCGGCTGCAAGCAACGCTGGCGTCACCGGCCTCGCGGGCGTACCTCGTTTCGTTCGCGACTTCGATGGCGTCCTGGATCAGCTCGACCGCATCGGCAACAGCTCCGTCGTGGCCCGCGGTCTCGACGGCGTGACGCAACTCATGCTCAGCGGCCAGCCGCTGTTTGAGAGCTTCAGCCGCGCGCAGACCGTCTGCAGCTACCCGACGCGGTTCCTCCAGAACCTCGCGAGCGCAACGTCCGACGGCGACTCCAACGGCAGCTGGGTCCGCGTCACACCGTTGATTGCCCCGTACTCCCCGAACAACGAATCCGTCGTGGCAACCGGACCGTCCACCGGTGCGGTGCCGCCGGCTGGGGCCTTCTCACACCTCGGCACCGACGCGCAGAGCTCGCGGGACTTCATCACGAACTACCCGTTCCTGCACTCCAACCCGAGGCCCGTCACCGGCGCTGGCGGGCGCTGTGAACCTGGTTACGAGGTCCGTGCGTTCCCGGGCGTCACGCGGTCCCCGCAGCAGGTCACGATCGGCGCACGCTCGCTCAAGACGACCACGCCATTCCGGCCTGCACCGCCGAGGGGTTCGGAGTTCCGGCCCGCCGCTCTCGACGCTCAGACGGAGGACGAAGAATGAGTCCTCGCGCAGCCCGCCGCGGCTACCGCAATCCGACCCGCGCCGGCGTGCTCTTCGTGATCGCGCTCTCCGCGCTCATCTACTACGGCTTTGCGAAGGACAATCCGTTCGCTCGGCCGTTCCATCTGAGCGTCGTGGTGCAAGACGCCGCAGGCGTCAAGAAGGGGTCGGCGGTCCGTATCGCAGGCGTCGACGTGGGCAAGGTTCGCGGTGTCGAGCGCTACAACGGCGCGAAGGCCGCCCTCGTGAACCTCGACATCAACGCCAACGGCTTGCCGGTCTACGAAGGCGCCACCGTGCGGATCCGTCCTCGCCTGTTCTTGGAGGGCAACTTCGTGCTCGACATGAGCCCTGGCACGCCGGGGAGTCGGAAGCTCGAGGACGGCGACACCATCCCGCTCACGCAGTCGTCTCGCTCACCGCAGCTCGACGAGATCCTCTCCACGCTTCAGGAGCCCGAGCGCAAGGACCTGCAGGTCGTGTTCCAGCAGCTCGGCAAAGCCTTGACCGAAGCCAACCCGAACGACACGAACGCCCTGACCAAGGGCGAGTCGGCCGGCGAGTCCTTCAACGACACCATCAAGGCTGGCGCCGCAGCCGGTCAGGACATCGAGAAACTGGTGCGCGCGCTCCAGGGTCAAAACCGTGGCGACCTCGCCGCGGCTCTGCAGTCGTTTGCCGAGCTCACCGGGCCCCTCGCCGACAACGCTGACGAACTCGGGCAGCTGATCGATGGACTCGACCGCACCGTGAGCGTCTTCGCGGAGAACTCCGCCGCCGTCCGCGCGACCGTCCAGGAACTTCCACCGACCCTGCGTGTCGCCGAGGAAACCCTTCCGCAGATCCGCGCCTCGCTCGGGCCGATTCGCGCGGTCTCCCGCAACATCACGGCGGGCCTAGACCGCGTCCCGGGTCTGGTCGACGCATCCGGCCCGTTCCTGACCCAGTCCAAGGAGCTCCTGTCGGACGACGAGGCCGGCGCGCTCGTCGAGAGCCTCGAACCCATTACCGAAGGGCTTGCAGAGTCGGCACCGCATCTGGCGAACTTGCTCAGCGATCTCGACCGGGTCTCGGTCTGCGCCACGGACGTGCTGGTCCCCACGGCCAACCAGCAGATCCAGGACGGCAAGTACACCACCGGTCTGACCTCGTGGGATGAGTTCCTCCGCGGCACCGTGGGCCTGGCGAGCTCCTCGCAGAGCTTCGACGGCAACGGGCTCTTCGCTCGTGCAGCCGCAGCCCAGGGCAACGCCTTCGTGGGTAGCGAACGCCGCCGCGCAGGAACGCAGCCGTTCCTCGGCGTGTCGAACGCAGCCCCGACCAGCACGCGTCCGGCGTTCCCGGCCGACACCAAGATGAGCCCTGAAGGCGCGCCGTGGTCGTTCCAGGAGCCGTGCACCAAGAAGTCCCTGCCCAACCTCAGCGCCGTCCCGACCGGCCCGGCAGATGGAAGTAGGCCAGGACGATGAAGCGCGCTCTTGAACGCTACGGCGTCTCGTTCGCCGCGATCGTGGCCGTCGTTGTCGTCGGCGTGGTCGCTGCGAGCTACATCCTCGCCAACCAGCGGTTCTACCTCCCGAACTGGGTGCCCGTCGTAGGCTCGGACTTCGTCGACTACACCGTCGACTTCCACTCGGCCAAGGCCGTCGTTCCAGGCCAGGGTCAGACCGTGGCGATCTCCGGCGTGACCGTCGGCGAGATCGGCGCCGTCAACCTCGTGAACGGTCGTGGTCGCGTGACCATGAAGATCCGCCGCGAGTACATCGACCGCCTCCACACCGATGCGTCGGCGGCCCTTCGCCCGCGGACCCCCCTGCAGGACATGGTCATCCAGCTTGATCCGGGCACCAAGAGCGCTCCGAAGCTCAAGCCCGGCGGCAACATTCCTGCGGCCCGCACCATGACGCCTGTCGAGCTCGACGAGATCCTTTCGGAGTTCGACGTCGACACCCGCGCCTACCTGGCGATCCTGCTCCAGCAGGGAGCCAAGGGCCTCTCCGGCGAAGGCGGCAAGGAACTCGGCGACGTGTTGCGGAAGTTCGAGCCGACCACCGTCTACACGGCTCGGATTGCCAAAGCCATGAAGTCCCGCAACGCCGAAGCAGCCAGGGCCGTGACGAACCTCGAGCGGGTTGCCGCCGCCCTCGGCAAGAACGACGAGGCGCTGGGCACGTTCATCGCGAACTCCTCAGAAGCTTTCACCGCCATCGCCGAGCGCGACCAAGACCTCGCCGGCGTGCTCCGCAAGAGCCCCGCCACGCTCCAGAAGACGCGGGAACTCCTTGAGACCACCGGGAAGCTCAGCGCGGACCTGGGTCGCGCCTCACGCACGCTGGAGCGCCCGACCCGCAAGTTCGACGCCGGCTTGGCCCAGCTCACCGAGTTCATGAACGCGGCAACGCCCGTCGTCCGTGACGACCTGCGCCCGTTCGCCCAAGAGGTGCAGGCGCCGCTCGCCAAGCTCAAGCCCGCCGTCGACAACGTCGCCGACTCCGCGAAGAACGTCTCCACCGGTGGAGAAGTGCTCCGCCAGCTCTTCGACGGACTCGCCTACGAGCCGCCGAACGGCGACTTCAGCGCCCTCACGCTCGCTGGCTACATCGGTCACGCTGGTATGTCGCTGACGTCCTTCCAGGACGCCGCGGGCGCCGTCGGTCGCGCGGTCTTGTACACCGACTGCGCCGTGTCGTCGTTGACGAACGTCATCCGCCAGCAGAACCCTGCGGCCCGCTCGCTGATCGACCTGCTCGGCGTGCCGGAGACCACCACCGTGGTATCGGGTGGCCAGACGGTTGCCCAGGTCTGCGCGAGCATTCCCCGGTCCGACGGCAAGATCGGAGGCACTCCGTGAACCGCCAAGTCCCAACGCTCGGCAAGCTCCTCACGATGGTGATCTTCGCCCTCTCGTGCTTCGGATTGACGCTGTTCCTCTGGCTGCAGTTCGGCGGAGCCGTGCCGTTCAAGGCCCAGGGCTACCGCATCACCGCGACCTTCCCAGAGGCGACGTCGCTGGCCGTCGAAGCCGACGTGCGCATCGCCGGCGTCGCGATCGGCCGTGTGAAGAAGGTCGTTCCAGGCCAAGACGGTCGCGCCATTGCCACGCTGCAGATCGAGAAGCGGTTCGCGCCGCTGCCCAAGAACACGAAAGCCATCCTGCGTCAGAAGACGCTCCTGGGCGAGACCTATGTATCGCTCACGCCGCCAGGCCAGAAGGGCGGCGACGTGATCCCGGAGGGTGGGCGCATCCCCAACTCCGACATCGGCACCACAACCGAGCTCGACGAAGTCTTCGCCACCTTCAACCCCGAAACGCGCAAGTACTTCCAGCAGTGGATGCAGGAGGGTGGCAAGGGCATCGACGGCAAGGGCCCGAACATCGGCCAGTCGCTGGTCCAGCTGCAGGGTTTCGTGAGCGAACTCGCTGAGGTGAGCAACACCCTCAACGAAGAGCAGCCGTACCTGAAGTCCGGACTGCGCGACGCGCGTACGGTCCTCGAGGCAGCCACGACCCAGCGCGGCGCGCTTCAGCGTGCCGTCACGCAGAGCGAGCGCGTGTTCCGCCAGACCGGCGACAACGACGCCGCGCTCACGGCGCTGATCGAGCGGCTACCCGAGTTCCTGACCGCCACGAAGACCGGCACCAAGGCAATCGAGGACTTCGCCCAAGAAACGGGGCCAGCCGTCGAGCGCCTGAGGCCGACCGCGAAGGCGCTGGCTCCCGCGACCAAGGCCCTGTCTGATGTCGCACCCGAGCTGCGGCAGCTCCTGGAGGGCATCGAGCGCGTCAACGAGAACGCCAAAGAGGGACTCCCTGCCGCCGAGAAGACGCTCGAGGTCTTGCCGGTCCTCCTTGACGGCCTGGACCCATTCTTGAAGGAGCTGAACCCGATCCTCGAGTACGCCGGGTTCTACTCCGACGAACTGATGGGCGCGCTTGGCAACCTCGCGGCATCCGCCAACACCTCGACCGCGACGGCCAACAAGTACCGCGACGGTGGCGATGCCCGCAACGTGCGCGGCATGGCCGTGCTGCAAGCCAGCAGCCTCACCGCCTCGCAGAACAGGTTCTCGACCGAGCAGGCCAACGCCTACCGGCGCGCCGGCTGGGCCAGCAAGATCGGTCAGGGGTTGGCCGATGCCTACAGCGCTCAGAGCTGCGGCACCGTCGTCCCCCGACTCCCGGATACCACCAAGGCGGACTTGAACGCTCTGGAGTCTGCAAAGCCCACGCTCTCCGGCAACGTCTCGACCCCGGACGTCTCACTGCTCGACGCGCTGCGCTACAGCCTGTTCTCGCCGTACGGCTACTTCGCCTCGACGTCCGACCCGGCTGACCCCGCTGCGACCACGCCGAGCGAGGTTCCGGCGCCCACCACGCCGAAGACCGCCCCTGCGGACTGCACCGTGCAAGGCCAGTTCTCGCTGGCGGCTGGTCGACTGTCGACCTACCCGCAGCTGCCGGCCGCTCCGAGCAGCACCGAGCGCAGCGTCACCGGGAACTAGCCCGCCATGCTGGGTCGCCTGCTTGCCCTCGCGACGCGGGCGCCGCGGGCGACCCTCGGCATCCTCGTAGCGGTCGCCGTTGCGGGCGCCATTGCCGGCCTCTTGGCGCCGGTCGATGGTCGGCTTGACCGCCTTGCTCCGAGCGGGAGCGCCGCTGAGCGCGCTGGTGAGAACGAGCGGGCCAGCTTTGGCGGCGACGCGGCCCTGATCGTGATCACCGGTGACATGGTCAAGACGCTGACCAACGAAGCCGACCGCCTCCGCGTGACCGGCCTTGAGGGCTGTTTGGCAGGCAAGGTCGCCAAGGACGCAAAGCCCGGGCCGTGTACGCGGATCCGCGACCTGAAGGCCGTCAAATCAGTCGACGGACCCGGGACGTACCTGAACTCCGCGATCGTCGAGATCGAGAACACCGTCCAGACGAAGCAGGCCGAGGTGCTCGAGAACGCGACGGCCGCGCAAACCGCGGCCGAGGAGCAGGCCAAAAAGGACGGCAAGTCCGAAGCGGAGATCGCCAAGATCGGCGACACCGCCAGAAGCTACGTCGTGGTTCAAGCGTTCAGCGAGCTCGGCTCGCTGGCGCAGAGCCTGGGTCTTGAGAGCGTGGCCGACGACGTCTCGATCCGCAACGACGCCCTCGCCAAGCGCGTCCTGTTCGCCAAGGGCGACAACGGCAAGTTCGGCCCGAAACGGCGCTTGGCTGCCGTCCTGCCCAACCGCGAGACCGCGCTGATTCAAGTCCGGCTCAACGGCGATCTTTCAGCCAGCGAGCGCGCCGAAGTCACCGATGCACTCCAAGATGCCATGCTCGCCAAGCCCTTCGGGCTCGCGCTGACCGGCGCCGAGCTCGAGTTCACTGGCCTCGCGCCTGCGA
>JAEMRF010000217.1 GCA_016463515.1 Solirubrobacteraceae bacterium | reverse complement strand
CCGTAGATCGCCAGGCGCCAGAGGATCAGGCCGAAGGCGAGCAGGATGCCCAGGTGGGCCACGTCGACCCAGCCTTCCCAGCCGAATGAGGCGTGGCGGACGAGCTCGACCGTGTGGTAGAGCGGGTTGAACCAGGCGGCGATCTGGGCCCAGTCGGGCAGTGACGAGATCGGGAAGAACGTGCCGGCGGTGAGCATCATCGGCGTGATGAACCCGGAGGTCACGTAGGAGAAGTTCTCCATCGAGTCCATGAAGGCCGTCACGCAGATGCCAAAGCAGGTCCAGCCGAAGCCGGCGATGAAGTTGATCACCGGGATCACGAGCATCCACGCAGCGGGATCCAGGCCGAAGAGCATCGCCACCAGCAGCGGCGCGCAGCCGAAGACGCTGGCCCGGATCGCCATCCACATCGCTTCGGCGGTTACGAGTTCTTCGGTGTCGACGGGCGCCGCGAGGATCGCGTCGTAGGTGCGCTGGAACTTGTATTTGACGAACGTCCCGAACATCGCGGGCATCGCCGAGGAGAACAGCACGGCGGTTGCGACGGTGCCGGTGCCCACGAAGTCGACGTAGTCAAAGCCGACCGACTCCGAGACGATCGCGCCGACGCCAAAGCCGAACGCGAGCATGTAGATCGTCGGCTCGACGGTCGACGAGAACACCGACCCGCGCCAGTAGCTGGAGAAGTTGATGACCTCGCGCACCAGCACGCCGCGCAGGGCGCTGGGTTCCAGGCGGCCGATCTTCTTCGCGCGTGGCGCGGCCGGCGGCGTGGCGGAGCCGTGCGCCGACTTGCCGGCTTCGGAGGTGATCGTGGCGGAGGTCATGTGATGTCCTCTCCGGTCAGCGCGACGAACGCGTCTTCAAGGGTGGTCGGGCGGCGGTCGCCCGCGGGGACGGTGGCGCCAGCAGGCGGATCGTCGACGCCGAGCACGGCGACCGACGTGCCGGTGCGGCGCGTGGTGAAGCCCTGCGCCTTGGCGCTGGACTCGGCCTCGGCCAGCTGGGCGGGAGAGCCGTAGACCTCCACGGCCTCGCGCCCGGCGTGCTCATGGGTGAGCGCGACCGGATGGCCCGCGGCGACCTGTCGGCCAGCGCTCATCACGACGACCGTGTCGCAGAGGCGCTCGGCCTCTTCGATGTAGTGCGTCGACATCAAGATGGTGGTGCCCTCGCTGCGCAGCGCGTCGATCAGCGCCCACAGCTCCTGGCGCACCTGCGGATCCAGGCCGACGGTCGGCTCGTCCATCAGCACCAGGCGCGGGCGGTGCACGAGCGCCCGGGCGATCAGCAGCCGCCGGCGCATGCCGCCGGAGAGCTCGTCGGCTTTGGCGCCCGCGCGCTCGGTCAGGTTGGCGATCGCCATGGCGCGGTCGATCGCGGCCTGGCGCTCCTTCTTGGGCACGCGATACAGGTGCGCGAACACGAGCAGGTTCTGCTCGACGGTGAGCGTCACGTCCAGGTTGTCGAGCTGGGGGACGAGCCCCAGGTCGGCGCGGGCCTGCTTGCTCTCGCCGGGAAGGTCGTAGCCAAGCACGGTGAGCTGGCCCTCGTCGGCGATCGCCTGGGCGGTGAGCAGTCGCATGGTGGTCGACTTGCCAGCGCCGTTGGGGCCCAGGAGGCCGACGCAGGTGCCTTCGGGCACTTCGAGGTCGAGGTGGTCGACGGCGGTGATGCCGCCAAACCGCTTCACCACACCGCGCAGCTCGATCGCGTTGCTGACCGCGGCGACGGCCTGGGGAGGAGAGGTGGCGGACTGGGGCACGGAAACAGGCATTCGTCAGTTGGACAGTCGCGGCGCCCGAAAATCATCGATATCGACACATTTGGCGGGCGGCTGCTCCATACGATCCTAGGCGGCCGACGACGGCCGCCGGTTTTCCTGGATCTTGTTGCCCTTCACCTCCTCTCCTCGCGCTGCCGAGCGTCGCCCAGACGACGTGCTCGCCCTGATCGGGCCCGGCGACGACGTGGTCGTGGCGATGGCCGCCGGCGAGCCCTCGGGAGTGCTCGAGGTGCTCGAGCGCGAGTACCTGAGCCTGCAGGGCGTGCGGATCCACCAGATGCACGCCATGGAGCACCGCCCGTCGATGGACGGCGCCCGCAGCGAGCACCTGCGCCACGTGAGCTACTTCCTCACGCCCGCCAATCGCGAGGCCCATCGCAGCGGCGGCTGCGACCTGGTCCCCGTCGACTTCTCGCGCGTGCCTCGCACGCTGCTGCAGGAGACCCGCTGCTCGCTCGTGCTCACCGCCGCGAGCCCGCCGGATGACGACGGTTGGTGCACCCTGGGCACCAACGCCGAGTACGTCGCCGCGCTCATCGGCCGCGCGCCGTTCTTCCTGGAGATCAACGAGCAGATGCCGCGCACCGCGGGCAATCACCGCATCCGGCTGGATGACGCTGTTGGCTGGTACGCCGTCGACCGACCACTGCCAGCCGTCGCGCGCCACGCGCCTGACGATCGCGACCTGCGCATCGCCGACCTGATCGCTGAGCGCATTCCGAACGGCGCGACCATCCAGCTCGGCATCGGCCATGTGCCGGAGGCGCTCGCTGCCGCGCTCAGCGGGCACCGCGACCTGGGGATCCACAGCGAGCTACTGAGCGACGCGACGATGGACCTGATCGAGAGCGGCGTGGCGAACGGTTCGCGCAAGGTCTTGAGGCCCGGCGTGGCGGTCGGCACCTTTGCTCTGGGCTCGGCCGCGCTCTACGCGTGGATGCACGACGAGCCACGGGTCGAGCTGCATCCCGTCGACTGGGTCAACGACCCGCGCGTGATCGCCCAGGAGCGGTGCATGGTCTCGGTCAACGCCACCACCGAGGTCGACCTGCATGGCCAGTGCGCCTCGGAGACGGTCGCCGGGCGGTACTGGTCTGGCAGCGGCGGTCAGGCCGACTTCGCGCGCGGCGCCCAGTGGTCGCCGGAGGGCGAGGCGTTCGTCGCGCTGCGGTCCACCACCTCCCGCGGGCGCAGCCGGATCCGCGCGGCGCTCACCGAGGGGTCCGTCGTCACGACCTCCAAGAACGTCGTCGATCACATCGTGACCGAGCACGGCGTGGCGTCCATGGAGGGCCGCACGATCGCGCAGCGCGTGAAAGGGCTGATCGCCATCGCCGACCCTGCCGCGCGCGACGAGCTGCATCAGCAGTCCCGCGAGCTCGGCCTCGTCTGAGCCGGCCGCGCGCCCTGAGCCAGCCGCGCGAGCGGCCGAGCGGGCCGGGCGCCTACACGCGCGGCGACTTCGCGTCGTCGCCCACGACCGTCAGCCTCGGAGCATCAGGACCCAGGGGCTCGTCATCTGCACGGCCGCCGCTGCGGCCTGGGCTGAGGCGAATCCAGGCGATGAGCGCAGCCGCGACGGTCACGACGGCCGACACGATGATCACCGTGTGCAGACCCTCGACGAACGCCTGCCGTGAGCTCAGCAGCAGCGCGTCGCCCACGGCTTGCGGGAGCGTTTCGGCGACGAGCGCCGCCTCGGAGATCGATTCCCGTGCGCTCGCCGGCGCACCCTCGGGCAGGACCACCGACCCGGTGTAGACCGCCGCGAGAATCGACCCGAGCACGGCGACGCCCAGGCCGCCGCCGAGTTCGTAGGCGGTCTCCTCGATGGCGCTGGCCTGCCCGGCCTGGTCGCCGGTGGCAGACGACAGGATCACGTCGTTGCCCGCCACCAGCGCGACCTCCAGGCCCAGGCCGACGGCCACGAACCCGGGCAGGAAAAGCCAGTACTGGTCGGTGAGGCCGACCGCCAGGATGGGCAGCACCGAGAGTCCGGCGGCGCCGAGTCCGACGGCCATCACGGTGCGCGTGCCAAAGCGGGTCAGGAACCAGCCCGCGGTGAGGCCGCCCGCGAGCGTGGCCAGCAGGAACGGCACCAGCCGGATGCTCGATGCGGCCGGGCCGAGGCCGAGCACGAGCTGGAAGTACTGCGCGAAGAACAGCTCCAGGCCGACCATCGCGAACATCGTCAGCACGACCGCGGCCACCGCCACGCGGAAGGCCGTCGTCTTGAACAGCCGGAGCTCGAGCGTGGGATTGTCGAGTCGCAGTTGGCGGCGCGCGAACACCGTCAGCAGCGCGAAGCTCAGCAGCAGGCAGCCGATCGGCGCGGGTTCCAGGCCGTGGCGGGCGGCGTCTTTGAGTCCATAGGCGAAGAGCAGCACGCCGGCGGCCACGAGCGCGACCGAGAACGGATCCCACTCTGGCGGGTTGCTGCTGCGGCTCTCGGGGATCATCTTCAGCGCAAACGGCAGCACCACGAAGAACACGGGCACGTTGAGCAGGAACACCGCCTGCCACGAGAACGCCTCGATCATGAGGCCGCCGATGATCGGTCCGGCGGCGGCGCCGGCCGCCATCGACGCACTCCAGATCCCGATCGCGCGCACGCGCTCGTCGCGGTCGGGGAACACGTCGCGGATGATCGCCATCGTGCTCGGCAGCAGGATCGCGCCGCCCACGCCCTGCAGCGCGCGGGCGAAGATCAGGGCCGTGGGCGACCACGCCGCGGCGGCGAGCACCGAGGCCGCGGTGAAGAACGTCAGCCCCCAGATCAGGGTGCGTTTGCGGCCGAACCGGTCGCCCATCGTGGCGGCCAGCACGAGCAGCGGCGCGACCACGAGCGAGTACACGTCGATGATCCACAGCAGCTCCACGGCGCTGGGCCGCAGGTCGGCCGAGATCGACGGCGCCGCCACGTGCAGCACGGTCATGTCGATCACGACGAGCTGCAGGGTCGCCGCGATCACGGCAAGGACCTTCCAGCGGTTCGGCGGGCCCTTGGGCTCGTCAGGTCCCCCGGCGACGGGGTCGCTGGTCTGCCCCGAGCTCGGGTCGGTGGGTGTCGAGTCGGTGCTCACGACTGCTTCAGCATGGCGCCTTGCGAGTGTTCCCATCGGGAAGGCGCATGCGGTTACGTTCTCAAGATGCGCTGGCACATCGACGATCCCGCTGGAAACGCGGCCCTGGCCGACCTCGTCGAGCTCGAACACGTGCTGCTCGACCCGCAGATCCGCGCCGACCCAGATCGCGTGCGCAGCCTGCTGCATGAGGACTTCGAGGAGGTCGGTGCCAGCGGCCGCCACTGGCACCGCGACGCGATCGTCGACGCTCTCGCGGGGGAGCCAGGCCACGGCCACGAGACCAGCCAGGTCGACGCCCACTTCGTCACCCCGGACGCCGTCCTGATCACCTACGCGGCCCGCACCCTCGACGAGCACCACCGCGTGTCCCGCCGCTCGTCCTTGTGGATCCGCGACGCTCATGGCTGGGCCCTGCGATACCACCAAGGCACGCCTGTTCAGTAGCCCGCCGCAGCGCTACCGATGGGCGCTCGGAGCAGCGGCACGCCACGCTCGCGGCCAGCCCCGTAGAATCACGCCAGCAACCCCGCCCCCATGGTGTAGCGGTTAGCACGTCAGCCTTTCACGCTGGTAGCAGGAGTTCGATTCTCCTTGGGGGTATTGCG
>JAEMRF010000216.1 GCA_016463515.1 Solirubrobacteraceae bacterium | reverse complement strand
GGCGACGCCCGCTGGCCCCAGCGCACCTGTGAGGACCTGAACCCCGGCATGTGCGTGGCCAAGGTCTACCCCGTCGCTGGCTCCGATACGCACTTCGTCTTCCCGCACAACGCGCGCCCGCCGGGCGCCAAGGGGAGCGTCCCGACCTACTGGGTGTCCACGGTGCTCCCGGAGGTCGACGCACTGTTCCGCGCCGCCAAGAGCGACGACGAAGCACCCGGCTTCTAGGGGCCGCAACGCCATCGCCGCGTGGGCTGGATCAACCCGACTCTCGGATCGATCCAGCCCCAACGGCGCTAGCGCCTTGGCGGGGGCACGGTGTGCGGCGTTCACGCGGGTTGGCAGCGGCGGCTTAGCGGGCGCCGCCGCGTGCCTGCGGACGGGTACGGCATTTTCGTTCCCCCGCGGCGGTGGGTTTGCCGGCGCTGCGGGGTTCGGGGGCGATCTTCAGCCAGGGCGGACGGTGTTGGAGGTCTGCGGGCGTCGGCGCCGGAGCCCGCGTGGGGTCGTCCCACCTACGAGCTCAGGCGACTCAGCGGGGTGGGACCGCGCGCCCCACCGCGGCCAAGCACTGGCCGCGCCGCGGGCCCCACCCGGCTCAGTCGCCGAAGGCTCCAAGGCAACAGCACGGCAGCAGGCCGAGACGGTCGATCCACGCGGGGGCGTGGATCGACCGGCCCGGCCCGGCCGTGCGGGACTCGGCGCTTCGCTGCCCCAGGAAGCGCCGAGCCGGGGACTACGCCGGCACGGGGGCGCGCTCGGCTTCCGCGGGTTCGGCCGACTTGGTCAGCGGGACCAGGCCGTTGGCTTCGGCGTCTTCCACGTCGATGGGATCGGTCGCGTCAACGTCGCGCAGCGGCTCGCCGAGGTAGTGCGCCCCGACGAACAGCCCCGCCAGGAGCACGTAGCCGAGCACAAGTTCGCCGTGCACGAAGAACTTGACCTCCTCGCCGTGGATCAATCCGATCGAGGTCAGTGCGCCGGCGGCCACGGCATACCCGGCGGCCCAGAGGAACCGCTTGTCGATCGCGAACGCGGCGATTGCGCCGAGCATGAGGCCCGCGAGCACCGCGCCGCTGCCCAGCAGCAGGAGGCCTTCGTAGATCACGCCAGCTCCGCCGAGGGCGGCAAGCCCCACCTCGTCGGCGCTCGTGCCAGCCGCGGCCAGGGTGTTGTTGATCTGCCCTAGGCCCCAGGCCGCGATATTCGGAACGGTCGCCAGAACCACCGCGGCGTAGTGCGCCTTGGGAACCTCCTTGAACGACTGCGCGCCGATCACGAGGCCGATGTAGAGCAGGACCGGAACGATCGCCGGAACCGGCAGGATCGCGTCCAGCAGCGGGAACACCCCGAACAGACAGAACAAGAACACCGCCACGCCGGTGGCCAGCGAGTAGGAGATCCTGCCGCCTGCCTGCTTCCAGCCGGGCTGGCCGACGTAGACGGCCGGCGGGAACGGGCAGCCAAGGCACGACCCGGCCACGGCGCCGGTGCCGTCGGCCAGGAGGACCGCACGCAGGTTGTAGTCATCGCCCGCAGCAGACGCCGACTCCACGTTCGACATCGCCTCGGTGAAGTTGTAGATGCCGAGCGGGATGGCGGTGGCCAGCAGCGGCGAGATGTCGGTCAGGCCGTCCGCCAGGAGACCGAACTCCAGCGACGGCAGACCGACCGCGATGTTCTCCACGGCCTTCGTGACCTCAGCGGGCTCCATCACGCCGCCGACCCAGCCAAGGATCGTGCCCACGATCAGTGCGAGCAATCCGACGGGGAAGTTGCCGGGCAGTTTGATGCCCGTCACGAAGCCCAGGAAGATGATTCCGAACACCGGCAGCGCGATCCAGAGCGTCTCCCACATCTGCGCGGCAGGCGACATCGAGATGAACGTCAGCGAGATGCCGGCCAGGGTGCCGAGCAGCGCCGCGCGCGGGGTGTACTTGCGGATGTAGGGCCCGACGAACGCGCCGATCAGGATGATCACGCCGATGATGAACGCCCAAGCCACGCCGGCGGCCCACGCGGCCATCGGATCCTTGGTCGCCAAGAACGTCGGCAACATGACGACGAACGTCACGATGAACATGTGCGGGACGGACGGCCCGTACGGCATGGCCGTCACGTCGTCGCGGCCGCTCTTGATCGCGAGCTGACGCGCGAGGTAGAAGTAGAAGACGTTGCCGATGAGCAGCTGAATGCCGAGCGCCGGGATGATCGTGCCGAACACGTCTTCGGCTGGGATCTGGACGACCCCGGCAGCCAGTCCGGCGAGGACCAGCACGTTGACGAGCATGTTGATGCCAAAGCCGAAGAAGGCGTTGAGTTCGCCCCTTGACCAGAGCGCGGGTCCTGGGGGCCCGCTTGCGGTTGTCGCAGCCATGATGGTTCGTGTCCTGTGTAACTCGGGGTGGGTGGGCGTCAGTACTGGTTGGGCTTAGGCTGCGGCGGCCGATGCCGGACTCGGGACGTCCGGCAGGACGGCAAGCAGTTCGCTGGAGGGGGTCGTCCAGCCGAAGATGCCGCCCTGGGCGGCGATCATCTTGAGCGCCATCGCGTGGAACTCGGGGAAGTAGGAGCCGGTGCCGTCCTCCACCACGAGCGCGTCGAAGCCGCGGTCGTTGGCTTCGCGGACGGTCGTGTGGACGCACACCTCGGTGGTCACGCCGCAGACGATCAGCTTCTTGATGCCTGCCTTGTGCAGGATCAGCTCGAGGTCGGTCTGGTAGAAGGCGCCCTTGCCGGGCTTGTCGACCAGCGCCTCGCCCGGGATGGGCTGGAGCTCGTCGATGATGTCGTGGCCGAACTCGCCGCGCACCAGGATGCGGCCCTTGGGGCCCGCGTCGCCGATCTCCAGCGTCGGGTTGCCGCGCACGCGCTTGGCTTCGTGCAGGTCGGTGAGATCGGGGCGGTGGCCCTCGCGGGTGTGGACGACCGGCATCCCGATCGCCCGGGCGACATCGAGCAGCGACTTGACCACGGGGATCGTCGGCGTGAGCTGTGAGACGTCGTTGCCGAGGGTCTCGCCGAAGCCCTCGGGTTCGAGGAAGTCGCGCTGCATGTCGATGATCACGAGCGCGGTCGTAGCGACCTCAAAGGTGAATGGGTACGGCTTCGCCTCGGCGGTGAGGCTGTCGCCGTTGGCGTCTGACGAAGAATCCATGGGGCTCTTGAGGTCTCGCGAATCGCGGTCGATGTATACAAAGGCGTCCACAGTCGTGGCCGACGTGCCAGAAGGTACTTTCGGGTTGCCGGTACCTCTTTGGCCCGTTGGCCCCGAAATGACCATTCCTATTGGCCGAATGTCGAAACTGGCGACTGGGGCTCTGGTCATCCGGCCAGATGCGCTTGGCGCACAGGCGGGCTACCGTGAGAGCTATGTACACATCCCCGCATGCATCTGACCCTGCGCTTGACCGTCTCGCTGCGGCGCGCCCGCTCCTGGTCGATGTGGTTCCGGCTGGCGATGTCGTCCCGTTCCTGGCGGCTGGTGGGGTCTCCCACGGCGGCCCGCCGATCGACTCCACCCGCATGTGCCCGCCGATGCGGCAGGCGATCGGGGTCGCGCTGACCATCGAAGGCGTCGCCGCAACGCCGGAGGAGGCGCTCGCGCTCGTCGACGCGGGCGAGATCCCGTACGTCCCCAACCACGACCTGGGTGGCGTGGGCCCGATGTCGGGCGCGGTCACCAAGTCGATGCCGCTGCTGATTGCGCGCGATGAGGCCACAGGACTGCAGGCATGGTGCCCGCTGAACGAGGGCAGTGGCAAGGTGCTGCGCTACGGCGCCGACGGTCCGGAGGTCGTCGATCGCCTGAAGTGGATGCGCGATGTGCTCGGTCCGAGCTTGGCGGCTGGGCTGAAGGAGACCGGCCCGATCGATCTGCTCGAGATTCAGCGCGAGGCGCTGCTGCTGGGCGACGAGGCCCACCACCGCACCGAGGAGGGCACGGCGATCTTTGCGGCCCTCATGAAGGGCCACGTGCCGGATGAAGTGCAGACGTTCATGGAGACCAACGGCCAGTGGTTCCTGAACATCGCGATGGTCTCGGCCAAGCTGGCGATGAACTGCGCGGCAGGCGTGGAGGGCTCGTCGCTGGTGACGGTCGTCGCGCGCAACGGCGTAGAGGTCGGCGTGAAGCTGTCGGGCACCGGCGAGCAGTGGTTCGTGGGGACGGCGGCGATGCCGAATCCCTTCAAGCTCTACGACGGCTACGGCCCCGACGACATGAACCCCGATCTGGGCGACTCCGCGATCATCGAGGTCTATGGGCTCGGAGCGCTCGCGGTCGCCGGCTCGCCGCTCTCTGCGCCGTCGGTCGGCCTGAGCGTCGACGACATCGACGACATCGACGCGAAGCTGCGGCCCATCGCCGCCGGCGAACACCCGTTCATCACGTTCGTGCGCCGCGATGGTTCAGAGGCCAAGGCGATCCTGGGCGTCGACGGACGCGCGGTCGTCGCAACGGGCCAGGTGCCGCCGATCCACACGGGCATTGCCAACCGCAGGCCGGGCATCGGTCAGATCGGCGGCGGCATCACGCTCCCGCCGTTTTCGGCGTTCGTGGAGGCGATCGAAACGCTCGACGCCAAGGCTTCGAGTACCGGCGCGCAGGCCACGGCGAGCGCCTAGCGAACGAGCCTGGCGGCGGTGTAGCGGGGCCCGCGTGACCGGCTCCGCGGGGATATACCGAGGAGGTGCGCTGGACGGCGCGGTAAAATCCCTGTTCTCGTGGATGTTCATCTTCAAGACGGCAGCGCCGTGACACCCCCGGAGCCCGATCCGCGGCCGGTCGTCCCCGGCACGGCGCGTGGTCGCGGCACGGCCCAGCCGCACGCCGAGCGCGTGTATCAGGCGCTGCGTAGTCAGCTGCTGCGCGGCGAGCGGCCGGCGGGCGTCCGCCTGATCGAACAGCGCCTGGCCGAAGAGTTCGACACCAGCCGCACCCCGGTGCGCGAGGCGATGCGCCGGCTCGAAGGCGACGGTCATCTCCTGCGCGACGCCTCCGGTGGCCTTACGCCCCGCGTGCCCGATGTGCGCACGATGCACGAGTTCTACGACGTGCGACTGGCTCTGGAGGACCTCACGGTCCGCCGCGCCACGCTCGACGGTGACCGCGCCGCGCTCCAAGCGCTGCAGAACGAGTGGATCGAGCTCGGGACTGGCCGCGAGCCAGGATCGGCCGCATCGCCCGAGGTGCAGCAGGCGTTTGTCGATGCCGACGAGCGGTTCCACATCGCGGTGGCGGCAGCGAGCGGCAACCGCACGGCCCAGCATTACCTCGAAGAGATCACCGACCGCATCCACGTGCTGCGGCTCCAAGGCTTCACGATCGAGTCGCGGATCGACGCGACCGTCACCGAGCACCTCGAGATTCTCGCGGCGATCCTCAGCGGCGACGCTGACGCCGCCGCGGCCTTCATGCGCTCGCACGTGCAGCGCAACGCTGCCGTGGTGCGCAGCCTGGTCGGGCAGGCGCTCTCGCGCATGTTCGA
>JAEMRF010000215.1:3955-5490 GCA_016463515.1 Solirubrobacteraceae bacterium | reverse complement strand
GCGTCGCGGATCGCGTTGGCCAGCGCGGGCGCCACCGGATTGAACGGCGACTCGCTCATGGGCTTGGCACCGAGCGGTCCGAGGTCGTCGTGTGTGTCCGCGAAGAGGACCTGCGTGCGCGGCAGGTCGGCCATCGTGGGCACGAGGTAGCTGCGCAGATCGGTGTTGACGACGGCACCCGTGTCGTCGACGAGCAGGTCCTCCATCAGCGCGGCGCCGATCGCTTGGGCCACCCCACCCTCGACCTGCGCCGTGCACTGGGCTGGATTCATCACGGCGCCCGCGTCGGCGGCCTGCACGCTCTGCAGGATCCGCACCGCGCCCGTCTGCGGGTGGACCGCAACCCGGAACCCGTGCACGTTGAACGCGACCGACCGCGGCGACCCGCGGAACGTCGCCTCGGCCGACAGACCGGCGTTCGTCGCGCCGCCTGAGGCGGAGCCCTCCGCGAGCTTGGCCGCCAGCTCGGTGGCGGCCATCAGCGTGGCGCGGCCCGCCACGAACACGCCCGCCGACGCGAACGCGCCGCTGTCCTGGCGAACGCCCTCGCTGGCGGTGTCTGACGTGGAAAGCACGATCTGGTCGGCGGTCGTGCCCAGGGCCGTGGCAGCGAGCTGGCGGTGGACCGTCGCCGTGCCATTGCCGAACTCCGCCGTGCCGACCGAGAGCAGGAAGGTGCCGTCGGCCTGCTGCTCGATGCGTGCGTCGGCCACGTGGCCCCCGGGCGGACCCGCGTCGAGCATCGACGCTGCCATCCCCTGGCCGACGAGCCAGTCCGGGCCCGGCGCCGGGAGGCCGCCGCCATCCGCGAGTGCCGCTCGCACGAGCGCCAGGCACTGGTCCAGGCCATAGGACCCAAACGACACGTCCTCGGGCTCTTCGGAGATCGACACGAACCGGTCGCCCGGCTCCACGACGTTGCGCAGGCGCATCTCGAACGGATCCAGTCCCAGTTCCCGCGCAAGGTCATCCACCACCGACTCGACGGCAAAGATCGACTGACTCAGGCCGTACCCGCGAAACGCGCCGGCGGGCACGGTGTGGGTATAGGCGACCTGCGCATCGACCTTCTTGTTGGCGCAGCGGTAGAGCGAGATCGACTCGTTGCACGCGTGGAACATCACCGCGCGGCCATGGTTGCCGTAGGCGCCGGTGTTGGAGAGCAGCTCCAGCTCGATCGCCGTGAGCCTGCCGTCGGCGCCCGCGCCGGCCTTCACCCGGATGGTCATCGGATGGCGGGTCGTCGTCGCGACGAACTGCTCTTCGCGCGTGAACTCGAGGCGACACGGTCGACCGGTCGCGAGCGCTGCCAGGGCCACGACGTCCTCCACGAGCAGCTCCTGCTTGCCGCCGAAGCCGCCGCCGACCCGAACCGCGAACACTCGCACCGTCTCCGGCTCGCGGCCAAGGATGAGTGCGAGCTCGTCGCGCGTGAGGAACGGAACTTGGCTCGACGTGCGCACGTTGAGCCGCCCGCGCCCGTCGACCCAGGCGGTCGCGCCGTGCGTCTCCAGCTGCGCATGCTGGACCCGCTG
>JAEMRF010000215.1:2217-3855 GCA_016463515.1 Solirubrobacteraceae bacterium | reverse complement strand
CTGGTGTCGTCTGGGTCTTCGAGCCGGCTGGTGTGGCGACCGGTCGAGAACAGCACGCCCGGGGCGTCCTCGTGCGTGAGCACCAGCTCAACGCCGGGGGTCGCGAGGGCCGCCGCCGTGTCGATCGAACGGATGCGCGCATGCGCGTGCGGCGATCGCAGGAGCGCGACGTGCAGCAGTCCGGCCGGGGTCTCGTCCATCGTGAACGGCGCCGTGCCCGTCACGATCGCTTCGCCTGCGGGCGCCGGGAGGCTGCGCCCGACCGACGCCCCGGCCACGTCCTCGTCGACGTTCACCACGCCCGCCACGGCGTCGGCGATCACGCGGTAGCCCGTGCAGCGGCACAGGTTGCTCTTGAGCGCTCGGGGCAGGTCGGCGCGGTGGGCATCGGTCAGCGCCGCGGCGGTCATGACCATCCCCGCGGTGCAGAACCCGCATTGAAAGCCTTGGGCGGCAAGGAACTGCTCCTGCACGGGGTGCAGCGCGGGCTCCGACCGGCCCGCGGGCGCACCCTCTGCAGCTGCGCCCGAGGCCGTCGCCGCGAGTCCGGCCACGGTGGTCACCGCCCGCCCCTGCGCCCGCGCCGCGGGATACACGCACGAGTGCACCGGCATCCCATCCACGTGCACCGTGCAGGCGCCGCAGTCGCCGGTGTCGCAGCCCTTCTTCACGCCGAAGCGGCCTTGCTCGCGCAGGAAGGTGCGCAGGCACTGGCCCGCGCGCGGCTGCGCCTGGCTCGTCTCGCCGTCGATCACCACCGCCATCCTGGCTCCCATGCTCACTGCGTCGCTTCCGGCTCGGCCCGCGAGCTCGCTAGGCGGCGTCGGTTCGGGAGACCGTGCCCGTGATCAGCCCGAACGGGTCCTGCGTGGCGATGAACACCTCGCCGGGGTTGTCGAGGCCAAAGCCCGACAGGTCGACGAGGTTGTGGTGCTTGTTGGGCAGCTCGATCGTGACCTCCAGCACCTCGGGCCGCGCCTCCAGGATCGCCGTGCAGATGTTGAAGATCGTCTGCTGCACGGAGTCGGAGTAGTGATCGGCAAAGCGCCGCAGCAGGATGTCGTGAATCGCTTCCCAGCTGGCCTGGTAGTCCTGCACCTCATCGGCGTAGGTCCACTGGGCGTCGATCACCGTGGCGAGGATGCGGTCGGTGGTCTCCGGCAGCGAGGTGAACGCGGTGCGCTCGAATCCGACGAACCCAGACGCCGTGCTCTTGAGCACGAACAGGTCGCTGATGCCGGCTTTCACCGTGAACGTGTCGCCGTCGCCTTCGACCCACGCCACGTGGTCGCCGGAGGACCCGCGGTAGAACGAGTGGTCGCTGCCGGGGGCGTCGGCCGGCAGGCGCACCCACGGGTGCTCGGTGAGCTCGACGAGTCCCTTGCTGACCCGCGGGCTCGTGGCCACGAAGTGCTTCACGAGCGTCTTGCCGAAGTCCTCGATGGAGCCGGAGCCAAAGTCGGTCTTGCCGAGGGCAAAGACCGTGTTCTTCATCGTGTCGGTCGCAGGGATCTCGGTGTTGTCGCCCTCCAGGTAGACGTGATCGAAGTCGCCCCAGAGCCGCACGTTGACGGTCACGTCGCGCACCTCGTGGCGATCGGTGTCGCGCACCACCCGCATCAGGCGATTCTGAGACTT
>JAEMRF010000215.1:0-2117 GCA_016463515.1 Solirubrobacteraceae bacterium | reverse complement strand
TGGGTCAGTTCGTAGGCCATGCGAAGCAGCCTCCGGGGTTGGGGATGGGGGCGCCGGGCGGGCGCATCAGAGGGCGGCGTAGGCCGCGGCTTGGCGGGCGCTCACGCGGACGAGTTCGCGGGTCACGACCTCCAGGTCGGTCGTGCGCAGCTCGCCGCACTCGACCACGAGCTCGCCGCCGACCAGCAGGTGCTCCACGCCGCGCGGCGGGCCAAGCACCAGCGCGGCGACGGGGTCGACGATGCCGGCGCCGCCCAGGTCGTCGACCCGCCAGAGCGCGATGTCGGCCAACTTGCCGACCTCAAGGGAGCCCAGATCCGCCTCGCGGCCAAGGCAGCGGGCGCCGTGGATCGTGCCGTGCGCCAGCGCCTGGCGGACCGTCATCGCCTCGGGGCCCTCAGCGAACCGCGCAGCCATCAGCGACGCGTGCACCTCGAGCTGGAGCGTGCCCGCCTCGTTGGATGCGGCCCCGTCGACGCCGAGCCCGACCGCCACGCCGGCATTGCGAAGGTCGCGGGTGCGCGCGATGCCCGAGCCCAGGCGTGCGTTGGAGGTGGGGCAGTGCGCCACGCCCACGCCGGTGCGCCCGAAGAGGTCGACGTCGGCATCGCTGAGGTGCACGCAGTGCGCGAACCACACGTCGTCGCCCATCCAGCCCAGGTCGCCGACGTAGTCCGCAGGGCGCGCACCGAAGTGCTGGAGGCAGTACTCCTCCTCGTCGACCGTCTCGCACAGGTGGGTGTGCAGCCGCACGCCGCGCTGGCGGGCAAGCAGCGCCGAGTCGGCCATCAGCTCGGCGGTGACCGAGAAGGGCGAGCAGGGCGCCAGCGCGATCTGCAGCCGCGCGTCGCCCGATGGGTCGTGCCACCGGTCGATCGCGTCGGCGCTGGCCTGCAGGATCGCATCGTGATCCTCGGTCACCACATCCGGCGGGAGCCCGCCCTGGGACTTGCCGAGGTTCATCGACCCGCGGGTGGGGTGGAACCGGATGCCCACCGCTTGGGCCGCGGTGATGGTCGACTCGAGCAGTTCCGTCCCGTTCGGGAACACGTAGTGGTGGTCCATCGACAGGGTGCAGCCCGACAGCGCCAGCGCCGACAGGCCGGCCTTGGCCGCGTGGTGGGTGATGTCGGGATCGAGCTGGGCCCAGACGGGGTAGAGCCCGGTCAGCCACTGAAAGAGCGTGCCGTCGGGGACGAACCCTCGGGTCGCCCACTGGTAGAGGTGGTGATGGCTGTTGACGAGGCCCGGCGTGGCCAGCAGCCCGGTCCCGTCGATCACCGTCGCGCCGATCAGGGCCTCGTCGGGTGCTGGCCCGTCACCGAGCGCCGTGATCCGGCCATCGCTGAGGATCAGGTGTCCGGCGGCGTACTCCGTGCCGGCTGGGTCGACCGTGGCGACGGCACAGCCATCGATCACGGTCACGGGCGGCTTGGCGGTCGCGCTCACGTCCTGGATTCAACGCTTTCGGCAATCGATTGCGTATGTCCACTCGGCCAACCCGGCCTGCCCGCCTCTAGCCAGATGGTGCGGCTCGGCGTCCGCTGGCGGATCGCTCGACGCAGCGCGACCTCAGACGGCTGCGCCTGCCGTGACGCCACGCGGAACGACCACCACTGGGCAGTGGTTGTGGTGCACCAGGTGCTCGCTCACGCTGCCAACGGTCACCCGTTTGAGCAGACCCTTGCGGTGGGACCCGACGATCAGCACGTCGAGGTCCTTGGTGGCCGCCTCGATCTGCTTGCTCACCTTGCCGTCGCGCAGGTCGATCTGCACCTCCAGCTCAGGGTTCACGGCGTGGGCGGCGGCGCGGATCGCCGCGTCGCATTCGCGGTGACGGGTCTTGGTGAGCTCATGCCCGATCTGCGGGTCGCCGGGCGGCAACACGAGCGCTGCGGCCGGCTCGATCACGTGCACCACGTGCACGTTGCCGCCAGCCAGCTCAGCCACGCGGGCCGCAACGACCAGCGCCTCGTGGGCTTCTTCTCCGCGATCCCAGGCCACGCCGATGCGCTTGGGCGCGGTGGCGGTGATGGCGTCGGCCGGATCCTGTGCGGCCACGATCACGGGGCAGCCGGCGTGGCGCAGCACGCCGAGCACGAGGTCACCGTCGAGCA
>JAEMRF010000214.1:3066-5496 GCA_016463515.1 Solirubrobacteraceae bacterium | reverse complement strand
GCTCACCCGCATCTACGGCACCGCGTTCTTCAGCAAGAAGGAGCTCGCCGAGCACCTGGAGCTCCTCGAGCAGGCCAAGGCGCGCGATCACCGCAAGCTCGGCAAGGAACTCGGCCTCTACTACTTCACGGATGCCTCACCGGGCTCGGCCTTTTGGACGCCCGCCGGCACGATCGTGTTCAACCAGCTCGTCGCGCTGTCGCGCGAGATGGGGGAGGACCGCGGCTACACCGAGGTCAAGACCCCGCAGCTCTACGACGCGTCGCTGTGGAAGACCTCCGGCCACTGGGACAAGTACCGCGACGACATGTTCCTGACGTCCACCGGCGACGAGCGCCCGATGGGCTTCAAGCCGATGAACTGCCCGGGGCACTACGAGCTCTACGCGCAGACCCGCTGGTCCTACAAAGAGCTCCCCGTTCGCTTTTCCGAGCCCGGGCTGCTGCACCGCAACGAGCTCTCCGGCACGCTGCACGGCCTGCTGCGCGTGCGTCAGTTCTGCCAGGACGACGCCCACCTGTTCGTCACCGAAGATCAGCTGCTCGACGAGATCACGGCCTGCATCGAGTTCGCCAAGGCCACGTATGACCTCTTTGGCTTCACCGAGGACGACATCACCTACGAGCTCTCGACCCGGCCGGAGAACCGCCTGGGCACCGACGAGCAGTGGGACCTTGCCGAGGACATCCTGCGCCAGTCGCTGGAAGCCAATGGCCTGCCGTACGTGATCGGCGAGGGTGGCGGCGCGTTCTACGGGCCGAAGATCGACTACCACTTCACCGATTCGCTCAAGCGCTCGTGGCAGCTGGGCACCGTGCAGATCGACTACCAGGCTCCTGAGCGGTTTGACCTCGTCTACACGGGCGCCGACAACTCAGAGCACCGTCCGATCGTGCTGCACCGCGCGCTGATGGGCTCCTACGAGCGCTTCATCGGCATCCTGCTGGAGCACACCGCCGGCGAACTGCCGCTGTGGCTCACGCCCGTGCAAGCGCGGATCCTGCCGATCGCCGACCGCCATATCGACGCCGCCCGCGACGTCGCCGACCTGGCCCGCGCGGCCGGCGTGCGCGTGCACGTCGACGACCGCACCGAGTCGGTCGGTCGCAAGATCCGTGACGGTGAGCTGGCCAAGTCGCCGTTCCTGCTCGTCATCGGTGATCGCGAAGCCGAGGAGGGCACCGTGTCGGTCCGTCAGCGTCACGAGGGCGACCTCGGCAGCCGCCCGGCGATGGAGTTCCTGACCGAGCTTGGCGAGCGGATCGCGGGCCGCGAGCGTTGACGGTCTCGGGTCGCTCACGGCCCAAACGGGCGATCAAGGCTGCGGCGATGCGGCTCGGTCGCCCAGGTCGCGCGCCCCAGCGGCGGGCCGGTGTTCCCGCTGGCACGCCGCCACGGCTGCAAGGTTTGCCCCACGTCGTGCTCGCGGATGGCGTCGTCATTCACGTCGCGCGGACGTTCCGCACGCGGCTCCGGGGCCTCCTCGGCACCGACGAGCTTCCGCGAGACCATGCCCTGCTCTTGACCCGCACGCGGTCCATTCACATGCTTGGGATGCGAATGACCCTAGATCTGGTGTGGCTAGACGCGCGAGGGCAACCCGTACTGGTCGACCACTCCGTTGCGCCGGGCCAGCGGCGCCGCTGCAAGGCCGCTCGATCGGTCCTCGAGGTGGCCGAGGGCGAGGGTGACCGGTTCGCCACGTTGGTCCGGGCCGCTGGTGTGGCTATGATTACAGGACATTGAAGCTCTCTCTCAGCCCGCGACCCGCACGTAGCGTGAAGCTGCGCCACTCCGCCTAGTGCCGGTCCCAAGACGTTTCGACCGGCGCATGCCGGATCGCGACACCACTCGCATCAACGAGCGAATCCGCGTCCCCGAGGTTCGCCTGATCGACGAGAACGGTGAGCAGGTCGGCATCCTGCCGACCGATCAAGCGCTCCGTATGGCCCAGGATCGTGACCTGGACCTCGTCGAAGTCGCCGCGCAATCGCGCCCGCCGGTCTGCCGAATCCTGGACTACTCGAAGTACAAGTACGAGCAGGCTCAGAAGCAGAAGGCCGCGCGCAAGCACCAGACGACCATCGTCCTGCGCGAGATCAAGTTCCGGCCGAAGATCGCCCAGCACGACTACGACACCAAGAAGGGTCACGTCGAGCGGTTCCTGCTCCACAAGGACAAGGTCAAAGTCACGATCATGTTCCGTGGCCGCGAGGTCACGCACCCCGAGCGCGGTCAGATGATCCTCGAGCGCCTCGCTGAGGAGCTCGAAGAGATCGCACAGGTCGACCAGCGTCCCCAGCAGGACGGCCGCAACATGACCATGATGCTGAGCCCGTCCAAGGCCGTGCTCGCAGGTCAGATCGATGCCGATTCCTGGAAGGGTCGTGGCACGGGCAGCGCCATGCTCGACGCTCCCGACCCCGACGC
>JAEMRF010000214.1:0-2966 GCA_016463515.1 Solirubrobacteraceae bacterium | reverse complement strand
GAGGCTCCCGAGCCCGAGCCCGAGCCGGTCCCCGAGCCGCCCAAGAAGCCGGCCAAGCCGAAGAAGCAGGGGCCTGCCCCCATCTCCAAGGCTGAGGCTGCGGCCAAGCGCAAGCCCAAGCCGCTCATGAACCTCGGCACCGGCGCCCGCGTCCCCGGCATCAATGCCGAGGAAGAAGAGGGCGACGACAAGGACGGCAAGGACGCCGCCAAGGACGTCAAGGCCAAGAAGCCTGCGGCCCGCAAGAAGCCGCCGACGAAGGCCGAAGCGGCAGCTGCCGTGGCCGCCGCCAAGAAGACTCCGGCGCGCAAGCCCGCAGCGGCGAAGGCCGCCGCGAGCGAGCCCGCCAGCGACGAGTCCTAGGACCCGTCTTCTCGGGCGAGGGTGGGGCCGAGACGCCTCACCCGCCCGAAGCCTCTACAGTGTGGGAGAGGAGCCGCCGCTCAGCGCGGCGCTCCGAACCCGCGCCGGTGCAGGCGCACGCCCATGTGCCGGGGTAGGCAAGGGCGGGCCAGCACCGTGCACTGTGACCTGCCATACTGCCCCATTCGTTATGCCCAAGATGAAGACCCACTCGGGCGCAAAGAAGCGCTTCAAAGTCACCGGCTCTGGCAAGGTGCGCGCCCGTCACGCGATGACGTCGCACATCCTCGAGAAGAAGTCGGCCAAGCGCAAGCGCAAGCTGGGCATGCCGCTCATGCTCTCTGAAGCTGAGACGAAGCGGGCCAAAAAGCTGCTGGGAGCCAAGACTCGATGAGCCGCGTCAAGCGTTCAGTCAACGCGCGCAAGAAGCGCCGTGCCACCCTCGAGCGGACCAAGGGTTTCCGCGGCGAGGCGAACTCGAACTACCGCCGCGCGAAGGAGGCCCTGCTCAAGGCAGGTCAGTACTCCTACCGCGACCGCCGCAACAAGAAGCGCGACTTCCGACGTCTGTGGATCCAGCGCATCAACGCTGCCGCACGTCTGAACGGCACGACGTACTCGAAGCTCATCCACGGCCTCAACACCGCTGGCATCGAGCTCGACCGCAAGGTCCTCGCCGACCTCGCCGTCCGTGACCCGGAGACCTTTACGGCCATCGCCGAAGAGGCGAAGAAGGCCGTCGCCTAGCCACCCTCCGGTCACATCGACCTTTGTCGCACGGGCGTCGTCTCCTTCGGTGAGCGGCGCCCGTCGTCGTTTCTGAAGGTGTCCACGTCCCGTGCGACCAGAGCCATCGCGGCTCCTCCTGCACACCCTCCATGCCAGTGAACGCATGATCACCAGCCCAGACAATCTCAAGCTCAAAGAGGTCCGCCAGCTCGGCCGGCGGGCCCGTCGCGAGAAGCTGGGCCTGTTCACGGCCGAAGGCGAAGACATCGTCCTTGCCGGCCTCCGTGCGGGCTGGGTCGCGCGCTCGGTGTTCGTGCCGGGCAGCGAGCCGTCCTCCATGCCCGACGTGCTGCGGCCGATCCCGGTCGACGACGCACTACTCGCCGAGCACTCGCACCTGGGCTCCTCGACCCGCGCCCTCGCGGTCTACAAGCAGCAATGGCGCGAGCCCACCGGGCCGCTGTCGGTTGCGCTGTGGGGCGTTCGCGACCCCGGCAACATCGGCACGGTCATCCGCTCCGCCGACGCGTTCGGCGCCTCCAGCGTCGTGCTCGGCCCGCACAGCGCCGACCCGTTCTCACCCAAGGCCGTGCGCGGCTCGATGGGCGCGATCTTCTCGGTGCCGGTCGCCAAAGCCACCGATCTCGGCCAGCTCATCGGGACCACGATCGCGATGGTCGCGGCCGAACCCGGCGACGGTGGTATCGCGGGCACCGTGCCGATCCACGAGGTGATCCCGGCACTGGTACAGGCCGGCACGCCGATCACCATCGTCGTGGGCTCCGAGCGGGAAGGTCTGCCCGAGAGCGTGGCGAAGGCCTGCGACGTGCGCGCAACGATCCCCATGGCCCGCGATTCCGTGAACGCCGCCATGGCCGCCACGATCGCCCTCTACGAGATCGCTCGTGCCGAGCTCGTGAACGGTTCCGCGCCGGCCAGCACCTCTTCCAACTCCGATCTCTCCGGGAGTTCCACGTGAGCGACGCAGCCAGTCTGCTCGAGCGCGTCCAAGCACTGCAGGACGCCGCCGCCAGCCAGATCGATCGCGCGGGCACCACCGCCGAGCTCGAAGAGGTCCGCGTGGCCGTACTCGGTCGCAAAGCCGAGCTTCCCAACATCCTGCGCGGCGTCAGCGAGCTGCCGCCCGCCGATCGCGGAGCGGTCGGCAAAGCCGCCAACGTGACGCGCGGCGCGATCGAGAAGCTGCTCAACCAGCGCAAAGAGGAGCTCGGCGCCGCCGAGGAAGCCAAGCAGCTCACCGCGGACCGCCTCGACCTCACGCTGCCAGGCTCGCCGCACCTGCCCACCGGCGCGCTGCACATCATCACGAGCACGTGGCGCGACCTGGAAGACATCTTCGTCGGCCTCGGGTTCAAAGTGCTCTCGGGCCGCGAGATCGAGACGACGCACTACAACTTCGACGCGCTCAACACGGGCCCCACGCACCCGGCCCGCGCCGAGACCGACACGTTCTACGTGGAGGACGACGTCGTCCTGCGCACCCACACCTCACCGATGCAGGTGCGGGCGATGGAGCAGTACGACCCGCCGCTCTACGTCGTGATCCCGGGGCGCGTGTACCGCCGCGACTACGACGCCACCCACCTGCCGCAGTTCCACCAGGTCGAGGGGCTTGCGGTCGACCGCGGCATCACCCTCAGCGACCTCAAGGGCACGCTGCTGGCCTTCGCCCGCGAGATCTTCGGCGGTGAGCTCGACATCCGCCTGCGCCCGCACTTCTTCCCGTTCACCGAGCCGTCGGTCGAGATCGACGTGGCCTGCTTCAACTGCTCCGACGGCTGGATCGGCGGCGACCGCTGCCCCGTCTGCCGCGGCGAGCAGTGGCTGGAGATCCTCGGCGCCGGCCAGGTCGA
>JAEMRF010000213.1:2024-5541 GCA_016463515.1 Solirubrobacteraceae bacterium | reverse complement strand
CGCGCGACCTCCTGGATGCCGCCCTCGAGCTCGCGGGCGTTCACGAGCTCCTGGATCAGCTCGGTGGCCTTGGCGCCGACCACGTGGCCGCCGAGGATCTCGCCGTACTTGCCGTCGGAGATGACCTTCACCGTGCCGGTCGCGCCGTACACGAGCGGCGCGCCAACGGCGCCGTAGGGCACCTTGCCGACCTTCACGTCGTACCCGAGCTCCTTGGCCTGGGCCTCGGTGTAGCCGAAGCTCGCCACGTTGGGCTCGCAGAAGGTGGCGCGGGGGATGAACGGGTGGTCGATGCCGTGGACCTTGTTGCCCGCGATGGTCTCGATGGCAACGATGCCCTCCTCCATCGACTTGTGGGCCAGCGCGGGGCCGGGCACCAGGTCGCCGATGGCGTAGACCTTCGGGTTGCTGGTCTGCAGGAGCTCGGAGACCTTGATGAGGCCCTGTTCGGTCAGCTCGATGCCAGCCTTGTCGATGCCGAGCGCGTCGACGTCGGGGCGACGGCCGGTCGCCACCACGAGGTAGTCGACGGAGCGCTCCTGCCCGCCAGCGGTGAAGGTGACCTTGTCGCCGTCCTCCTTCACGTTCTCAGCGAAGGTTTTCGTGAGGACTTCGATGCCCTGCTTCTTGAAGCCGCGAGCCGCGACGCGCGAGATGTCGGCGTCTTCGCCGGGCAGGACGCGATCCAGACCTTCCAGCAGCGTGACGGTGGAGCCCAGGCGCGCGTAGGCGGAGGCGATCTCCGAGCCGGACGCACCCGCGCCCACGACGGCCAGGGAACCGGGCAGCTCGGGCAGCGCCCAGGCCTCTTCGGTACCGATCACGCGGGCGCCGTAGTCGATGCCCGGGATCGCGCGCGGCACGGAGCCGGTCGCAAGCAGGACCGCCTTGGTGGCCTCGATCGTGCCGACACCCTCGACCGTGACGGTCGCGTCGGCGTTCAGGGAACCGACCCCGTCGAACACCTCGACGTTGTTCTTCTTCAGCAGACCAGACACGCCACCGGTGAGCGTGGAGATGATCTTCTTGCGGCGCTCGCTGATCGCGTTCCAGTCGACGGTCGGGTCGCTGACGCCGATGCCGAACTCGTTGGCCTCGCGCACCTCGCTGAGCACGTCGGCTGAGCGCAGCACGGCCTTGGCCGGGATGCAGGCCACGTTGAGGCAGCGGCCGCCGATGTCGGCCTTCTCGATCACCGCCGTCTTCAGTCCAAGTTGAGCAGCTCGGATAGCGGAGACGTAGCCGCCTGGACCCGAGCCGACGATGACGAGATCGAAGGTGTGGTCGGCCATGATGTGAACCTACTAGGAGGGGTCGGTGGGGTTTGAATCACCCGCGCCGGACGCGCCTAGGGGTGCGGGCGTCCGGGGGGTCTGGGCCCGCGCGAGTACGCGCACGAGCTTGTAGAACAGGGCGCCGCAGATGAGCATCAGCACGAGGGTGAGCGCGGCGCCGCGCACGGTCTGGGCAATGATGAGCCCTACGAAGCAGGCTAGGGCCGTGATCCCGAGCAGTGCCTGCAGCAAGAGCAGCGCCCAAGCCTTGAGGCGCCACACGGCGAACGAGAGCCCCACGGCCAGCACGCCGAACGTGATCTGCGCGGCGGTGCCGCTGTCGGTGCGCAGGGCCTCACGCGGCTGGTAGCCGATCGCCCACATCAAGAGGTTCACCAGGCCGACGGCCGCCAGCAGGATCGCGGCCATCGCGGCAGCGGCGGGGCGCTCGCCAGGCTCGAACGGCTTGAGCTCCGCCCGCACGGCAGCGTTGCGCTCCTCGGCGCTCTTGCGCTTGGGGCGGTCGGCGATGGCTTGCTTGAGCTGCGCGGCGGCGGCCCGAGGGTCGTCGGCCTCGGCGATCGCGCGCACCACCACGATCCGCTCGGCGCCGCTGGCGAGCGTGCGGTCGACGGTCTCGGCATCGATGCCGCCGATCGCAAACCACGGCAGCTCGGCATGCAGCGAGGCGTGGTGCACGTAGCGGTAGCCGGTTGCAGGGCGCCCTGGCTTGGTCGGCGTGGTGTGGACCGGACCGACCCCGGCGTAGTCGGCGCCGTCCTTGGCGGCCTGCGCGAGCTGCTCCTCGGAGTGCGTGGAGACGCCAACCAGCGCGGACGGCCCAGCGATCTTGCGCGCCTCGGCGACCGAGAGGTCGTCCTGGCCGACGTGCACGCCGTCGGCGCCGATCGGCTCGACCAGGTCGGGGCGGTCGTTGATGATGAACATCACTCGCCGGTCGTGGCAGAGGCGAGCCAGATGCGCGCCGACGGCGATGAGCTCTTCGTCGGGGGCGTCTTTGGCGCGGAGCTGCACGATGTCGACGCCGCCTTCGATCGCCGCAAGGACAGTCTGCTCGAGGTCCTTGCCCTCCACGGGGCCGATCACGAGGTAGAGGTCGGACTCCAGCAGGCGGAGCCTGCGGGCAGCGAGGACGCGCCGCGGATCGGGGGCCTCGGGAACCGCATCTGCGGTAGGCGAAGCCTCAGCGCCAGCGTCGGCGGAAGGTGAGGCGTCTGGGCGCGTGCGCGGCACGATGGCTCAGGTTGTCACACCTTCTGCGCGCATTGCGGGCCGGTCGCGCCAACTGCTGTGGGCGTGCCGGGCGCCTCGGTGGCAGGCGTGGCTCATCTAGAGTCGATGCCGCTCGTGACCTCACCGACCAACACGCCCCGCGTGGCCGTCGTCGGCGGCGGCATCATCGGACTTTCCGTCGCATGGCGGGTCGCCCAAACCGGAGCCGATGTCTACCTCTTCGAGCGCGGTGCGCTGGCGGGCGAGGCCACGCACGTGGCTGCCGGCATGGTCGCACCGGTGAGCGAGGCTGATCCCGCCGAGCGCGACCTGCTCGAGCTCGGCCTGCGATCGGCCGCAGCGTGGCCACAGTTTGCCGCCGATCTCGAGGCAGCCGCCGGCCTTGAGCCAGGCGCTCTGCTGCACACCGACGGCACGCTCCTGGTTGCCCGCGACGCCGACGAGGGCCGCTGGCTGAGCCGCGAGGCAGAGCTCCGCCGCGACCTGGGACTGCCGTTCGAGCTCCTCACGCCCACGCAGGCGCGCCGCCTGGAGCCCGATCTTGCCCCCGGGCTGCGCGGGGCGCTCTCGGCGCCCGGCGACGTGTCGGTGGATCCTCGCGCGCTTGGCGCGGCCTTGGAGGTCGCGGCACTGGAAGCTGGGGTGGACCTCCATATCGGGCATGAGCTGGCCGGGCTCGACGACCCACGGCTCGCGCCAGCCGACCGCGTCGTGGTCTGCACGGGTGCATGGCCGCTGCCCGGCGCCGACGCCGAGGTGGTTCGCACGCACCCCGTCAAAGGTCAGCTGCTGATGCTGCGCGACCCAGATCACCAGGCCCGCGGCGAGGCGATCGTCACGCGAACGCTGCGAGCACAGACGGTCTACGTGGTGCCGCGCGGCGACGGGCGCTACGTGATCGGCGCGACGATGGAGCACCGCGGCTACGACCGCACGTCGACCGCCTGGGCCGTCCACGACCTGCTGCGCGAACTCTTCGAAGTCGTGCC
>JAEMRF010000213.1:0-1924 GCA_016463515.1 Solirubrobacteraceae bacterium | reverse complement strand
TTGGTGCCCCGCCATGGCGCTTGCTTAGTAGCTGACGGGCGCCGGCGGCGACTCCGTCAGCGTGAACCCGTTGCCCGTGGAGCTCACGAGCGCGCTGAGCAGCGGCCCGTAGGCGCCGCAGTCCGTCAGCGGCGGGATGGTGGCGGTGGTGCTCGAGGTGAGCTTGCCGGTGCCGAGCGCGGAGACCGGGCCGGAGTACCGGACCGGGATCTGCAGCGAGGTCTGCGTGCGGCAGTTCGTGCCGAACGTGAGGCCCACGGCGTTGAGCGACTCGATGCGCAGGATCAATGGCGCGGTCGCATTGATCGTGAGCTTGCCGGTGTCATCCAGGTTGACCGAGCCGGCGATGCGGCCCGTCGGAACCAGGGTGATCGCGGTGCGGACCTTGATGCCGAGGATGTCGATCGTCGTGAAGAACGGCGGGATCGTGGCGAGCCCGTCGAGCTTCTGGGTGGTCAGGTTCGTCGTCCCGTTGAACCGCGAGGTCGTCGGGAGGGCGAGGGTCTGGTTCAGCGTCCGCAGGCGCACGCTGCCCGACAGGTTCCAGTTGTCGAGGTTCACGACGAAGTCGCCGCCGGGGGTGTCTGCGTTGGAGACCGGGTCCGGCTTGCCGTTGTTGCAGTTGCCGGCCTGCGAGCGGCCTGCGAACCGGTCAGCAGCCCAGGCCATGACCGACGGTGCGGCCTGGAACAGGCTGGTGAGGTGCTCCGACGGATACAGGTCGAACTTCACGTTCGTGCCCTTGGCGCACCACGCCTTCTTCGTCGCGTAGGCCTGGTTCAGCGGGAGGAACTCGTCGGCCTGGCCGTGCCACTGGTAGACGGGCGTGTTGATCTTCTTGGTGCCCAGGCTCTGTGCCTCGAGCGTCTGCCGCACCGACGGGATCTGCAGCAGCTGCTCGAGCGACTGGTTGTTCTTCACGTAGGTGCTGATGTTGGCGTTGCGGTACTGGTTGAGCAGCTTGAACACGCAGCCGCTGGCCAGGGCCTGCGTGCGTGCGGTCTGCCCGGCCGCGTTGGCGAGGTCGTCGAACGGGATGCCCTGGGGGTATTCGGTCGACAGGCCGATCACGCCGCCCAGCAGGAACGACGCGCCTTCTGCGCCGTTGAGGTAGCGGGCGCTGGCGATGAAGTCACCGGGGACGCCGCCGGCAGCGACGCCGGCCAGGTTGAGCTCCGGGTAGTAGGTCGGCGCAAGTTCGCCGGCCCAGCCAGCCGACTGGCCGCCCTGCGAGAAGCCCCAGATCACGTTCTTGCCCGACGGGAAGTTCTTCACCGTCGCCGGCGGGAGCTGCTTGGCGGCACGGATCATGTCGAGGACGGCCTGGCCCTGGGACTTGCCCGCCAGGTAGCTCGGCGACGAGCCGTTCGTGTAGCCGGCGTAGTCGGACGCGAGGACGGCGTAGCCCTTCTGCAGCGCCGCGACCAGGTTGGGTGACTCGTATTCGGTGCCACCGTTGGCGGCGAGCACCTGCTTCGACGGAGCACAGGTCTTGGCCAGGCCCTGCGTGCCGAATGCGTACGCGACGTTGTTGCCGGCGTACCCGGAGCGCGGCACGAAGACGGTGCCGGTCACGAAGTTGGAGTTTCCGGCCGAGTCACGCGAGCGGTAGAGGATCGTCCAGTTGTTGGTCGCGGGCGCGCCAGCGCCGAGGTTGACCGTTGCCGGGCGATACCAAATGAGTTCGCCGGGGGCGCCGCTGGCGGGCACGCTGGTCGGGGGCGAGTAGAACGCGTCAGTGGACGGGCCGACGACAGGCGCAGCGGTAGCGCTCGACGCAAGACCCAACGCGAGGAGCGCCGTCACCGAGGCGCTCGCAAGTCGCGAGGACATGGACATGAGGACAGGAACCTTTCAGGGGGTGTGCCGGGGAGCACATTCGGACCCATTGAAAGTAGAACGCGTCTACAGAAACTCCCAGCGA
>JAEMRF010000212.1:4126-5584 GCA_016463515.1 Solirubrobacteraceae bacterium | reverse complement strand
ATTGCGGACCATGGATTCGAACCATGACCTGACAGCTCCAAAGGCTGCTGTGCTGCCGTTACACCAGTCCGCAGGGTGGGCTACGCCCCGAGCAGACAATACGCAGCCGAGGCGCGGCGTTCCTCGCGGCTCAGCCGACGGGCGAAACGTCCGGAGCTGGCGCAGGCTCTGGAGCCGGCGCGGGCTCAGGTTCCGGAGCGGGCTCTGGGGCCAGCTGAGGCTCGGGCTCTGGGGCGGGTTCGGGCACGGGCGCGGGCTCGGGTGCGAGTTCGGGCTCCGGCTCGGAGACGGGGACGGACTCGGTCGGCACCGGCTCGGCCAGCTCCGGTTCGCTGCTGTCCACCGGCTCGGCCGGGGCGGGCTCGACAGGCTCGGTCACTGGAACCACGGCCTCTTCGATTGGCGCGGTCTCGACCGGCGGCTCCGGGGTTGGCTCAACCGGCACTTCGGGCTCTGGCGTGGGCACGACGGGCTCTTCGACGGGCGGCGGCGGTGGGCGGAAGGCGTCCGGCATGCTGGACGCATCGCCCGGATCGGTGCCCAGGAGGACCTCGACGGCGTTGGAGACGCCATCGCCGTCGGAATCCTCGGCGCCGTCATCGGTACCCGAGCCGGAGCTGTCGATGCGGGTTGGGTCGAGCCCGAGCTGGAACTCGGTCTGGTCATCGACGCCATCGCCATCGGAGTCGTTGCGGGCGTCTGCGAGATTGATGTTGGTGCCGTAGCGGGCTTCCCATGCGTCAGGAAGGCCATCGCCGTCGCTGTCGACGGCGAGCGGGTTGCTGCCGAGGACGAGTTCGGCTTCGTCGCTCAGGCCATCACCGTCACTGTCGGCGACGCCGGGGGTCACCGCGCCGACTTCGGGGCGCGTGGTGCCGTCGGTGGGGAGCGTCTGCGGGCGCTGCACGCCGCCGACTGCAGCCCCGGAGGAGCCGCCAACCAGCAGCGAGGGTGGCAGTAGGCCAGCGTCATCAGATCCAGCCGCCGCACCGGTGGTCGAGGCCTCCTGCCCGAGGCGCACCACGGTCCCGTCGGGGAGCGTGAAGGTGGTCGCGCCACTGCCGGCCAACACGCCAGGGCCGTTCGGCTGGGGCCCCACCTCCGACCAGCGCGTGATTTCGGCAGCCTGCGGCTCGGGGTCGGTACCGCGAACGGACAGGACGGACTCGTCGAGCGTTGAGATCGTGCCGGCGACGAAGATCGATGCCGCCACCACGACGAACGTCGGGACCAAGAATGGACTCCAACGAGACACACGCACAGTCACGTGTTGTGGGGTGGCGAGGGCGGCAGGCATGAGAGCGGTGATTCGGAGCGCAACTCTTCCGAGCGCGCACACGAAGGATCGGCGCGGCAGCGAGCAAGCTTGAGCCCCTATGGACGCTTGATCGACGCCGCACCGCGGTTTCGATTGTCTAAATTGCGGTTTTTAGACGTACCTCGTATCTGGAGCACTCC
>JAEMRF010000212.1:2640-4026 GCA_016463515.1 Solirubrobacteraceae bacterium | reverse complement strand
CCTGCGAGTTCGCGGACGCGTTCGAGTCGGTAGCGCACGGTATGACGGTGCGTGAACAGCGCCTGGGCCGTTCCGGCCACGTTGCCATCGTTTTCCAGGAAGGCCTCGACGGTCCGCACGAGTTCAGTCTCGTACTGGCGGTCGTACGCCATGAGCGGCGCCACGGTCTCCTCGTAGAACCGCTCCAGCTCCCCGATGTCGTTGGTCATGGCGGGCAGCAGGAGCCGGTAGCTGCCGGTCTCCTCGAAGTTCAGGAGCGCGTCGCCGCCGGCGAAGGCCACGTTGGCGGCAAGCAGGGCTTCGTCTCGCGCGCGGGCCAGCTCGTCGACCGATGCCACCGCGCGGCTACAGCCGACCGTGGCCCGAACCTTGGTCGCCTGAGGTTCCAGGCGGCGTACCAGCTGCTCGGCGACGCGTTGCGCGACCGCATCGTCGCCGGGGACGACCACGACCGGTGCGGCGCCGACGCGCTGCAGCTCGATGGAGAGGACGGTGCTCCGCGCCTCGGCTTCGGCCGCAGCGGACGCCACGCTCTCCAGGAGCGCGTCACGCCAGCCTTCGTCGAGAGGCGTCACAGCTTGTGCTCGTACGACCAGGACGGACCGCGGAACCGGGGCGGGCTCGAGCGCGGCAATCCGCTCCATCAACTCTGCGGGCGGTGGGCCTGCTGGGCGTCCGAGAAGCTCGCCCAGCAGCCGAGCGAGCTCCGCGCCATCACTCCCGGCCGGGTCGTGCGACAGCGCAATCGAGGCCGCCAGCAGTCCGAGCGCAATATCCACAAGTGGTGCGTTCGGCGCACCGTCATGCCAGGCCAGCGCGACCGAGCCAACCGCCTGGCCGCCGATCAGCAGCTCACGTACGTCGAGGTTGTCACGCGTGCGAAGGGTGCGTTCTTCAAGGGCGGAGCGGGCCACCAGGGCCACGGTTGCGCCGGTGGGATCGCGGACCACAGCACTGCAGCGCAGCGCAGCGCCGATGGCTCGGGCAACCGTCGGGGGACTCCCGGTGGTTGCCAGACGCTCGGCCACTTGGGCCAGTGCGTCGATCTGGGGGGCGTCGGCCATCGACGGAAGTCTATGTGGGGCGCAGGAGCGGGTGCGCTCAGGCCATCACGGCCCTGCCGTGATGACGTCCCACTGGTAGGCGACCAGCAGTCCGATCCCAACGCCGATAGCGATCCCGATCGCCAGCGTGTAGGCGCTCAGGAAGACCGCGATCGAGCGCTGGAGTCCGCCGTTGAACGACCGGGCGACCGGCACGGCCACCAGCCAAATCCAAAAACCCAGGGAGGTCACGCCGCAGATGGCGGCGACCAGGAACGAGGTCGTCTCGGGAGTCATGTCAGGGGGCGTTCGGGGTCGAGGCGTCTGCCGGCTCGGCAGGCGT
>JAEMRF010000212.1:0-2540 GCA_016463515.1 Solirubrobacteraceae bacterium | reverse complement strand
ACGATCAGCAGCGCTCCACGGCCGATACGACCACCGCTGCGCCACCGCCACGCAGTCGCGAGCGCCGCGAGGGCCAGCAGCAGCCAGACGGGGCTCACGGCCAGCGGGGCGGTACGAGGTCCCGGCGGGACTCGGGATAGGCGAGGATGGCCGTGCGCTGCCCAGCGAGCGTTGCGCGAGCCTGCTCGGCGTGTCCGGGGGCGTAGAGCCCCACGACGGTCGGTCCAGAGCCGGAAACGAGCGCATGCTCTGCGCCGGTCTGCTCGAGCAGCGTGAGGGCCTCGTCGATCGCGGGGCAGAGCCGACGTGCTGCACGCTGCAGATCGTTGATCACCAGACCGGCGTGTTCGACCCCGTGGCCGCGCTCAGCGTTGGTCACGGCGGTCTTCAGGAACGCCATCTCCTCGGCGTCGCGCGGCGGCTGCAGCCGATCGGCCTCGGCGTAGACCGATCCGGCGGAGAGTTCGGCATCGACCGGGAGGACGAGCGCATCCCAGTCAGGCTTGGCGGCCGTGCGATGCAGCTCGTCCCCCGCGCCGGTTCCGATCGCGCGCCGGCCGCGGACCTGGCTTGGGACGTCGGCACCCAGTGGCGCTGCGATCGCTTCCAGCCGCGCTTGATCGTCGTCACCGGCGAACGCCGCAGCGATCCGCAGCGCGGCGGCCGCGTCGGCGGAGCCGCCGGCCATGCCACCGGCGATCGGGATTCGCTTGGTGATCTGCAACCGGATCGGCGCGCCATCCCATCCCGTCTGGTCGCGGTAGGCCTGCAGGGCCGCGGAGGCAAGGTTGGGACCGCTCACGCCAGGGCACTCGACGACATCTGCGTCCAGGCTAGGGTCCTGCTCGGCCTCGAGCAGGTCGGCGAGGTCGAGCGGCTGAAAGACCGTGACGAGCTCGTGGCGGCCATCCTCGCGGACCGGTCCCACGAAGAGACAGAGGTTGATCTTCGCCGGCGCCGCGCACGTGAGCGGGCCGGTGCGCGGATCGCTCACTGCAGCCCCCCGATGCCGCGGGCCACCAGGGCGGCGTGCAGCGCACGGAACTCGTCGGCAGAGAGCTGCTCTGCGCGGGCGTCCTCGCGGATACCGAGTTCGATCAGGGCGTCTTTGGTGGCGTCCTTCGTGGCCGGGTCGCCGATGGCGATGGCCAGCGAACGCGGCAACGCCTTGCGGCGATGCAGGAACCCCCAACTGATGAGCCGGCGGATACCGGGCTCAGCCGGCGGTGCCGTGCGCGTGAGCGACATGAGCACCGAATCGACGTGCGGCGCCGGCAAGAACGCTGAGCGGGCCACGTTCTTCTGGAGCTTCACGCTGCAGCTGAGCTGTGCCAGTGCGCTCGGGGCCCCGTATTCCTTCGTGCCCGGGCGGGCCGCGAATCGCACGCCGACCTCCTTCTGCACCATCACGAGCCAGCGGTCGACCGTGGGCATCTCGTGGACGGCCCGCAGGACCACGGTGGCGGCCACGCTGTAGGGCAGGTTCGCGATGAAGGCGTTCGGCGCCGGATCAAGGCTCGCCAGGTCGAACTGCACGGCGTCGCCTCGGTGGACGGTCGACGCGGTGCCCGCAAGGACGTCGTCGAGCAGATCGGCAAGCTTGCGGTCGAGCTCGATCACATGCAGGTACTTGGCGTTTGCAGCCAGCCGCTCCGAGAGCACACCGAGGCCGCCGCCAACCTCGAGCACGATGTCGTCTTGCGTGACGGCGGCGATCGTCTCGATCTGCGTCATGACGTGGTCGGAGACGAGGAAATTCTGGCCGAGGGCCTTTTTTGGCGAGAGGCCGAATGAGCCGAGCCGCTCGTGCGTGATCTGCCGCAGGCGCTTGGGCTGGTTCGCGCGGTCGCTCGGCGCAGCGCCGTCGTTCTGGCCCGCAGCGGCGTCGCCGCCGATTGGCGTGGGGCCGGTGTTGTCTCGGGGGTCTGGCTCGTAGCCGCGGGCGGTGGCCTCGCGCACGCGCCGCGCCTCGGCTGCACGCGCCTGACGCGCCGCTTGGCGCTCAGCCCGGGCGGCGTCGTAGCGGCTGCTGCCCGAGTCCTTGCCGGTGCGTCCCTTGGAGCTCACCAGCGGAACAGGGCTGCGGCGTTGGCGGTCACGAGCGTGTCGAGCTCGGGCACGGTGATCCCGCGCTGCTCGGCCACGAAGTCGGCGGTATGCAGCACGTGGTCGGGGCGGTTGCGCTCACGGCGCACCGGGATCGGGCTCAGGTACGGCGCGTCGGTCTCGATGAGCAGCTTGTCGGCGGGAACATCGACGATCGAATCGGCGAGTTCGGCGTTGGCCGGGTACGTGACGTTGCCGGCGTACGAGATCCACCATCCCTCCGAGATGCATGCGTGGACCCAGTCGGGCATCGAGAAGCAGTGCATCACCACGCGGAGTCCCTGCGCGTGCTCGCGCAACAGGGCGACCGTCTCCTCACTCGCGGCGCGGGTGTGAATGACGAGCGCCTTGTCGGTCTCGCGGGCCAGCTGGATGTGATCCAGGAAGGCGCGCCGCTGGTCGTCGGCGGGTGCGTAGTCGCGGAAGTAGTCCAG
>JAEMRF010000211.1:2537-5593 GCA_016463515.1 Solirubrobacteraceae bacterium | reverse complement strand
TTCGAGCCCAAGCTCGTCGAGGGCAAGGCCATCCAGGTCCACCCGCTCGTCTGCGGCGCGTTCAACGCCGACTTCGACGGCGACCAGATGGCCGTCCACCTCCCGCTCGGCGCCGAGGCGCAGGCGGAGGCCCGGATCCTGATGCTCTCGAGCAACAACATCCTGTCGCCGGCCCACGGTGCCCCGCTCACGACACCGACCCAGGACATGGTCCTCGGTCAGTACTACGTGACGTACGGCCCCGAGGTCGAGGAGCTCAACGAGCTGCGCGACAAGCTCGGCACCGCCGATTGGCCCAAGGACACCAAGCGTCCGCACGTGTTCCGCTCCGCCCAAGAGGCTGAGCTGGCCGTCGACTTCAAGGTCGTCACGGTCCACGAGCTGGCCGAGTACCGCCCGGAAGGCCACACCGGCCACATCCTCACGACGGTCGGCCGCATCATCTACAACGAGCGCATCAAGCGCGCGCTGGCCGATGCGGTGGGCGAGGGCTTTGACCCCGCCGGTCACGTGTTCGTGAACAAGTCGATGAAGAAGAAGGACGCGGTCTCCATGATCGACGACCTGATTCAGCACTACGGCGCCACCACCGTGTCGCTCGTGCTGGACGCCTTCAAGGACATCGGCTTCGAATACGCCACCCGCGCCGGCATCACCGTCTCCAAGAACGACGTGATCACGCCCCCGAACAAGGGCGAGATCCTCGCCGGGTTCGACGCGGAAGTCGCCGGGATCCAGGACCAGTACGACATGGGCCTGATCACCGACGTCGAGCGCAAGGACGCGGTCGTCGAGCAGTGGAACCGCGCCACCGACGTGATCGGTGATGCGATGGCCGAGCACCTCGACGAGCTGAACCCCATCTTCATGATGGCCAACTCAGGCGCTCGTGGTTCGTTCAAGCAGATCCGTCAGCTCGCCGGCATGCGTGGCCTCATGGCCAACCCGAAGGGCGAGACGATCGAGCGTCCGATCAAGGCCAACTTCATGGAAGGCCTCTCGGTCCTCGAGTACTTCATCTCGACCCACGGTGCCCGTAAGGGCCTCGCGGATACGGCCCTTCGTACGGCCGACTCCGGCTACCTCACGCGTCGTCTCGTCGACGTCTCCCAGGACGTCATCGTGCGCCTGGAGGACTGCGGCACCGACGAAGGCATCGAGCTCCCGCTGTTCGTCGACGGTGGCAACCCGAACGAGAACCTCGTCGGGCGCTTCCCCATCAAGGACATCGGCAAGGGCGAAGCCTCCGTCACCAAGGGTGAGGAGATCACGCGTGCCTCGCTGGCTCGACTGATCAAGGATGCCGGCGACGAGCTCGGCGACATGATCCAGGTTCGCTCGGTGCTCAAGTGCCGTGCCGAGTCCGGGCTGTGCCAGCACTGCTACGGCCGCTCGATGGCCTCCGGCCAGACCGCCCAGATCGGCGACTCGGTCGGCATCATCGCCGCCCAGTCGATCGGTGAGCCGGGCACCCAGCTCACCATGCGTACGTTCCACACCGGTGGCGTCGCAGGTTCGGACATCACGTCCGGTCTGCCGCGCATCGTCGAGCTCTTCGAAGCTCGCAAGCCGAAGGGCGTTGCCAAGATCGCAGAGGTCGACGGCACCGCGACGATCGAAGAGACCGACAAGGCCCTCACGGTCGTCGTGACCGACGAAGCCGGCGAAGAGCACCGCTACGCCTTCCCGCGCCGCACCCGCGTGTTCGTGGAGAACGGCCAGGAAGTCAAGGCCGGCCACCAGATCAACGAAGGCTCGCTGTACCCGCACGAGCTGCTGGCGATCCGCGGCCGCACGGCGACCGAGCAGTACCTCGTCGCCGAGGTGCAGAAGGTCTACAAGCAGCAGGGCGTGGACATCAACGACAAGCACGTCGAAGTGATCGTGCGTCAGATGATGAAGAAGGTCCGTGTCGACCAAAAGGGCGACACCGACTACCTGCCGGGCCAGTTCGTCGACCGCTACGAGTTCGCGGACGTCAACGAGCAGCTCAAGAAGGAGAAGAAGGAGACCGCGGCCTACGAGGACGTCATCCTCGGTATCACCAAGGCCTCCCTCAACACCGAGTCGTTCCTCTCGGCGGCCTCCTTCCAGGAGACCACCAAGGTCCTGACCGACGCCGCTCTGGAGGGCAAGACCGATCGCCTGGTCGGCCTCAAGGAGAACGTCATCATCGGCAAGCTCATCCCCGCTGCGACCGGACTCAAGGAGTACCGCCGCATCGAGATCGAGCCCAACGAACCGCTCCCGCGCGCCATCGACGACCTCGGTCTGCTCGATGAGCACGAGATCGCAGCTGAGCTTGGTCTCGGCGACGACCTCGGCGACCTCGGAGCAGCAATTGGCGAGGACCTTTCGGCCCTCGAAGACATCGGAGCCGGTCTCGGGGGGGACCCAGGCTTCGCAGATGAGCTGGCACAGCTCGACATCGAACCCGAAGGCGGTCGGTAAGCACCATGGCAACCCCCGAGAACACGACCGTGCGCGAGCACCCGGCAGCGGCATACCACGCCCGTCGCCGGTCCGAGGTCGACGCGAAGATCCTCAAGACGGCACGAAAGATCCTCAACGACGAAGGCCTCGCGGCCCTCACCGTTGAGCGGGTCGCCGCTGACTCGGGGGTAGCCAAGACGACCATCTACCGGCGCTTCAAGCACCGGCTCGACCTCGCCACCGCGGCGATCGCCGAGCTGCCCGAGGCCTTCCAGATGGAAGGTCCGAAGGACATCAAGGACTGGATCCGGCTCCTCGTCCTTGGCATGAAGGCCGGCATGGACACCCGCGCCGCCGAAGTCATCGGCGCCGGCCTCATGTACCGCCACGACGTCGAATTCTCGCGGCTGTACCGCGAGCGGATGGTTGAGGCTCGCGCCGAAGCCGTCCGCCCACGGCTCCAAGCCGCGATCGACGCCGGCGAGCTCCGCAGTGATGTGGACCTCGAGATCATGATGGCCACCATCGGTGGCGCCGTCATCGGCTGCCAGCTCAATGGCACGGTTGACCAAGAAGGGTGGATTGACGACGTCATGAAGCTCATCTGGAACGCCGTCAAGGCT
>JAEMRF010000211.1:0-2437 GCA_016463515.1 Solirubrobacteraceae bacterium | reverse complement strand
GGCCGGTCGAGTCCCAGGTGGGGCTCGGTCTGGATGAGGAGCGTGGGGGTGCCGGCCGCGGCGCGTGCCTGGGCCCAGTGGTGGCAGTTGTCGTCCAGGGCGTCGTCGATCCAGGCGAGCGGGCGGTCCTCGCCGGCGAAGGCGGTGATCTCGTCGAGCTTCCAGTGGGCGTTGGCGCGGCCCGGGTTGCGGGCGAAGTGGATCACGGGGAGGGGGCCCGGTGTGCCGAGGAGGCGGGGGAGATGGTCGTTGGCGCGGTCCTCCCAGCCGGTACACCACACGAGGTCGAAGTGCTCGGCGGCTTCATGGAGGAGGGCTGCCGTGCCGGTGGCCAGGTAGTACGGGAACCCCTCGATCATGTGCCACACGCCGACCGGCGGCTCGCCCTGCAGGTTGAACAGGGCGAGCACACCATCGACGTCGACGAGGAGCAATGGGCGAGCGGCATCGGTCACGCCGGTCATTGTGGCGCGCGCCGTGCTCAGTGGCAGTGGCTGCCTTCGCCGTGGCCGGGCGACGGTGCCACGTCGAGGGACGGGTTGCGGTCGAAGAACCCGGTGGGCTTGAGCCAGAACGACACCGTGTCGGACGGCATCACGGGCCAGTCCTCCACGCGCGGCACGTGGTGGATGCCGAACACGTACCAGAGCACCACATCCGTGTTCTCGATGGGGCGGTCGGCGGCTGTCCACGCCGGAAGGCCGTCGTCCTGCGTGCTCTGGACCACGAACTCGCCACACGGCCAGCGCTCGTCATCACGCTGCGGGGTCACCCACAAGGTGTGGTCGATGACGCCGGAGCGCTGCAGGATCGGCGAGTCCTTCGGGAACATCGCAGGGAAGGCCGCGCCGGGCACGAGCTTGTAGGCCACCGGCGTGCCGTGGGCGTTCAGCGATCCAGGGTTCACGACCTTCCAGGCGCGCTGGGTGCTCCACTCGAAGTCCTGGATGCCTTCGAGCTCCGTGCGCAGCGGGGTGCTGACCTGCACGAGCCCAAGGCCGTGCGGGTTGCTGGGGCCGACGGGCACCATCTGCGTCTCCGTCATGTGGACCGTGTTCGCCGGGCCATCGACGTCGAGATCCAGTCGGGCGACGATGAAGTGCTGGTGGATCGGCGCGTAGGTGCGGTCGTCGACGACGGTCCCGTAGGGCGGCGCCTCCCCGGCGTTGAACGGCGTCGTGACCATGATCCCGGTCGCGCGGACCTCGCACTCGATGTTGCCGTCCTCGTAGAGGCGCCAATAGGTGAGGTACTCGTAGTTGGCGACCGTGACGTGGAACGAGATCACCATGCGGCGCATGCGGCGGACCTCCGCCCCGGCGCGCTCGTCGACGTGCTTCCACAGCACGCCCGCGTCCTCCTCGTGCAGGCAGATCGCTTGAGGGATCTCCTTGGGCTGCCCGAAGGCGTCATGCAGGACGGCGTCGACGTAGGTGATCTCGCCCAGGCAGTCACAGCCGAGTTCCAGCGAGGTGGTCATGAAGCCCAGGCCCCACTCGCCTACGTCGAACGCGGTGCGGCGGGCGTGGGTCGGCGTCGGATCGCGGTAGGGCACCACCATCTCGGCAAAGCTCATGCGATGTGCGATGGGGCGGACGCGGCCCTCGTCCTCATAGCCGACGGTGTGAAGGACCAGGCCCTCGCGATGGTTGAAGCCGAGGCGCAGCGACCACTTCTGCCAGCGCAGCAGGTTGCCCTCCAGCGTGAACGACGTGCCGTCGGGCTGCACGATCTCCAGCGGTTTGCGGTCGTCGCGCAGCGTTTGGCCTGGCACGAGTGCCGGTGCGTACTCGCCCATCGGGGCTGCGGGCTGCACGTCGCCGTGGCGCTCGATCTCCAGCAGCTCAGCGGTATCGAGATCCACGAGGAGCGAGAGCCCGGGCACTGGCCCGGCATAAGGGTTGCCCCCAGCCGAGGAGCGCACCCACACGTCGGTCCAACCGATGCGGCGGTGGCGGTGCGCCTCCGGCACGAGGAAGCCCGCGAACGCCCACACGTCGAACACCACGAGGTCCAGGTCGGTGATGCCGCGGCTGGCGAGTTCAGCGAGCACGGAAGGGTCGGTTCGCAGGGTGTCGTCGACGGCGTGAAACTCGTCGAGGGTCGCATTGGCGTGCTTGCCGGGGTGGGCCACCCACGACTCAACGGCCGCGCCCGAGCCTTCCGTCGCGAGCCGGACCACTGCCGTGTGGGTGCTGTCTCGCGTGGTCGCGCTCCAGCAGTTGAGCTGGGCACGGCGGACCGGCGCTGTCGGCGTGGCAGCAGCATCGAATGCGTAGACGACCTGCTTCGGGGGTTCGACGAGCTCGATCGAGGCAAACCGCCAGCCGGCGTCGAGCTCGTGCTCGGCGCGCAAGACGCTGACCGCCTCGCGGATCTCATCGGCAGTCAGCGGGTCGAGCGGGTGGGGATGCATCTTGGAGACCGATGCTAGGCG
>JAEMRF010000210.1 GCA_016463515.1 Solirubrobacteraceae bacterium | reverse complement strand
GCGACTACCAGTCGCTGGCGGTGTCCATCAGCTCGCGCTGCACCGAGCGGCCGGTGCCGTTCGCGAGGACCGGCTTCCAGCTGGCGTCTTCCTGGAGTTCCCAGGCGCCTTCCTCGTCGGCGAGTGACCGGTCGAGCACATCCAGGACGACCGCACGGGCAGCGGGATCGATGAGCGGCACCACGAGCTCGACGCGGTTGTCGAGGTTGCGTGGCATCAGGTCGGCGGAGCCCATGAGCACGTCGGGGTCTTCGCCCTCGATCTCGAAGGAGAAGATCCGGGAGTGCTCCAGGAAGCGACCGAGCACCGAGACCACGCGGATGTTGTCGGATACGCCGGGCACGCCGGGCCGCAGGCAGCACACGCCACGCACGTTGACCTCGACCTGCACGCCGGCCTGGCTGGCGCGGTAGAGCGCGCGGATGCACCGCCGGTCCACGAGGGCGTTCATCTTGAGCCGTACGCGGGCCTGCTTGCCTTTGCTCGCGGCCTTGGACGCGCGATCGATGCGCTCGATGATCCCGTCGCGCAGACCGCTCGGCGCGATCAGCGCGCGACGCGGCTTGGGGGCGCGGCCAAAGCCGGTGAGCACGTTGAACATGTCGGCCACATCGGCGCCGATCTCCTCGTTGCACGTGAAGAGACCCAGGTCGGTGTAGAGGCGAGCCGTCTGCGGGTGGTAGTTGCCGGTGCCGGAGTGCACGTAGCGGCGCACGCCGTCGCCTTCGCGGCGCACGACGAGAATGGCCTTGGCGTGGGTCTTCAGACCGGGGTGGCCATAGACCACGTGCACGCCGGCCTTCTCCAGCTCCTTGGCCCAGCCGATGTTGGCCCGCTCGTCAAAGCGCGCTTTGAGCTCCACGAGACACACCACCTGCTTGCCGCGGTCGGCGGCGCGCATGAGCGATGGAATCAGTGAGGTGTCGTCAGAGGTGCGGTACACCGTCTGCTTGATGGCGAGCACGTCCGGGTCGTCGACGGCCTGCTCCACGAAGCGCTCGACGGTGGCGCCGAACGACTCGTAGGGGTGGTGCACCACGAGGTCGCCCTGACGGATCACCGAGAAGAGATCGGCGGCAGCGCCGTCTTCGCCACGCACGCGCCGCGGCACCAATGGCGACCACGGCACATCCTTGAGGTCCTTGTGGCCCGGCAGCTTGGTGAGCTGCATCAGGTTGCGCAGGTCGAGCGGTCCCTTGACGTCGTAGACCTGGCGCTCCTCGACCTCGAGGCCCGCGATGAGCTGGGCGCGGAGCTCGGGCAGCATGTCGGCGTTGACCTCCACGCGCACGACCTCGCCGAAGCGGCGGTGGCGCAGCTCGGTCTCGACGGCCTGCAGCAGGTCGTCGGCGTCGTCGGAGATCTCAAAGTCGGCGTCGCGCGTGACGCGGAAGGTGCCGGTGCCCAGGACGTCCATCCCGGGGAAGAGCAGGTGGGCGTTCTCGCCGATGACCTCCTCGATCCACACGTAGGTGTTGTCTTCGCCCTCGACCGGCACGAGGCGGCTGATCATCTCGCGCGGGACCTTGATCCGCGCGATGACGCGCTGACGGGTGACCGGGTCCTCCACGAGCGCCGCAAGGCTGAGCGACAGGCCGGAGATGTAGGGGAAGGGACGACCGACTCCCACGGCAAGCGGCGTCAGGACGGGCAGGACCTGGCGGCGGAAGCGCTCGATCACGCGGTTGTGGGCTTCCTGCTCGAGCGAGCCGAGCGGCACGATCCGCACGTTGTGCTCAGCGAGCTGGGGCAGCAGCACGTTGTGCAGCTGGCTGTAGGCCCGGGTCATCTGGTCAAGCACGCGGGTGCGCACGCCGTCGATCACTTCGTCTGGCTTGCGTCCGTCGGCGCCCGGCTCGCGGATGCCGGCGGCAACCTGATCGTGCAGCGCAGCGACGCGCACCATGAAGAACTCGTCGAGGTTGCTGGCCCAGATCCCGAGGAACTTCACGCGCTCCAGCAGCGGGGTGCGCGAGCGTTCTGCCAGCTGCAGGACGCGGTCGTCGAAGTCCATCCACGAGAGTTCGCGGGAGAAGAGGAGCTCGGGGGCGTCGAGCGCGATCTCCTCGGGCTGCTCGGCCTCTTGCGGCGGGACGGGCTCGCCCTCACCGACGACGAGCGCGCGCGCAGCGTCACGGGCCGCGAGGCGCGCGACCTCGTGGTGACTTCCATGTTCGCTGCCGACCGTATGTTGTTCGGCGGTCTCGTCGATCGTGCTGGCCGGGTGGCCCTGGGTGCCTTCGCTCACCTGTCTCAATCTAGGGTGCGGGGCGCAGCGGCGCGACCGTAGTTCGCCGAGCTTTCACCACTGCTTTACACCCCGAGGTGGTGCGTTGTGCTCTCGATGCGAGGCGCCAGTCGCAGGAACGCCTGCTCCTGCCGCCTTGGAGTGCCGGTTAGGCAGCCGTAGCCTGGAGCCTGCGGAGGAAGGCCGGCGGCACAGCACCTTCGACCTCGACGGGCACCGCGCCCAAAGGCCCGTGCTCCCAGTCAGGACGCAGCATCCCGTAGACGTAGACGTCGAGCTGCTCACCGGCGTGGCGATGCCATCCGCGCAACAGGCCCTCCCGGACGAACCCCACCTTCTCCAGCGCACGGACGGAGCGGCCGTTTCTCGGATTGGCGTACGCCCCGAGCCGGTGTAGCCCGAGCAGCTCGAACGAGAGATAGGCCATGAGCGCCTTGCTCTCGGTATTGGCGCCGCTCCCCCAGGCACCACGCCCGAGCCAGGAGCCGACCATCGCCCGTCGATCCCGGAAGGCGAACTCCGACAAGCCGGTGATGCCGACCGGACCCAGGTCGCGATGGACTTGGATGAGATCGAGCTGGGTGGCCAGGGCTCGCTGTTCAGGAAGCCGATCCAAGTAGGCCCGAGCCTCGGCCGTCTCCTGGTACGGGCCCCAGGAAAACCACTGCGTGACGAGCGGATCGCTGGCCAAACGGTAAAGCGCGGTTGCGTCGCCGGGCACCGGCGTGCGGACCGTCATCGACGGGCCACGAAGCAACAGGTGGTCGGGGACGTCGTCGGCCATCGCGCCAGCCTAGATCAGCAGACCGGCGGTCAACCTTGAGGTACGCAAGCGTTCCTCCAACATTTGGTCGGCAGCAGCATTAGCCTGTCCCGGCGTGCCGGTCTCTGCCCCCCGATTCCCGGCCTACGAGAGGACAGCAGCGTCGTGAGCGCCCCTGAGCTCCGAGTCCAACAGGCCATGGCCACGGTGCTTCGCCTCGTTCACGAGGTGGCGGTCCTGCGTGCCCGCGTCCTCTTGCCAGAGTCAGACGACGGCCCGACGACGGTGGTCAGCCTCGAACCCCACGGACCGCTCCTGGTCGAGCGCCCGCAAGGCACGGTCGAGATTCCGCACGAGGAGCTCCCCCACGGCGCTGAGCCCGACGTCGCGATGCCCGCCACGCCTGAGCTTGGCCCCTACCCCGCTTTCGAGATCGACCCCGCAACCGGCACCGTGACCGGCATGATCGGGGCCCTGGGTGGACTGGGTGTCGCGTTGACCCGTCTCTCGGCCGCGATGGGCGAAGACGTCGTGGTCGGCTGTGAGCTGCGCACCACCGATCCGACCAGCCCGCTCGGCGTCGTTGCCCGCGCTGGCGAACCTGTTGTTGCACTGTTGGGGGACGACGCCTACGAGATCCCCACGTGACCGACCGCCTGATCCCGGATTCCCCCGCCTCCGGCAGCGGCCAGCGCTCGCGGGAGCCCGCGAGCCCCCTGCCCCGCACGACGGCGGCAACCCACGGCGGGCCGCAAGCGACCCCACGGCTGACGCCGCCAGCGGCCAAAGGCGCACCCGCCGAGCCGATGACCGCCGGCCGCGTGCCGGCCGCCGGTGCAAGCGGAGTCCCTACCGGTCGGCGCAGCGCCAGCCGGCATATTCCGGTCGCCGGACCGATGGTGCTGGCGGGCGTGCTGCTGGTAAGCAGCTGGGTCACCGTGAACTGGGCGATCGGTTCCTCCCGGCAGGCCCACGAAGACGCACGGCATCTCGCGATGGTCTCGGGACAGGCCGACGCGCTCCTCGACGCACGTCTGCTGGGCATCGCCGCCGCACCCGGCGTGCAGATCGAGCGCGCGATGCAGGTGGCCGTGAGCGACTTTGCCGCCCTCACGGCCGCGCTCGGAGAGCTGCCGGATGATCCCGAAGTCGAGGGGCTGCGCACCCTCGTCGACAAGATCTCCCCCGCCGCCGTCCCGCTGGGGGAGGCTGTGGAGCGCGGCGATCTGGCGGAGGCCCGGCGGATCTCGAACTCCGTGACGCCTCACCTCGAGGCCCTGCGTGCTGAGAGTGCCCAGCTCGGGGAAGACAACCTGGCCCGAGCCAGCGGGATCGAGGATGTCGCGAGGATCGCCAGCGGACTCGCGCTCGTGGGCGGCTCGATCGGCATCGGGCTGGTGGCCCTGAGCTTTTCCCGTCTGCGACAGCGCGCGCTCGTGGAGCGCACCCGGGCGGAGGTCGAGGAACGCACGTCGACACGGCTCGATGCGCTCGTCAGCCACGCGACCGATGCCGTCATGGTGCTCGACCCCGAAGGCCGGATCACCTGGATCTCGAGCACCCCGTCGTTCCCACTGTCTCGCTCTCCGCAGCAGGCCATCGGCCACTTCTTCACCGACCTCGTGCACCCCACCGATCGCAAGCGTGCCGCGCAAGCCTTCACGGAGCTGCTCTCCGAGGACGCCCTCGTGACCACGAGTCATCTGCGACTCGCCACCGCACAAGGGGCTCAGCGCCCGGTTGAGGTCCGCGGCGAGAACCGCCTCGCCGACCCCGCCATCGAGGGCGTGATCCTCACCCTGCACGACGTCTCCGAGCGCACCCTGCTGGAAGATCAGCTCGAGCGGCTGGCCTCCCGTGATCCCGTGACCGGTGTGGCCAACCGCGCCCAGCTGGAGGCTCACCTCCAGAGCGCCGTGGTGCGTCGCGGGCGCCGCGGAGGCTTCGCCGGACTCCTCCTGGTCGATCTCGACGACTTCCGCGCCGTGTCGGACACACTCGGCCACGACGCCGGTGACGAGCTGCTGCGCCACGCCGCTCGGCGACTCGAGCAGACGGCCGGCGACGGCGACCTCGTCGCGCGCCTTGACGGCGACACCTTCGCGGTCCTGCTTGACGACCTGAAGTCCGTCGGCGACGGTCAGGCACGCGCAAGCGCGATCCTCTCCGGGCTACGTGGCCGCGCAGCGGTGACCGGCGGGCATTCGGTCGACCTCGACGCCCACGGCGGCTTGGCCTTCGGCGCGGTCGACCTGCCATCGCGCGAGATCATCCGCCACGCCGACATCGCCCTACTGGAAGCCAAGGGCCGCGGGGCAAAGCACGTGGTGTCGTTCACCGACCAGATGCGCAACCGCGTGACCGAGCGCGTGGAGCTCACCGGCGACCTGCGGCGCGCCACCGAACGCGACGAGTTCGAGGTCGACTACCAGCCGATCGTCGACATCGCGTCCGGCCGCACCGTCGGCGTCGAGGCGCTCGCGCGATGGGGTCACCCCCACCGCGGTCGCCTCTCCCCCGTCTCGTTCGTGGATCTCGCCGAACAGACCGGCCTGATCCGGCCGCTCGGCGAACTGATCCTGCGCCAGT
>JAEMRF010000209.1:4399-5653 GCA_016463515.1 Solirubrobacteraceae bacterium | reverse complement strand
GCCGACCACCCGATGGCGCAGACGATGATCCGCGAGGTCAAGAGCGTCCTCGCCCTGGGGCACTCCCGTGATCTGGACTGGCAGCCGCCCGTCATCCCGACGATGGCGGTCGACGGCACCGGGATCCCGGAGCTGGTCACGCAGCTCGATGCCCACGGCAAGCACCTCGCCGCGACCGGTCAGCTCCAAGAGCGGCGCATGGCCAACCTGCGCAAGGAGGTCCTGGCCATCGCCACCCTGCGCCTGCGCGCGGAGTTGGAGCAGTCACTCAGCGACGATCCGCACCTCGCAGCCCTGCTCGACCAGGTCGGCCACCGCACCCTGGATCCCGCGAGCGCCGCTACCGAGCTGCTGGCCACCCGCACCACTGCCGCCTAGGCGCCACGCCGGGCTCCTGGCGCCCGCGCGACGCCCGCCCGAATTCAGCGCTGGCCCACAGGCCCTGGAACGACGGCGGCCCCGCCTCCCTGCTGGGAGACGGGGCCGCTGGGCCGAAGTGCGCCTAGGCGCTGAACTTAGGGCTTAGAGGCCCCAGCCAGCGGCGTAGACGGCGTTCCAGTCGCGGACGTTGAGCGTGAGCAGCTGGCCCAGCTCGACGGTCTCCGGATCGCCGGACGACTTGTGGACCTGCGCGTCGAACACCCACGAGTTCTTGCCGAAGTAGCCGGCGGTGAACTCGATGCCGGAGGACTCCTCGTCCTGCGTGATCGCGTTCGGACCGCGGAACAGGGTCTCGTCGAACTGCGCGACGATGCCGCGCTGGCCCGTCTTCGTGTTGTAGGCCACGATGCGGGCGGCGAGGGCGTTGTTGCCCGGATCCTCCTGGATCAGCAGGTTGCCGGCGCCATCCATGCCGATGTTGTCGGGCTTGCTGAGGTACGGAGCCTCGGAGCCGTCGAGCAGCAGCTCGAGGGTGCCGCCCTCGCTCGGGTCGCTCACGTCGTCGAACGTGAGCTTCCAGACGCCACCGCCGTTACGGGAGGTGGTCGGGTCGGCCGGGTTCGGGGTCGTGTCGCCGCCCTCGGTCGTCACGAAGTACATGACGTTGGGGTTGCGCGGATCGAAGTGCATGTCCTCGATGCGGTTGAGGGTGAGGCCGTCAGCCTTGGCCTCAGCGTTCTGGCGGGCGCCCGACTGATCCCAGTCGACCGTGTTGATGCCGAAGCGGGCCTTCACGCCCTTGCCGAACGTTGCGCGGAACTCGGCGTCGTTGGTGACGGACTTGCGCTCGATGTCGAGCACGTGGTTGGTGCC
>JAEMRF010000209.1:0-4299 GCA_016463515.1 Solirubrobacteraceae bacterium | reverse complement strand
GGGCCGCCGGCCGACGGAGCCGTGCCGTGGGTCTGCGAGACGTAGTCCCAGAAGAGCGTGCCCGGGGCGATGAGGTCCTTGCCGGAGTAGACGCGCTTGTTGGAGTTGATGCGGTAGCGCGAGACGAACGCGCCGTTCTGGCCGTGAACACGAGTGGTGCCCTGCGTGTCGCGCAGCTCGTGGTTCATGGTGACTTCCATGACGCCCTGGGCGTCGTTGCGGAAGACGCCGAGGCCGTCCGGGATGCCGACCATGCGGTAGCCGTTCGGCGTGGTGTCGCCAACGGTCAGGACGCTGGTGACGTCGACGCCCGGAGCGGCGCTCTTGACGTACGGGGCGGTCGTGGTCGACGGGCCGGTGAAGTTGCCAGCGAAGGCAGCCGGCACGGGGAACAGTGCGGTTGCGCAGGCGGCACCGACTGCCGCGCGCACGAGCGCACGAGTATTGATGGACACAGGGACTCCTGAGAGGTTGAAGGCGACCCGCCGACGGTTCATCTGCGGTTCACGCGGCACCCTCCCAATCGTGGGACCCCAGATCGTGAACCCCTGGTGATCGCGCGGTGAGGATGTGGTGAACGGCCAGCAACGACGAAGGCCCCGCTCCGAGGAGCGAGGCCTTCAAAACCATGAGCGATGCTCCTGGCGGGTGTCCGCCAGGTGACTCGATCAGCCCTGCAGGAGCTGCAGGACGCCCTGGTTGCTCTGGTTGGCCTGGGCCAACATCGCGGTGCCCGACTGCTGGAGGATGTCGAGGCGGGTCTTGTTGACCAGCTCCTGTGCCATGTCCACGTCGCGGATCCGGGACTCGGCAGCCACGAGGTTCTCGTGGTAGGTCGAGATCGAGTTGACCGCGTACTCCATGCGGTTCTGCACGGCGCCGAAGACGGCACGCTGATCCGAGACCGCGTTGATCGCGGCGTCGAGCTCGGTGAGGTCGGTCGCGGCGCCGAGTGAGTACCACGCGGTGCCGAGGGTAGAGCCGAGGCTGATGGTCGGAGCGCTGACGACTTCGCCGTCGTTGGCGCCGATCTGGAACGTGACCGTTCCGGACGCGTTCAGCACGCGGCTGCCGTTGAACGACGTCTGCGAGCCGATCCGCTCGACCTCCGATGCCAGCTGATTGACCTCCGACTGAATTGCGGTCCGGTCTGTCGTGCTGAGTGATCCGTTCTTGTACTGCACCGTGAGCTCACGAGCGCGCTGCAGCATCGAATGCACCTCGCTGAGGGCACCCTCCGCGGTCTGCACCATCGAGATACCGTCGGCGGCGTTGAGCCTGGCTTGGGCGAGGCCGCGAATCTGGCCACGCATACGCTCGGAGATCGAGAGGCCGGCGGCGTCGTCGGCAGAGGAGTTCACCCGGAAGCCGGATGAGAGCCGCTGCATCGACTTCGAGGCTTGGCCCGATGTCTCTGAGAGGTTTTTGTGCGCCATGAGCGCATCAACGTTGTTTTGAATCCTGAGGGACATATCCGTCCTTGGTTCGTCCTGATCGAGGTGGAGTTGGTTGGTTGATTTGGGTTTGGCTGAATGGACCAGCCGCGCTTGACCTAAGTCTTCGGCAGATCCGGTGAAGAGTTGAAGGCGGGTTACGACGCGTCTGGCGCGCGCACCGAAGTCCTTGCTGGTGTTGTCGGCTGCTGTGGCACAGTTCGCACACCAGTGCGGACAGATGGACGAGGGCTGGTGCCCTGATTTCCGGCCTTCGGAGGCTCGGGGAGCTTGGTCGGGGTCGACTTCGCGGCTGCAGCATTTTCTGCACGCACGGCCTCCCAGATCTCCTCGCGGTACACCGGGACCGATCGCGGAGCGCGAATGCCGATGCGGACGCTGGAGCCGGAGACCTCCATCACCTCGAGGACGACGTCCTCACCGATGATGATCTTCTCGCCGATCTTGCGGGTGATATTGAGCATGAGCTTCCTCCCTGGACGCTGGCGCCGTGCTCAGGCTGCGCTAGCCGACGCGCTGCCAGCGGCCGCCGGAGCATCGGACGTCGGAAAGAGTGGCGCTCGCACGGGGGCGACCGACGCTTCGTTGATCACCTGGAAGCCGCGGCCGCCGCAGATCAGGATCGGCGCACGCAGGTTGACCGAGCAATCGGCTGGGTCGTCGCTGGCGCGCACCGTCACGTAGACGGAGGTGTCGTCGTCGCTGGTGATGCCCAGGCGCTCGGCCTCGCCATCGCTGATCTCGACGGCGTAGTCGACGAAGACCGGCCACGGGCTCATGACGGGAAGTGCGAACGTCGGGTCGTCGAGCGAGTGCAGCCACACGAAGGCGCTGCCTTCGCCTTGGGAGAGCAGCGCGTAGCGGTGGCTGTCGATGCCGATGAGGCCGTGCGGAAACTCGATCACGCCGTCGTCGGCGATCTCGACGGTGCCGAACCGCGCGCTGTTGAGGGTGATGGGCATACGGAGAGTCCTCCCTCCTCCTTAGCGGAGGAAGTCCATGAGAGACGGTTGAATGACGTTGGCGCCAGCGCTGAGAGCCGCCTGGTACGCGGTTTGCTGGGATGAAAGGCGGGTGATGGCTTCGGCCATGTCGACGTCTTCGACGTTCGAGAGCTGGTCCGTGACGGCAAGCGTCACGTCGTCCAGCCTGGAGTCGGCAAGTGCGGCGCGATTCTGAACGGCGCCGATCTGGGCGCGGGCGGAGAGCAGCGTGTCGAGGTTGGCCGTGAGGTCCTGCAGGACTGGTCCGCGGAGGCTGGCGAGGTCGGCAGGTGTCGACGTCGTGAGATTCGCGATGGCGGTCCGCATGGTGTCCAGGAGCTTCCCGTCGCCGGGAGTGCCACCGAACAGGTCGTCGCCGTTGACGTTGACCTGCACCGTCTGGCCGGGACCGATCGTGCGGACGACTGCCGCGGTATCGCCGGCGTACGTGTCCACGGGGCCGGCGGTGTAGGGCGCGGTGCCCGAGGCCTGGCCGGAGAAGACGTACTGGTCGCCGACCTTGGCGTTGGCAGAGGACTTGACCTGCTCGACGAGCTGCGTGAGCTCCTTGGCGATCAGCGCGCGATCAGCGGGCTGCAGCGTGTCGTTGCTGGCCTGGATGACGAGCTCTCGGGTGCGATGGATGATGTCGTTCACCGACTTCAGCGCCGCCTCGGTGGTGCCGGTCCAGGCGAGCGTCGCATCGACGCCAGTCTGGTTTGCGGCGTTCTCGGCCAGCTCAGCGCGAAGCCGCAGCGCGCGGTGGGCGCCGGTCGGATCGTCGGACGCCGTGGTGATCTTCTTCTGCGACGAGATCTCGTTGGAGGTGCGCGCGATCTCGGAGTTGCTGCGGCGGATGTCGGCCAGCAGGTGCTGGCTCATCATGTTGTGGGTGACGCGGCCTGGAATGCTCACAGCCCGACCCTCCCGGTGCGGTTGATCAGGGTGTCGAGCATCTCGTCGAAGGTCGAGAGTGCACGCGACGAGGCCTGGTAGCCGCGCTGGAAGCGGATCAGGTCGGTCATCTCCTCATCGAGCGACACGCCCGAGACGGACTGACGGCGGGTCTCGACATCGTTGACGAGGGAGATCGACAGGTCGCGCATCGTCGAGGCGTTCTGCGACTCAGCGCCGACCTGGCGAACGAGGTCTTGGTACGAGCGATCCGAGGTACCGCCACGCAGCCCGGCCAGGGCGCGGGCCACGTCGTTGGATTCGGCGCCCGGACCGCTGCCGGCGACGAGGGTGGAGGCGGTGACGTTGACCGCGAGCGTGCTCGCGGTCGCGCCGGTGAAGAAGGGCGGCGCGCCGTGGATCGCGTTGACCGACGTCGCCAGCGTGCTGGCCATCGTGTCGAGCTGGCCGCGGTAGTCGGTGATCGCGCCCTGGACCTTGATGAGGCCACCCAGCTGGCCGCCCGGGTTCACGAGCGCCTGCGGCCAGGTGGCAACGGACGGCTGCCCGGAGCCATCCACGAGCGGGCTCGCGGCGTCGCCGAAGCTCACGCTGATGCGGCCGTGGCCCTGGTTGGAGACCGACACCTGACCGAGCTGCGCCAGCTGATCGAGAATCAGGTCGCGGCGGTCGAGCATGTCGTTGGGCTGCTGCCCGGCGGTGATCGCCTGGCCGATCGCATCGTTGAGCTGCACGAGCTCGTCCGCGTACGCGCCAACGGGGTTGCCGGTGGCCGAGGTCAGCTGGGCGTAGTGCGTGGCGGCATCGGTGCCGATCTGCGCCAGGCGCGAATCGACCTCCTTGAGCGCGTCGGCGACGGTCTTGGCGGTGCTCACGACTTGCGCGCGGGCGGCGCTGTCGGTCGGGTTGTTGGCGAGCGTCTGGAAGCTCGACCACATCTTGTCCAT
>JAEMRF010000208.1 GCA_016463515.1 Solirubrobacteraceae bacterium | reverse complement strand
GCCGGCAAGCCCACGCTGCGTCGCGGCGCGAAGGTGACCTTCACCCTCTCGCAGGCCGCGACGGTCAAGCTCACCACCGAGCAGCTGCTGCCTGGCCGGATCAGCGCCGGGAAGTGCAAGGCCTCCAAGAAGGGCAAGCGCTGCACCCGCACCAAGGTCCTGCACACCCGCACGGTCTCCGTCGCTGCGGGCAAGGTCGAGGTGGCAGTCCCCGCCAAGCGCCTGAAGCTCGGCAAGGCGCGCTTCACCGTCGTCGCCACGACCGCCAGCGGCGCCGCGTCGGCCCCCGCCGTCGCTCAGGCCACGGTCAAGCGGCGGTAACGGCTGCGGCGCCCTGCTCGGTCTCGGTCTCGGCGAGCTCCCACGCCGGGAACGGATCGTCGAGGCCGAGCCAGTGGTCCTGGCCGAGGGCGAGTTCGGCATCGGTCAAGAGGGCCGCGTCGAGCCGTGCGCGCACCGCGGCTTCATCGAGCTCGCTGCCGATGAAGACGAGCTCCTGCCGGCGGTCGCCCCACGGCTCCTGCCAGTCGGCCAGCACGGCGTCGCCATACGCCGCCACGAGTTCGGCGCGCTCGGTGGCGTCCACGGCAGCGAGCCACGGCCCGGCGGCGCCGACGGTCAGCACGCGGCCTGCCTGCGACCACTCGCCTGCCAGACCAGGCCGCGTCGCGAGCCAGAAGAAGCCCTTGGCACGAAGGACGCCGTCCCACGCATCTCCAGCGACGCGGTGCAGGCGCTGTGGGTGAAACGGGCGGCGCGCGCGGTAGACGAAGCTGCGGATGCCGTACTCCTCGGACTCGGGCGTCTCCTCGCCGCGCATCGTCGCGAGCCAGCCGGGCGACTGGGCTGCGACCTCCAGGTCAAAGCGGCCGGTCTCCAGCACCTCGCGCAGCGGGACCTGTGAGCGCTCGGCGCGCACGATCCGCGCTCGCGGGTTGAGGGCGCCCACCAGCGCCTCGATGCGCTCTACGTCGTCGGCAGGAGCAAGGTCGACCTTGTTGATCACGACGGTGTCGGCGAACTCCACCTGCTCCACCAGCAGGTCCACGATCGAGCGGTCGTCCTCGTCGCTGAGGCCCAGTCCGCGCTCGGTGAGGTCGTCGGTGCCGTCGCACTCGGTGAGGAAGGTGGAGGCGTCGACCACGGTGACCATCGTGTCGAGCCGGGCGAGCTGGCTGAGACTCACGCCGTGCTCGTCCTCGAAGGTGAAGGTCTCGGCCACGGGCAGCGGTTCGCTGATGCCCGTGGACTCGATCAGGAGGGCATCGAAGCGACCCTCGCGCGCCAGGCGCGTCACCTCGATGAGCAGGTCCTCGCGCAGCGTGCAGCAGATGCAGCCGTTACTCATCTCCACGAGCTGCTCCTGCACGTGGTCGATGCGTGCGTCGCCGCCCTTGATCAGGGCGCCGTCGATGTTGATCTCGCTCATGTCGTTGACGATCACCGCCACACGGCGCCCGTCGCGATTGCGCAGCACGTGCTCGAGGAGGGTGGTCTTGCCCGCGCCGAGGAAGCCGGAGAGGACGGTGACGGGAAGTCGCTGGTCAGCCATGCGGCAGACGCTAGCAGAGAATGAGAACTGTTCTCAAACCACTTGGGCGCGGAAGGAGCGCGACCACTTGCCCCGACGCGCGGGGGAGGTCCGACAGCGCTGCGGGCCGGTCAACGGCCGCACGCCGTCAGCGTTGCCCGGCGCTACCGCTGCGTGGTAACCGTGGCGCTGGCTTCGGCCGGAGGTGGCGTGGAGCCGGTCAGGGTGACCGACGCCATCAGCACGCCGGCCGAGAGGAGGGCGATGGTCGCGGCGCGCATCCGCCGCGGGTGCTGCAGGGCGGGCACGCTTGTGGCGAGCCAGGCACGGGCGGAGGTGGCTCCGGCCATGGCGGTGAGGGCGCAGGCGCTACACATCGTGGGCCTCCTTAGAGCAGGGCAGAGAGATCGCGGTGGGCAAGGATCACGTCGGGGTTGGTCTGCATGGCTCGCAGGTACCGAGCGCCAAAGTCCGTCGCTGGGTTCGGCGGGCCCACCAAGCTGCGAACGCGATCGCCGAGTGCCCGAGCAGTCGCCGGGTCGCCGTCCTTGTCGGCGACGGCTTCATCGATCTGCGTGATGAGCGCGGAGAGCTCGCGCAGCCATGAGAAGCGCGGGTCGCCCATGGCGGCGGCCAGCACCTCGTGCGGGCTCATCTTGCGGCCGGTGGCGTGCTCGACCTCGAGTTGCTGGGTCTGCAGCAGGCGCCGGTGCACGTCGAGCAGCCGGTTGCGCACCACGCGCAGCTCCAGTGGCGGCCGGGGCGGCGCGCTGGCGTCTGGCTCATCCGGTGGGAACGGATCGTCGGGCAGTGAGCTGGCGTCGGGCGCGGCCACCACGACGGGCTCGTCGGGGTCCAGCAGGGGGACGGGCGCGGGCTCGGTGTGACCGGTGCGCGGATTCACGACCGGCGGCAGCGTGCGCTCGAGCTCCTCGCGCAGGTGCTCATGCTGCTTGGGGAGCCGCAGCCCCTCGCCGAGGTGGGCAGGGTCTTCGTCGACCGCGAAGCCGGGCGAAGTGGTCGCGATCTCAAACAGGATGCCCTGTGGCTGGCGGAAGTAGATCGCGTGGAAGTAGTCGCGGTCGATCACGTCGGTCACGTAGAGCCCTGCGCCGTGCACGCGTTCGCGCCAGCCCTCGTGATCCTCGTCGCTGGAGTGCCACGCAATGTGGTGCACGGTGCCCGCGCCTTGGATGCCGCGCCCAGGCGGGTGGTCGTAGGCCCAGTCGAAACGGCTGCTGCCGCCGTCCAAGCGGTAGGTGCCCGCGCCCAGCGCGGTGAATCCGAGGGTGTCGACCAGCAGCGAAGCGTCGGCCGCGAGCTCAGCGCCGGCGTAGGCCCGAGCACCGGCAAGGCCGACGATCGCATGCTCTTCGGGCACGTCTGGGTGCACGGCACGCAGGGGCGCCGCGACGTCCTCGGCGACGACCAGCTCGAGCGACAGCCCGTCGGGGTCGGTGAACTGCACCGCCGCTGGGGCGGCACTGCGCTGCGTGGCCACGCCCGCGGCCTCGAGCCGTCGGAGCCAGAATTCCAGCGCTGGCGTCGTTGCGACGGCGAGTTGCAGGCGGTGGATCATGCCTGCGCCGGCCTGGCCTTGGGCGGCGTCCGGAAACGCAAACCACGTCAGGATCGAGCCGGGCGAGCCGGCCTCGTCGCCGAAGTACAGGTGGTAGGCCTCGGGTGCATCGAAGTTGACGGTCTTCTTCACCATCCGCAGCCCGAGCAGCCCGGCGTAGAAGTCGACCGTGCGCTGGGCATCGGCCGTGATCATCGTGATGTGGTGCAGGCCCTGCAGCTGCATGCGTCGCTCTCCCGTCGCGATCCTCAGTGGGCAACTCTAGGCGGGCGCCGCGGCGCGTGGGTGGAGGGTGGCCCAGCCCGCCACGGGCTCCAGCGGCTCAGGCGAGCTTGCGGAAGGCGTAGTCGAAGATCTGCATCGGCTGCTTGGCGAGATCGGGCGAGTCCAGGAGGACGAGTCCGAGTCGCCGCTTGCCACGCCTCACGGCCACCACGATGCACTTGCCTGCCGCGTCGGTGTAGCCGGTCTTGACCCCGAGCGTGCCGCGGTAGCGCTGCTTGAGCAGCGGATTGTGGTTGTAGAGGTAGAGCTTGCCGCCCTTGATCGGGAACGGCAGGACCGCCTCGCGGCGCGCGACGATCGGCGCAAGGCGTGGGTTGTCGAGGATCGCTCGGGCTTGGATGGCGAGGTCGGTGGCGCAGGAGTAGTTGCCCTTGTCGACGATCCCGCTCGGCGACGCGTAGTGCGAGCAGCGCATCCCCATCGCCTGGGCGTGCAGGTTCATGTCGTCGACGAACTCGTCGACGGACCCGCTGGTCTTCTGCGCCAGTGCGATCGCGGTGTCGTTGCCAGAGGCCAGCAGCAACCCGTGCAGCATGGCGGAGAGCCCGACCGACTTGCCCTTCGGGAGCACTCCGACGCCCGAGCCGGTGTAGGCGAGCGCCTCTTTGGTGACGGGCACCCGAGTCCCGGGTTCCAGTCGGTCGACTACGAGGAGCGACGTCATCATCTTCGTCACGCTCGCAATTGCCAGCTTCTTGTTCGGGTTCTTGCGCCAGAAGACCTCGCCGGTGTCCAGGTCGAACAGCAGGCCGGCCTTCGGCGGGTCCTTGAAGGGGAAGGCGAACGGGTCCTTGGTGCCATTGAGCCTGAGCTTCAGACCGGTGGCCAGGCGCGGTGCGGCGATCGGACCGTTGGCAGTCTGCTGGGCCCCGAGGGGCGAGCCGGTCTCGGGGTCCAGCGGCGCGCCGGAGCCCGTGCTTGCGGCTTGCTGGGCGAGGTGGAGTCCGACGGCCACGCCAGCGACCAGCACCAGGGCCAAGAGGGCGATGGGGACGAGGTGCAGGCGGCGGCGGGGCATCGGGACGACAGGCACGCCGGACCGTAGCGAGCCGGTCGGTCCCACCGCGCCGGGCAATGCCCCGCGGCTGAAGACGGGCGCGCTGGCAGGCCGCGTGGCTAGTCTCGACGGTATGCCCGTGATGAAGCACGCCCTCACCGCACTCGATGGAAGCCGCATCAACCCCGAGGGCCTGCAAGGCAAGGCCATCCTCGTGGTCAATGTGGCGTCGAAGTGCGGCCTCACTCCGCAATACACCGGCCTGGAGCGTCTGCAGCAGCGCTTCGGTGGCGAGCAGTTCACCGTGCTCGGCGCGCCCTGCAACCAGTTCGGTGAGCAGGAGCCCGGCAGCGCCGAGGAGATCCAGACCTTCTGCTCTGCGACCTACGGCACCACCTTCCCCATGCTCGAGAAGCTCGACGTCAACGGTGAGGGCCGCCACCCGCTCTACGAGGCCCTCACGCAAACCCCGGACGCAAGCGGCGAGGCCGGCGACGTGCTGTGGAACTTCGAGAAGTTCCTCGTTGCCCCGAGCGGTGAGGTGGTGGCCCGGTTCCGTCCCCAGGTCGAGCCCGAGGCCGATGAGGTCGTCGCCGCGATCGAGGCGACGATCCCGGCCTGACACCGCCGGCTTCACGGCAACCTCAGGCGAGCACGAGCCGGGTTGCTGCCGCCTTCCACGTTGCCGAGACGCGGTCGCCGGGCTGCAGCCCAAGCTGGCTGACCGAGGCTTCGCTGATCTCGGCCACGAGCGGCTGCCCGGCCGCCAGGCCGATCCGGGCGCGGCCGCCGACCACGGTCACGGAGATGATGGTGGCGTCGAGTCGGTTTCGGGCCGACGTCGGGCGGGCCTCGTGCACTCGCTCGTCGTCGCCCGTCGGCTCCAGCACGATCTCCCAGGGGAAGACGCTGGCGGCGACGCGACCCTCGCCAGCGTCGGTGCTGCTCACGGTCCCGCCGCCGTCCAGGTCGACGACGGTTGCGCCGGCGTCGGTCCCGCTGCGCACGGTGCCGGTCAGGACGACGGCACCGGCAAAGTCCGCGACGAAGGCCGACGCTGGGGTGGCGGCCAGCGCTGCGGGCGTGCCGTGCTGCACGACCCGCCCTGCGTCGAGCACGGCGACTCGATCGCCAAAGGCAGCGGCCTCTGCGAAATTGTGGGTCACCAGGATGGACGGCACGCCCGCCTCCCGCAGCACACCTCGGAGTTCGCGCGAGGCAGCAGCTCGGGTGCGCGGGTCCAGTGCCGAGAGCGGCTCGTCGAGCAGCAGGGCCTGCGGA
>JAEMRF010000207.1:1511-5675 GCA_016463515.1 Solirubrobacteraceae bacterium | reverse complement strand
GCCGTCCCACTCGCGCACCCATCCGTGGAGCCGTTCGGTGGCAAACACGTTCACGAACTCGGCCTTCGAGGCGCGCGCGAGAATCGACTCCGGCAGCAGATCGCCCACGATCCCCCGCAGCGAGCGCACGCGTGCGCCCGGGAAGCGGTAGCCCCACGACCGCGCAAACGCCGCAACGACGTCGCGCTCCACGAACGGCGCCAGCACGCGGGTTCCGGTATCGGCCCCGATCAGGTCGTAGGCATAACGACCCATCTGGAAGTGACGGTCGCAAAACGCTCGCTCCAGGAGCGCGTCGAAGCGCACCGGTGAGGCGGCGCGCTCAGCGATCTCCTCTTCCACCAAGCGGGCGCGCGCCGCAGGCGTGAGCCAGTGAAAGCCATCCAGCAGGCTGTGACCCCGGCGGATCACGCGGGCCTGCAGCGGCCGGGGTAGATCGTCGATCACGCAGCCGCTCAGTTCGACCCGCCGCACCCGGCGCCGAGACCGCACTGCACTGCTCACCCGCTGCGGGCGGCCTTCCATCAGCTCGTCGCCGCCGCTGCCCGAGAGCAGCGTGCCGCCCGCGCCCATGGCATCGATCATCGGCAGGATCGCGTGGGAGTTCGGAGGCAGCAGAATCCCATGGGGGCGCAGCATCCGCTCGGCGTAGGGGCCGATCATGTCGAGCTCCTCGCCCGGCTGAATCCGCACCCAGTCGTCGACGAGCCCCAAGTGCTCGAGCACGAGGCGCTGCCAGCCCTCCTCGTCGGTATCGGTCACCTCGGGGAACACCATCGTCACGGGCACCGGCATCGCCAGCCCCTCGCGCCGTGCGACCGACGCCGCGATCGCCAGCAGCGCAGAAGAGTCCCGCCCGCCCGAGAACGCCACCCACAGCGGCCCGCGCAGCATCGCCTCTTGGATCTGGCGCTCGATGATCGGCCGCGGCTCGTTCGCCAGGCCGCCCGCCAGATCCAGCGGCGCGGTGCCGGGGTCCTGCCCAAACAGGATCGCGACGCAGATCTCGTCGGCCGTAGGCCGCAGGCTGTGGACCGGCTGCTCAGGCACTGCGCGCGGACTATATGCCCCTGCAGATTTTCAGGAGGGGTCTGAAAAAGTGCACCAGGTCAACGCGCCAACCCGGTTTGGCGCAGTGCGGCGCGGCGACCCCGCCTGGCTCGCCCATAAGCTGCCCGCGATGAGCGCCGCGCCGCAGCTGCAGGAGGACGGCCTCCACACGGGGATCGTCGCCCGCGGCGTAACGAAGGCCTTCGACGGTGAACTCGCCCTCCCACCCACCGACCTGCGGGCGCCGGCCGGCGCGATCTCGCTGGTGGTCGGCAGCAACGGCGCCGGGAAGACGACGATGCTGCGGATCCTCGCCACGCTCGTCCTGCCCGATGCCGGCACCCTGCGCATCAACGGCATCGACCCCACGACCGACGGCCGCCTCGTGCGCGCCCAGCTCGGTCTGGCGCTGGTGAATGAGCGCAGCCTCTTCTGGCGACTCACCGTCCTCGAGAACCTCGGGATGTTCGCGCGCGTGCGAGGCGTCTCGCGGGCTGACCGCGACGAACACTGCCTTCAGGTACTGGGCAGCCTGGGCCTGAAGAAGTTCGCCCGCCGCGACGCGCACGCCCTCTCCGCCGGCCAGCGCCAACGGGTGATCCTGGGCCGAGCGCTCGTGGGCGACCCGCGGGTGCTGCTCATCGACGAACCCCTGCGCGGCCTGGATGCCGACGCCGAAGACCTCGTTCTGGGCGAGCTCCAAGCCCGCGCCGCGGCCGGAGCGACCGTCGTGATCGCGACCCCGAGCCTGCGCGAGTACGGCCCCCTGGGCACCGACCACGTGACCGAGATCCAACCCAAGCCGGATCTCGACGACGACGGCGACTCAGCCGACAGCGACCACCTCGAAGACCACGACGCATGAGCGCCGACCGCACCCCCAGCCGCATGGGCGCCCTGAGCGCCGCCTGGACGCTGGCGCTCAAGGACCTCAAGGTCGCGTTCTCCTACCGCCTGAGCTTCTTCTTCGGCCACCTGGGCGTGGCGTTCACGCTGATCCTCTTCTACTTCGTCTCGCGGGTCGTCGGCGACAGCGACGTGGTCGGCTCGCCCGATGAGTACTTCCAGTTCGTGGTCGTCGGCATGGCGATGGCGGGCATCGTGGAGACGGCCGTCGGGGCATCGATGGGCGCCGCACGCCGCGATCAAGTCGAAGGCACGCTGGAGGCCGTCGCCTCGCTGCCCATCGGCAGCGCCACACTCGGCCTGGGCTGGCTGCTCTACCCCATCCTCGACGGCCTGATCGGCGCCGTGTTCACCATCCTGCTGGCGATTCCGCTGGGGATGGTCGGCGCGGATCCCTACCTCCCTTCGATTGTGCTGTCGATCATCCTGTCGATCTTGGTGTTCGCGTCGTTTGGCTTCTTCGGCGCGGCGATCGTGCTGGCGTTCCAGCAGGGCGCCGGCGTGGTGCCCGTCTTCCTGGCGCTGCTGGCCCTGATCAGCGGCACGCTGTTTCCCGTCGAAGTGCTGCCGCCGTTCCTTGAGACCCTCAGCCAGTTCTCGCCGCTCACCCACGCCCTGGACTCGATGCGCGCAGCCCTGCTGGACGCCGCCACGATCAGCGAGATCGGAGATTCACTGCTGATCCTGGCCGGGTTCGCCGTCGTCCTGCTGCCCCTCAGCGTGTTTGCGCTGGAGCTGGGCCTACGGCGAGCGCGCCGAACTGGCGGCCTCTCGCGCTTCTAACCGGTAAAGCCGTGGACGGGGCCAACCCCCTTCGCTACGGTCCGTTGGTGCTCCACCGCTTCCAGCGTCGGTCGCGCGGCGTGAAGGTCTTCCTGCTCTTCGCCCTCGCGCTCTTCCTTCCCACCGCCACCTCCACCACCGCCTCGGCTGCGGGGCTCTCTGCGGGCGCCACGCATGCGTGCGCGGCCAAGACCGACGGCACCGTGTGGTGCTGGGGCTCCAACGACTCCGCCGAACTCGGCAGCGCCGGGGAAGAGGCGCCGACACCGCGGCAGGTCACGGGCCTCACGGGCGCCACGGCCGTCTCGGTCGGCTCGGCGCATAGCTGCGCCCTGATCACCGGCGGCACCGTGAAGTGCTGGGGCCAGAACATCAACGGCCAGATCGGCGACGGCACCGGCGGCCTCGGGGTGGGCGAGAATCAGTTCCGCCCCGCGCCGACCACCGTCTCGGGCCTGACCGACGTGACCGCCATCGCGGCCGGCGCGTTCCACACCTGCGCGCTGCGTGCAGGCGGCACCGTCTCCTGTTGGGGCTTCAACGCCGCGGGGCAGCTCGGCGACGGTTCGGCCGTCGATCGCAAGGCGCCCGTTGCCGTCGCTGGGCTCACGGGCGTGGGCAGCATCTCCGCCGGCGGCACCCACACGTGCGCCATCACCAGCGGCGCCGTGCAGTGCTGGGGCAACAACAGCAATGATCAGCTGGGCGCCGCTACCCCGGGCAACACGTCGACGGCTCCGGTCACGGTGGCCGGGGTCGCGGGCATCACCGCCATCTCGGCTGGTTCCAGCCACACCTGCGCCATCAACACGAGCAAGAGCGCCCTGTGCTGGGGCAGCAACGACGACGGCCAGCTCGGCGACGGCACCAAGGTCTCGCGCACGGCTGCAGCCGCCGTGCCCGGCCTCACGAGCGTGCAGTCCGTCTCGGCGGGCGGTGGCCAGACCTGCGCCGTCAAGACCGACGGCACCGCATCGTGCTGGGGCAATGGCACCAGCGGCGAGCTGGGCAACGGCTCCACGACCGACTCGCTCATCCCATCGGCGGTTGTCGGCCTCAGCACCGCCACCTCGGTCGCGGCTGGGCCGAATTTCACCTGCGCGCTGCTCTCCAACCAGACCGCCTCCTGCTGGGGCGACGGCTACTCGGGCCAGACGGGCAGCGGGATCTGGAGCGGCACCGCCGCCGCCAAGACGCCCCTGACCGTCCCTGGCCTGACCAGCGTGACCGCCGTCGGCAGCGGCTTTCGCACCGCGTGCGCCGTGGCCAGCTCGGCGCTGCAGTGCTGGGGCTGGGGCGGCGACGGCAACCTGGGCTCCGGCATCTCCGGCCCCGCCGCGCCGTCTCCCACACCCGTGAGTGGCGTGCCGGGCTCGGTCACCGCGGTCGGCTCCGGCTTCGTGCACAGCTGCGCGCTCACGAGCG
>JAEMRF010000207.1:0-1411 GCA_016463515.1 Solirubrobacteraceae bacterium | reverse complement strand
GCGAAGTGCTGGGGCAACAACTCCCTCGGGCAGATCGGCGACGGCACCCTCACCGAAGCACCCGATGAGGTGAGCGTGAGCGGCCTCTCGACCGCCACGGCACTGACGGCTGGTTTCGGCCAGAGCTGCGCAACCATCTCCGGCAGCACGCTGAGCTGCTGGGGCGACGCCTACTACGGCCAGGCCGGCAACGGCGCCACCGCGGGCAACTTCAGCCTCACGGGCCTCGCGGCGCCGGTCGCCGGTCTCACGAGCATCATCCCCGACCCGGTCGCAGAGCTGCCCAAGGGTCCACCGTCGCAGCCGGATCCGCCGGTCACGCCGCAGCCGCCGGTCGTGGTGCCACCGGTCGTCGACCCGCCAAGGCCCGAGCCCACCCTGCTCTTCACCAAGACCAAACTGAAGATCACCGCGCTGCTGCTCTCGCCGAGCGGTAAGTCGTGCCCGAAGAAGCTCACGCTCACGGTGTCGTCTGGCAAGACCAAGCAGTCCGGCAGCGTGAAGACCAAGAAGGTCACCGCAGGCAAGAAGACCAAGTGCTCGGTCACCGCAACGTTCACGATCAAGAACGCCAAGCTCAAGAAGGCCAAGTCGCTGAAGGTGCGCCTGAGCGGCAAGGGCATCAAGACGTTCACGAAGACCGTCAAGGTCACGGCCGCTCCCAAGGCCGCGTGAGGCGACGCCGCCGCGCGACGCCCGGTGGCCAAGCGCTCAATCACATTCGATGGGCTACGCGGGTCCTCGTCGGTCCGCCCGCGCGCCTGGCGGCTGAGGGAGATCGCGCCGCTGAGCTACTGCGCGCCCAAGACCCCGCGGCCGTGTGGCACTTCTGGGAGTGGAACCGCGTGCGGCTGCTGGCGACCCACCGCGCCCACGAGGTCAACCTCGCGACCGACCTGTGGGACGACCACGCTGGCCCACTGGCCGACTTCGCCCGCGAGCGCGCCGTGCAGCAGGAGCTCGCGGCGCTGAAGGTCACTCGGATCCTGGCTCGCGACGGCATCCGCTCGTTGGTGCTCAAGGGCCCAGGGCTCGCCAAGCGCCTCTACGGCGACGCCGCGCTGCGCGACCCCTCCGGCGACGTCGACGTGCTCGTGGCCGCCGGCAACCTGCCGCGAGCGAACGCGCTGCTGCAGGAGCATGGGTGGACGCAAACCCTCGAGGCGCTGACCCAAGGTGACCTCCCTGAACTGCACTTTGCGCTGCTCGGCCCCGACGGCATGCCGCATGTGGAGCTGCACTGGCGGATGCAGTGGTACGAGCGCTTTGCGCACACGAGCGAGTTGCTGCAGCGAGCCGTCGAGATCGACGGCATCCCCCGTGCCGATACTCGCGATCTGCCTCACCTGATGCTGCTGTTCTGGCTGCGCGACGGCTTCCACGGGCTGCGCCTGGCGGCCGACTACGCCGC
>JAEMRF010000206.1 GCA_016463515.1 Solirubrobacteraceae bacterium | reverse complement strand
CACTTCGACCCGCGCACCGAGGCGATCACCTCGATGCGGTCCAAGGAAGACTCCCACGACTACCGGTACTTCCCCGAGCCCGACATGGTCCCCGTGCCCGTCACGGCCGAAATGGTCGAGCGGGCGAAAGCCGCGATGCCCGAGTTGCCGCACGAGCGCGAAGCGCGCTTCGTGGAGCTCGGCGTGGAACAGGGCGCCGCGCGCCAGATGAGCTGGCAGCCGGAGCTCGGCGATCTCTTCGAGGAAGCCCTCAAGGCCGACGCCAGCAACCCCAAGCCGCTGGCGGCGCTGATCACCAACGAGCTCGTGGGGCGCCTGGACGACGGCGAGCTCAGCAGCTCCAAGGCATCGCCCGCGTCGCTCGCTCAGCTCGTCGCGCTCACCGCCGACGGCAAGGTCTCGACCTCCGGCGCCCGCACCGTACTCGACAAGCTCGTCGCCGATGGGGGAGACCCCGCCGCGATCATCGAAGCCGAGGGCCTTGGCGCGATCGGTGGCGGTGACGAGCTCACGCCGATCATCCAGGCAGCGCTCGACGCCAACCCGGAGGTCGCCGAGAAGCTGAAAGGCGGCGACATGAAGCCCATCGGCGTGATCATCGGCGCCGTGATGAAAGAGACCCGCGGCCGCGCCGACGGCAAAGAGGTCACGAAGATCGCCCGCGGGCTGCTCGGGTTGTAGCTCGCATGTTCCTGTCGCCCGTTGGGTTACAGGATCTCTACCTGCGCGACGCATCGTTGCGCGACTATGCGCGCGTGCTCGGTTCAAAGATCGGATTTGCCCTTACGGCGCTGGTGGCCACGCTCATCAGCCTCCTGTCGGCAAGCGGCGCGCAGGCGCGCAGCTGCGTGCCGTTGGCGCTCGGTGCGCCGGCGCATCACGGCACGTCGGTCGGCCCTGAGGTCGACTGCTTCTCGATCGACCTGCCCGCCGCTACCGCTGCCGGGAAGACTTCGTTGTTGATCGGCTTCAAGGGCCGGACCGCCAAGCTGGTGCTCGTCGGGCCTAGCGGGAACAGAGTGTGCGCCCAGTATCCCGGGCACCCGACCCAAGACAGTGCGCGCGTCTATTCCTGCGAGGTTGACGCCGCGGGGACCTACCGGCTCGACGTGCGGGCTGCCGGGGCGCCGAGTTCGGTCCCCAGCCCCTACTCGCTGGCGGTTCAGGATCGAGATCGGCCTCAGCGGTGCCGTGCGCTCGGCGGGTCGCCGGCACAGACGCTTACCGGGACCACGCCTGGGCCAGGGTTTCGGTGCTTCTCGTTCCGCGTAGGACCGCGGGGCATGGCGCTTGATCTCAGGGGGGACTACCGCGCGAGCTTGGAAGTCGTCGATGGCAGCGGCAGCCGGCTCTGTCGTTTGGAGTCGAGGTACGAACTCCGCGACTGCCGGATCGGGCCCGGCCGCTACACCCTGCTTGTTGCGACCGACAGCGCATTCTCCTCGGTGGACAGCAGCTTTCAAGCGACGTTCCGGCCGTTTGCCAAGGGCTTGTGCGAGCAGGTGCCAGCCCCACCGTCGGCCTACGTCGCCTACCACGATTCCAGCGGATGGGCTGGATTGAACAAGGGCCGGTTCACAAAGGGCCGCGTCGAGTGCCGCAAGATCGAACCGTCGTACGCCGGCTCGGAGTGGCTGTTTGCGGTGCACGCCGACGGGCCAGGTCGCACCGGGCTTCGGGTTCGGCGTCCAGACGGGTCCACGCTGTGCTCGTCCTCAGCCAGGACGCCGATGCTCTGCCGTTTCGACGTGGCCGGCTCCCACACCATTGAAACGTGGTATTCCCCGGCGCCCGGCGAGGACGGCTCACCCGCCTACACACTGGCCGTGCAGCCGGGGTTTGGGTCCGGGTATTGGTGCACCAACGTCACCGCTCCGGGCGCCTGGGCCGGACAGCGCGCGCACGCCGGTGATCCGTCACGGTGCTACCGGGCTGCTATCCGGCAGGACGGTCTGGTGTTGGAGCGCCCGGTGGGTGCCGCACGGGTCAAGGTGTTCAACGAAAGCACCGGGGCAGAAGTGTGTACGGACCCGACTCAGGTCTGCCGCCTCGAGAACAGAGCCAACTACACGTTCCACGTCACGGGCGAAGCTGGGCGGTGGAGGGTCGTCATCCACGCTCCAACGCGTACGGCGCGCCCGGCGAGTTGCGACACCGTGGCCACACTTCACATGGCCTACGACGACGCACCGCTTCAGCGCTCGTGGCAAGGGCAACAGCGCGACTGCGTGCGGTTCCGCGGAGCCGCCTACGACCGCGTGACCGCCGCCGTGGCGTGGACTGGCGATGCACGGCCGGCCAAGCGCATCCTTCGTTCCGACGGCACCGAAGTCTGCCGCGGAGGGAGTTGGCAGCCGCTGCTCTGCACGCTTGACCAGAGCGGCATCTTCTACCTGGAGTCGTCGGGCAACCAGGCTGGCTCGTCTGCCGTTCCCACGCCCTATCGGGTGAGTGTCAAGCGAATTGCACTCGCGTCTTATGTGGCGGTGTCCAACGGCTGCACGCCGCACGACCGGGCGTCGGGGGCGCAAAGCACCAACGTCGTTCGCCAGCACAACACCGACCTCGTGAGCTGCAACGTGATCCACGACCGTCGCTACAACGTGCGCAACTGGACTTTGCGGATTCGGCCCGGGAAGACGACGGTGCGCGTCCTGGATGGGTACGGCGAGCCGATCTGCGAGGCCAGCCAGAGCTCGGCCGTCACGACTTGCACCGTGCCCACCATCGCCTACGTCCTGATCTCTGGAAGTGCGGGAAGCGCAACGCTCAGCTATCCGAGGTGACGCGCCCGCGCCCAGGCGCGAAGTATCCTGATCCCCGATGCTTGCCTACGGCGGTGCTTACGCGTTCTTCGCCATCCTCTGCGGGGTCGGCGCCGGATTGATCGGCAAGAACCGCGGCCAGTCGTTCTGGCTGTGGTTCACCGTCGCGCTGATCTTGCCCATCTTGGGCAATGTCGCCGCCGCGCTTTCGCGCAACGAGAACGACGAGCCGCGCCGCCAATGCCCCAAGTGCAAGGTCGTGACCGTCGCGTACGCAGCCAAGTGCATGAAATGCGGCGAAGAACTGGCCTTTCCGACCGACGACGAGGTTCTGCCGTCGGTCAACGAGCTCCGCATGCTCCGCGAGTCCGGCCAAGCGTGAGCGCGCCCAGGTAGGCGCGCCCTGGCGAGCACCCTGAGAACACCCGCAAGCTGGCCCATTAACGGCGCTGGCGAGGAGGGTCAAGAGGTTGCTAGGCTGGCGGAAGACGCGCGTCCTCGTGGGGACGCGTTGCTGCGTTCCGGTAGTTCGATCCCGTCGAGCTTCGGAACGCTCTTGATTCCACGAACCCCTCAAACCCCGACCCCGGACGAGTACGCAATGCGAGCTGTCGACGCCATCATGGAGTGCCTCAAGGCCGAGGGCGTCGAGGTGGTATTCGGCTACCCGGGCGGCGCCAACCTTCCGACCTACGACGCGTTCGTCGACGCTGGCATCCGCCACGTCCTCGTGCGCCACGAGGCCGGCGGCGGCCACGCGGCCGAGGGCTACGCCAAATCGACCGGCAAGACCGCCGTCTGCCTCGGCACCTCGGGCCCGGGCGCGACGAACCTCGTCACCCCGATCATGGACGCGATGATGGACTCCGTCCCGGTGGTCTTCATCACCGGCCAGGTCCGCACCGACCTGCTCGGCACCGACGGCTTCCAAGAGGCCGACATCCTCGGCATCACCATGCCGGCGGTCAAGCACTCCTGGATGATCAGCGACCCCGCCGACATTCCCCAGGCGATCCACGAGGCCTTCCACGTCGCCTCCACCGGCCGCCCAGGCCCCGTCGTGGTCGACATCCCGACCGACCTCTCCAAAGCCGAGATCCCCTACGAGATCGGCCAGGAGACGCCCCTGGACCTCCCCGGCTACCAGCCGAAGTTCGAGGGCAACATGAAGCAGATCCGCCAGGCAGCCCGCGCCCTCGCGGCCGCCAAGCGCCCGCTGCTCTACGTCGGCGGCGGCGCAATCGCCTCCGGTGCCCGCGACGAAGTTCGCCAACTTGCCGAAGTGACGGGTGCACCCGTGACCTGCACGCTGATGGCCCTCGGCACCTTCCCGGCGCCGCACGACCAGTGGCTCGGCATGCCGGGCATGCACGGCACCCGCACCGCGAACTACACCATGGACGAAGCCGACCTCGTCTTCTCCATCGGCGCACGCTTCGACGACCGGATCACCGGCAAACTCAGCGAGTTCGCCCCCAACGCGAAGTTCATCCACCTCGACATCGACCCTGCCGAGATCGGCAAGAACGTGCCGGCGCACATCCCGATCGTGGGCGACGCCAAGCAGGTCCTCACCAAACTCATCCCCGAATACGAGTCGCTCGATGCCGACAAGGCGCGCCTCGACGAGTGGTGGGAGCGCATCCGCGCCTGGCAGGCCAAGTACCCGCTCAGCTACGAAGAGTCGACCGACTCCGAGATCAAGTCGCCGTTCGCGATCGACGCCGTCTTCGAAGCCTCCAGCGGCAAGGCGATCGTCACCTCCGACGTTGGCCAGCACCAGATGTGGACCGCCCAGCGCTACCACTTCTCCGAGCCGCGCGCCTGGATCAACTCCGGTGGCCTCGGCACCATGGGCTTCGGCCTGCCCGCCGCCATCGGCTGCCAAGTCGGCAACCCCGACGACCTCGTCATCTGCGTCACCGGCGACGGCTCGATCCAGATGAACATCCAGGAGATGGCCACCGCCGTGCAAGAAGGCCTCCCCATCAAGGTCGTCATCCTCAACAACGGCTACCTCGGCATGGTCCGCCAGTGGCAGGAACTCTTCTGGGACAAGCGCTACTCCCACGTCGACATGCGCCCCGAACAGGCCCCCGTGCCCGACTGGCAGAAACTCGCCGAAGCCTACGGCTGGAGCGGCGTGCGCCTGGAGAAGAAGGAAACCCTCGTCGACGACCTGCGCGCCGCCTTCAACACCGACGGCCCCGTCCTGATCGACGTTCGCGTCGCCCGCGAAGAGAACGTGTACCCGATGATCGCTCCCGGTGCAGCCGCCCGGGACATGGTCGGCTAGTGGAGGCCTCCATCATGGGCGATCCCGGAACCAAAGAAGTCATCAGCCTCGCCGACCTGCAAGCGGCCTCCGCCGGCGCGCGCACCGGCCGCAAACACGTGCTCTCGCTCGTGGTGCAAAACCGCCCCGGCGTGCTCGTCCGCATCGCCGGCCTCTTCGCACGCCGCGGCTTCAACATCAACACCCTCAGCGTCGGCCCCACCGACGACGAGAACAAGTCGCGCATCACCATCACCATCGACGGCGCCGAACACCCGATCGACCAGGTCACCAAACAGCTCCACAAGCTGATCAACGTCCTGAAGATCCGCGACCTCGAACCCGAAGACACCGTCGCCCGCGAAATGGCGCTCTTCAAAGTCGGCGTCGAAAACGGCAGCGGCCGCGCCGAAGTCCTGCAAATCTGCAACGTCTTCCGCGGCAAAGTCGTCGACATCACCAAACGCTCACTCATCATCGAAGTGACCGGCACCCCCGACAAGATCGAAGCCCTCGAGGAAATGCTCCTCCCCTTCGGCCTCATCGAAATGATGCGCACCGGCCAGATTGCCATCTCTCGCGGCCGCGACGAAACCTGAGGGCTCCTGAGGGACTCTCGCTTGCATCTCCCGTCCGGCCGGGACTGGCCCGGCCCAGAC
>JAEMRF010000018.1 GCA_016463515.1 Solirubrobacteraceae bacterium | reverse complement strand
CCGTGGGCGAACGCAGGCGAGCGCCAGCGAGCCGTTGAAGTGTGTCCGAACGGGGCACCTCCCCTCCCCGCCGGCAACGACCCACCCGGCGAAAACGCCCAAGAACGAAAACGGGCGCCCCAAAGGACGCCCGCAATCAAAGCTCAGATGAGCAGCAAGTCGTTAGACGAGCTCGATGAACACCATCTCCGTCGAGTCCGAGCGGCGAGGCCCGAGCTTGAGGATGCGCGTGTACCCACCGTCGCGCGTGGTGTAGCGCGGCGCGACGTCGGAGAACAGCTTGCCGACGATGAACTCATCGTGGCCGAGCTTGCTCAGGGCCTGGCGACGCGCGTGGAGCGTGTCGTCCTTGGCGAGGGTGATGAGCTTCTCTACCTCGGGCTTGACAGCCTTGGCCTTCGCAGCAGTGGTCTTGATGCGACCGTGCTCGATGACTTCCTTGGAGAGGTTGCGGAGCAGCGCCTTGCGGTGCGCGCTGTCGCGAGAGAGCTTGTGGCGGGTCTTCTGGTGACGCATGTCTAGTCGTCGCGCAGGTTCAGGCCGCGCGCCTCGAGGGTTTCGATGACTTCGTCGATCGACTTGCGACCGAAGTTCGGAATTGCCGAGAGCTCGGACTCAGACTTGGTGATGAGATCACCGATCGTCTGAATGCCCGCGCGCTTGAGGCAGTTGTAGGACCGGACGCCGAGGTCGAGCTCCTCAATGAGGATGTCGTCCATCGGGGAACCGGACGGGCCCGTGGTGAGGCCGGCAGCCGGAATGGGATCCAGCTCGGCGACGGGGCCCTGGCGGAGTTCTTCGACGCGGTCGGGGTCGGTGAAGATCGCGAGCTGCTGGATCAGCACCTCGGCGGCCTCGCGGAGCGCACCCTTGGGGTCGATGGAGCCGTCGGTCTCGATGTCGAGCGTGAGCTTGTCGAAGTCGGTCTTCTGACCGACTCGGGCCTGCTCGACCGCGTAGGCAACGCGGCGGACCGGGGAGAAGATGGAGTCGATCGGGATGACGCCGATCGGCTGGTCGGGCGACTTGTTCTCGTCGGACGGGCGGTAGCCACGGCCGCGCCCGATCGTGAGGTACATCTCCAGCGAGGTGCCCTGCTCGAGCGTCGCGATGTGGACGTCCGGGGAGAGGACTTCGACGCCGGCGGGCAGGTCGATGTCGCCGGCGGTGATGACGCCCGGGCCCTTGGCGACGACGGACGCCTCGATCTCGGTCGCGTCGGAGTGCATCCGGCAGACGACGCCCTTGAGGTTCAGGACGATGTCGGTGACATCCTCCTTGACGCCGTTGATCGTCGAGAACTCGTGGGCGACGCCCTCGATCCGGACGGACGTGACGGCGGCACCGGCAAGCGATGAGAGCAGCACGCGGCGAAGCGAGTTGCCGAAGGTGTAGCCGAAGCCTCGATCAAGCGGCTCGATGGTGAACGAGCCACGGGTCTCTTCGACCGTCTCGCTCTTGATCTGCGGCACTTGGAAGTCGAGCATGCGTGTCCTGGGGTCAGTGCGGAAGGAGCGCGACGCCCACCCCGGGGACATCGCGCGGAATCGTTTGTTGGCTCTAGGCGGAGCGCTCGGCGACGAGCAGCTTCAGAGCCGACGGCGCGAAGGCGCGCCGCTCGGGAGTGGTCAGGCCGGCGCTGGCCATCACACGGAGATCGCTCGGCGACTGGGTGGCCACCTGCGCGTTGCGATCGGAAGCGGACTCGTTCCCGCAAGCAGCCATGCCACCGTCGACGCCCAGAAGGGCGCGGCAGTAGGAGCGGCTGTTGCGGGAGCGGGTCATGAGTCTTGGTTAGACGCGGCGCCGCTTGCGCGGGCGGCAGCCGTTGTGAGCCTGCGGGGACACGTCGCGGACGCTGAGCACTTCGAGACCCGCCGCCTGAAGCGAACGGATCGCGGTCTCACGGCCTGAGCCGGGACCCTTGACGAAGACTTCGACCTTCTGGAGACCCTGGTCGATGCCCTTGCGAGCAGCGGCGTCAGCGGTCACCTGTGCAGCGAACGGGGTCGACTTACGCGAACCCTTGAAGCCGGCACCACCAGCGGACTCCCAGGCAATGACGTTGCCCTGGGGATCCGTCAGCGAGACGATCGTGTTGTTGAAAGAGGTTTTGATGTGGGCCTGGCCGAGAGGAATGTTCTTCTTCGGCTTACGACGGCCACGCGCGGGGCGCTTGGGAGCGGGCATTCAGTCCTACTACTTCTTGCCGGGCTTCTTCTTACCGGCGACCTGCATGCGCTTGGGGCCCTTACGGGTACGCGCATTGGTCTTGGTCTTCTGACCGCGGACCGGGAGGCCGCGGCGGTGACGGATGCCGCGATAGCAACCGATCTCCATCAGGCGCTTGATGTCCTGGGAGCGTTCACGACGGAGGTCGCCTTCGACGCTGCGCTGCTCAACAGCAGTGCGCAGTCGCGAGATCTCGTCCTCGGTGAGGTCGCGAATCTTGCGATCCTTGTCGACGCCGGTCTCGGCGAGGATGTCGTTCGCCGTCTGACGGCCGATGCCGTAGATGTAGGTCAGACCGACCTCAGCCCGCTTGTTGAGCGGGATGTTGATGCCTGCAATACGAGCCATTGAGTGAGTTATCCCTGGCGCTGCTTGTGGCGCGGGTTCGTGCAGATGACAAGAACGTTGCCATGGCGGCGAATGATCTTGCACTTCTCGCACATGGGCTTGACCGACGGACGGACCTTCATGAAAACCTCAGAGGATGGCGCCGAGACGAAGGAACGAGTGTCCCGAGCGCGACGGCGAAAGATAGCAGAAGCCCTACGCGCGCCGTAGCGCGCCGCCGGGCTATCCGCTAGCGGGCGTGGACGATTGAACGGTCCATGCAGGCGGAACCTGCGATTGCTGAGCAGTCTAGCGGGTCGGCGGGCCTGTGGGATTCTTCGCCCACAACGCCGCAGCTCGCGCTACGGGGTCTTGACGGACTCATGCCAAGGAGTCAGAACGCGCGGGCCATCGGCCGTGATCGCGATCGTGAACTCCTGGTGGGCCGCGAGGGAACCGTCGACCGTTGAGATCGCCCAGTTGTCGTCGCCGGTGTAGACGTCGGCCTCGCCGGTGGTGACCATCGGCTCGATCGCCAGCACCATGCCGGCGGTCAGCCGGGCACCGCGACCAGGTTTGCCGTAGTTGGGCACCTGGGGGTCCTCATGCATCGAGCGCCCCACCCCATGGCCGACGAGCGAGGTCACGATCGTGAGGCCTGCATCCTCGACCACGGTCTGCACGGCATGGCCGATGTCGCCGATGCGATTGCCGGGCACGCACTGGGGCACGGCCGCGAGCAGCGACTCCAGGGTCTTGTCCGACAGGTGACGCGCTTCGTCGGACACCTCACCGATCAGGTGCGTGACGGCCGCGTCGGCGACCCAGCCGCCGAGCGTGACGCCGCAGTCGATCGAGACGATGTCGCCCTCGACGAAGGCGCGCTTGTCTGGGATGCCGTGGACGACCATGTCGTTGGGCGAGATGCAGAGCGACGCGGGGTAGCCATGGAAGCCCTTGAAGGACGGCACCGCACCTTCGGAGCGGATCATCTCTTCAGCGGCTCGATCGAGCTCCAGCGGCGTGACGCCCGGGCCCACCATCGAAGTGATGAGTTCGTGGACGCGAACGAGGAGATCGCCGGACTCGGCCATCGCGTCGAGTTCTGCGGGTGACTTCGTGACGATCATGGGTTCCTCTGCCGGAAGCCGGCCGGAAAGGGGACCCGCGCCGCGAGGCAGTCTCGGTTAGAGACTGCCCTCCACGCGGAGCGCCGCGATCTGCGCGCGGATGCGGTCATGGACCTCAGCCGGCGGACGCGAGCCGTCGAAACGGCGCAGGAGTCCAAGGTTCGAGTAGAAGTCTACGAGGGGTTCGGTCTGCTCGTGGTAGACGGCCAGACGGTTCTTGATCGTCTCGGGCTTGTCGTCGTCGCGCTGGATCAGCCGCGAGCCGTCGACGTCGCAGACGCCCTCGTTCTTCGGCGGGTCGAACTCCACGTGGTAGACGCGGCCCGTCTTCGCCGACACGCGGCGACCGGAGAGGCGGCGGATGACTTCGTCGTCGGACACGTCGATCAGGAGGACCGCCGTAAGCTGGCGGCCGAGGCTGGACAGGTCGGCACCGAGTGCCTCAGCTTGCGGGACCGTACGCGGGAAGCCGTCGAGCAGGAAGCCCTCAGCCGCATCTTCGGCCTGGAGGCGATCCAGGATCACGCCGATGATCACGTCGTCGGGGACCAGGCCGCCGGCATCCATGAAGCCCTTGGCCTTGAGACCGAGCTCAGTGCCCTCGGCGACGGCGGCACGCAAGATGTTGCCGGTCGCGATGTACGGGAGGTTGAAGTCTTCGGTGATCCGCTCGGCCTGGGTGCCTTTACCGGCGCCGGGCGGTCCAACGAGGATGAGATTCAGCTCGGCCACGGGCGGCGGAAGTTACACAGTTCGCGGGCCTCGCGCTCCGCGGAGGGTCGCGCAGAGGTCGCAAACCCCGGAAACACGGGGTTCACACCAAAAAAGTTCGGCGCGCCTCAAGCGAGGCGCGCCGAACAAAGAGGTCGTGCTGAGCGCCGCCCAGTCAGGACGGGCGAGGGGGCGTCGCCGGGGGCTCAGCGCCCGAGGTACCCCTCGTAGTTGCGCATCATCAGCTGCGCTTCGAGCTGCTTCATGGTGTCCAGGGCGACGCCGATCACGATCAGCAGCGACGTGCCACCGAAGAAGAAGTCGGCATTGGTCTGGTTGATGATCAGTGTCGGAATCGCAGCAACCGCGGCGAGGTACAGCGCACCAGGGAAGGTGAGCCGGGCCAGGATGCGGTCGAGGAACTCGGCGGTCGGACGGCCTGGGCGTACTCCGGGAATGAACCCGCCGTACTTGCGCAGGTTGTCGGCCTGGTCCACCGGGTTGAACGTGACCGCGGTGTAGAAGTACGTGAACAGGATGATCAGCAGTGCCTCGAAGATGAGGTACGGCGCGTTGCCGGCGACGAAGAAGTCGGCGACGTCCTGCCCCCACCCCGTGCCCGTGAGCTGACCGATGGTCGCCGGGAAGGCGAGCAGCGAAGCCGCGAAGATCACGGGGATGACACCGGCCATGTTCACGCGCAGCGGCAGGTAGGTCTGGCCGCCGCTCATCATGCGTTTGCCGATGACGCGCTTGGCGTACTGGATCGGAATCCGCCGCTGGCCCTCTTGGATGAACACGATCGCCGCGATGATGGCGAGCGCCAGGAAGGGCATGATGACCTTGAAGACCTGGTCAGGGGAGTTCCACCAGCTCTGGATGCCGCCGGGGAGACCGGCGACGATCGAGGCAAAGATCATCAGCGAGATGCCGTTGCCGATACCGCGCTGCGTGATGAGCTCGCCCATCCACATCACCACGATGCAGCCTGCGGTGAGCGAGAGCACGATGATGAACACCGGGATGAAGGTGAACTCGGGGATCAGCTCCTGCCCGGCCTGCGCCGAGAACGAGCGGAAGAGGAACACGTAACCCACCGACTGGGCGAATGCGAGCCCGACGGTGAGGAAGCGCGTGTACTGCGTGATCTTGGTCTGGCCGACCTCGCCCTCTTTCTGGAGCTTCTCCAGGGAGGGGACGACGACGGTCAGCAGCTGCAGGATGATCGACGCGGTGATGTAGGGCATGATGCCCAGCGCGAACAGCGCCACACGGGACAGCGAGCCGCCCGAGAACGTGTTCAGGAGCTGCAGCACCCCGCCTCCGCCCAGCTGTTCTTGGAGGCTCTCAATCGCCGCGGCATTGGCGCCAGGGACGGGGATGTGAGCTCCAAGCCGATAGAGGGCGAGGACGAAGGCGGTGAAGAGGAGCTTCTTCCGGATCTCAGGGACCGTGAAGGCGCTCAGAACGGTGCGCAGCATGGGACGGTGCGGAGGCTACTCTGCGGACGGCGCCGAGGCGCCGCCGATCGGCTCGAACGAGCCACCAGCAGCTTCGACGGCCGCGATCGCGCTCTTGCTGGCGCCGTGCAAACGCACGGTCAGCTTCTTGGTGAGCGTGCCGTTGCCGAGCAGCTTGATGTCGTGCTTGCGGTTGGCGAGGCCGAGAGCCTTCAGCGACTCGGGAGTCACTTCGGCGCCGGCGTCGAAACGCTTCTCGAGGTCGAACAGCGTCACGCTCTGCGTGTGCGTGCGGAACGGCTCGAACGGCATCGACATCTTCTTGTTCGGGCCGCGGAGCTTGCGCAGACGCATGTGCGTCGGCGTCTGGCCGCCCTCGAAGTGCGACCGGTCCTTGGAGCCGGCACGCGAGCCGTAGCCCTTCTGGCCACGGCCGGACGTCTTGCCGGTGCCCGAGCCTTCGCCGCGGCCGACGCGCTTGCGCGGCTTGCGGCTGCCCGGAGCCGGGCTCAGCGTGTGCAGCCCGATCTCGTTGGGGTCGAGCGCCTGTGGAGTGTCAGTCTGATCAGTCATCGTTGACCTGGATGAGGTGACGGACGCGGTGGAGCATGCCACGCGTCTGCGGGTTGTCCTTGACCTCGACCGTGTGGCCGATGCGGCGAAGGCCGAGCGAGCGCAGCGTGTCGAGCTGCGTCTTGTCAGAGCCGATCTTCGACTTGACCTGGGTGACCTTCAGGGCGCTCATGACGTGGTCTCCTCCGAAGCCTCTGCCTCAGCGGCGGGAGCTTCGGTAGCAGCGTCGGCCTTGGGCTCCTCGACGGGAGCTGCCTCGGCCTCGGCCTTGGGCTCCTCGACTGCCGGAGTCTCCTCGGCGGGAGTCTCGTCAGCCTTCTTGGCGGGTGCCTTCTTGGCAGCCGGCTTCTTCGCCGGAGCCTTCTTGGCAGCCGGCTTCTTCTCCTCGGCGGGAGCCTCAGCCTCAGCTTCAGCTTCAGCCGGAGCCGGAGCGTCGACCACAGCGGTAGCCGTGCCGTCAGCCGCAGCAGCGGCGTCAGCGTCAGCACCATTGCGCCCACGCTGCTCGCCCGAGAGACCGAGCACCTCCGCGACGGTGATGCCGCGCAACTGCGCGACCTCCACCGGGGTGCGGAGCTCGCGCAGGCCAGCGATCGTGGCCTTCACGAGGTTGATCGGGTTCTGGGAACCGAGCGACTTGGACAGGATGTCGTGGATGCCAGCCAGCTCGAGCACGGCGCGGACGCCACCACCGGCAATGACGCCGGTACCGGCGGATGCCGGCTTGAGCAGCACGCTGCCCGAGTTGAACTCGCCCAGCACCTGGTGGGTGATGGTCGAGCCGTGCTTGGGCACCTTGAACAGGTTCTTCTTGGCCTGCTCGACGCCCTTCTGGATCGCCAGCGGGACCTCGTTGGCCTTGCCGTAGCCGATGCCAACGACTTCCTTCTCATCGCCAACGACGACGAGCGCGGTGAAGCTGAAGCGACGGCCGCCCTTGACGACCTTGGCAACGCGGTTGATCTCAACGACGCGCTCCTGAAGGTCGTAACCCTCAGGACGCACGGCGCGGTCGGTAACGGTGGTCACAGCTGCAGCCCTCCCTCGCGGACGGCCTCAGCAAACGCTGCGACCCGTCCGTGGTACTGGTAGCCGCCGCGATCAAACACAGCGACCTCGATGCCGGCAGCCTTGGCGCGCTCCGCGAGGAGCTTGCCAGCGGCTGCAGCCTGCTCAGAGGCCTTGAGGTCCTTGAGCGGCGCCTCGGTCCACGAGACCGAAGCGATCGTGTGGCCGTTGAGGTCGTCGATGAGCTGAGCGAAGATGCCACGGTTCGTGCGACGCACGGACACGCGGGGACGCTCCGCGGTGCCGCTGACCTTTGCGCGGACACGGCGGCGGCGCTTGAGGCGCCGGCTCTCTTTGGTGACGAGACTCATGCTCGCTTACCGACCTTCCGGACGATGTGCTCGCCCTCGTACTTGATGCCCTTGCCCTTGTAGGGCTCCGGCGGCCGCTGCTTACGGATGTAAGCGGCGATCTCGCCGACCTGCTGCTTGTTGCTGCCCTTCACGATGATGCGTGTGGGCTGCGGGACCTCGAACTCGATCCCCTCAGGTGCGGAGACCGGGACGGGGTGGGAGTACCCGAGCGCAAGCTCGAGGTCCTTGCCCTTGAGCTGGGCGCGGTAACCGACGCCGGTGAGCTCGAGGGTCTTGGTGAAACCGGTGGTGACGCCCAAGACCATGTTGGCCAGGAGCGAACGCGTGAGACCATGCAGGGCACGGTGCTCACCACGGTCCGTCGGGCGGGTGACGATCAGCTCGTCGCCCTGGTGCTCGACGTTGATGTCGAGCGCAATGCGCTCGGAGAGCTCACCGAGGGGCCCCTTGACGGCAACCAGCTCGGGCTCGATGGTGACGGTAACCCCGCTTGGCACGGGAACCGGAAGACGACCTACGCGGCTCATGGCTACCAGACCTCCGCGAGGACCTCGCCGCCGACGCCAGCTTTGCGGGCGTCGTGACCGGTCATCACGCCTTTGGAGGTGGAAACAATGGCCGTGCCCATGCCGCCGAACACCTTGGGGATGTTCGAGGCGCCCACGTAGTGACGGCGACCGGGGCGCGAGACCCGGCGCAGGCCGGAGATCGCGGAGCGACGGTCGGACGTGTACTTGAGGACGACGCGGACGAGCGGGTAGGGGCGATCTTCCGTAGCCGGAATGATCTCGTGGGACTCGATGTAGCCCTGCTCCTGAAGGATGCGGACGACTTCGAGCTTCACCTTGGACGTCGGGATCTCGACCGTCGTGTGCGCAGCGCGAATCGCGTTGCGGACACGGGTGAGGAGATCGGCGATGGGATCGGAGAACGAACTCACGGGACTACCAGGACGACTTGGTCATACCGGGGATCATTCCCCGGTGGGCGAGCTCACGCAGACACACGCGGCAGACGCCGAACTTGCGGTAAACGGAGCGAGGACGGCCGCACTTGCGGCAGCGCGAGTACTCGCGGGTCTTGTACTTCTGCGGACGGGCTTGCCGAACGCGCTGAGAAGTCTTCGCCATGCTAGCGGCTCTCCTTCGTGAACGGCAGACCGAGAGCGAGGAGCAGCGCGAGCGCTTCCTTGTCGGTCTGAGCGGAGGTCGTGATCGTGATGTCGAGACCACGGATCTGGTCGACCTTGTCGTAGTCGATCTCCGGGAAGATCACCTGTTCCTTGACGCCCACGGAGTAGTTCCCGCGGCCGTCGAACGAGGTGCGCTTGAGTCCGCTGAAGTCGCGCATGCGCGGCAGAGCGACGGAGATGTAACGGTCGATGAACTCGTAGGCGCGGTCACCGCGAAGGGTGACGGCGACGCCGACGGGCATCTCCTCGCGGAGCTTGAAGGCCGCGATGGACTTGCGAGCACGGCGGACGTTGGGCTTCTGACCCGTGATCTGCGCGAGCTGCTGCGTGGCGTTCTCGAGAACCTTGCGGTCCTGCTTGGCGTCGCCGACGCCCATGTTGACGGTCACCTTTTCGATGGCCGGGACCTGCATGATCGAGGTGTAGCCGAGCTCGTCTTTGAGCTTCGGACGCACGGTCTCGATGTACTGCGCACGCAGGCGCGAAGGTGCTGCGGTCTGAGTCATCAGATGATCTCCCCTGAACGCACACCCACGCGGACCTTCTGGCCGTCGCGGATTTCGGAGCGAACGCGGGTCGGCTTTCCGTCCTTGGGGTCGATCAGGGACACGTTCGAAACGTGGACCGGAGCCTCCTCCTTGACGATGCCGCCTGGCTCGCTCGAGCCCGGAAGGGGCTTGACGTGCTTGGTTCGGATGTTGATACCGGAGACGTAGACGCGATCGCGGTCAGCTTCGACGCGCAGGACCTTGCCGGTCTTGCCCTTGTCTTTGCCGGCGATGACGAATACCTCGTCGTCGGTACGGATACGGAGTGCCATTGGCTTAGAGCACCTCAGGAGCGAGGGACACGATCTTCATGAAGCTGCGGTCGCGAAGTTCGCGAGCCACAGGGCCGAAGATGCGGGTGCCCCGCGGGTTGTTGGCGGCATCGATGATCACCGCGGCGTTCTCGTCGAACGAGATCGCGGTGCCGTCGGCGCGGCCATAGGTCTTTTTCGTGCGGACGATGACGGCCTTGACGACCTCGCCCTTCTTGACGGAGCCGTTCGGCGTCGCCTGCTTCACCGTGGCGGTGATGACATCGCCGACGAAGGCGTAGCGGCGCTTGGAGCCACCGTGCACGCGGATGCAGAGGATCTCGCGGGCGCCGGTGTTGTCGGCGACCTTGAGACGTGATTCGTTCTGGATCATCGAGCGCGCTCCAGGATCTCGACCAGGTTCCACCGCTTGGTCGCCGAGAGCGGACGGCTCTCGATCACCTTCACGACGTCGCCCTCGTTCGCATCGTTGTTCACGTCATGGACGTGGATCTTCGACGACGAACGAACGATCTTCTTGTACTTACGGTGACGACGAGCCACGTCGATACGCACGGTGATCGTCTTGTCCGGCTTGGCGGACACGACGGTGCCGGTACGCACGAGCTTGCGGCCTTCGCCGTGCTCGGGCTTGGGCGTGCCGGGCAGGCCCGAAGGCGTGGCCTTGGCCCGCTCCTGGCCGCGACGGCGCGTACGTGCAAGGGCGTTCTGCTTGCGAAGGGCCTGGCGCTCAGCCTGGCGCTCCTCAGCGGTACGTGCCTCGTTGTGGGTCCCGGTGTGGGCGCTGCGCTTCTGCTTGCGCGCCACCTTCGGGTGCACCTTTTCGACGGGCTCGGCGGGAGCCGCGGCCACGGGGGCCGTGGTCTCTTCGCCGGCCTCGGGGTTCTCGGTCTCGTCAGCCATCAGGATTCAGTGTTGGTCGTCGCACGGCGCTGGTTTGCGACCGTGAGTGCGCGAGCGAGCTCGCGCTTGGCGTTACGCAGCGCGGAGGTGTCCTCGAGGGACCCCGTCGCGTGCTGGAACCGCAGGCCGAAAAGCTCCCGGCGCTGGGTCTCGATGTGAGTGGTGAGCTCGCCCTCGGGGAGCTCACGCAGTTCGTTGGCGCGCATTTAGACGTCGCTCCCTTCACGGGTGACGAACTTGGTGCGGACCGGAAGCTTGTGGCCGGCGAGGCGCATGGCCTCGCGAGCGAGCGGCTCCGGCACACCGGAGAGCTCGAACATCACACGACCGGGCTTCACGACGGCGACCCAGCCCTCCGGCGAACCCTTACCGGAACCCATGCGGGTCTCGGCAGGCTTCTTCGTGTAGGGCTTGTCCGGGAAGACGTTGATCCACACCTTGCCGCCACGCTTGATCTTGCGAGTCATCGCAATACGCGCTGCCTCGATCTGGCGGTTGGTGAGCCAGCCGGCGTCGAGCGACTTGAGGCCGTACTCGCCGAACTGGACGCTGGTCTGGCCGCGGCTGAAGCCAGCGCGACGGCCACGGTGCACCTTGCGGTGCTTTACACGCTTAGGAGCGAGCATTAACGAGCACCTCCGCCCGGGCGACCGCCCGGACCACCAGGACGGCCACCGCCGCCACCGGGACGACCGCCGCCCGGACCACCGGGTCCACGACCGCCGCCACCACCGAAGCCACCGGGACGGCCACCGCCGCCACCGGGACGACCGCCGCCGGGACCACCAGGTCCACGACCGCCGCCCGGACCACCGGGACCACGACCGCCGCCGGGACCACCAGGTCCACGACCGCCGCCCGGACCACGACCGCCGCCGGGACCACCAGGTCCGCGACCGCGACCGCCGCCACCGCCACCGCCCGGGCCGCCACGACCGCGGTCACCGCGGCCGTCACGACCACCGCGGTCGCCAGGGGCGCCTGCGGGGGACGGGGAATCGATGTCGGTGAGATCGGAGTGCGTGTAGCCGTCGGGCATGATCTCGCCCTTGTTGATCCACACCTTGACGCCGATGCGGCCGAACGTCGTGCGGGCCTCGTAGAAGCCGTAGTCGATGTCGGCGCGGAGCGTGTGCAGCGGCACGCGACCCTCGCTGTAGGCCTCGGTGCGAGCCATTTCCGAACCGCCGAGGCGGCCGGAGACCTGGATCTTGCAGCCCTTGGCGCCAGAGCGGATGGCGCTCTGGAGTGCGCGCTTCATCGCGCGGCGGAAGGCCACGCGGTTCTGCAGCTGCTCGGCGATCGACTGGCTGACCAGCTTCGCGTCGAGCTCGGGGCGCTTGATCTCGAGGATGTTGACCTTCACCGACTTGGCGGTGAGGGCATGCAGCTCGCGGCGCAGGGCGTCGACTTCGCTACCGGACTTGCCGATGACGATGCCGGGCCGCGCGGTGTTGATGTCGACCTCGACTTCCTGAGCGTTCTTGCGAATCAGGATGTCGGACAGGCCAGCGTGCGCGAGCTTGTGGTTGATGTGACGGCGAATCCGGATGTCTTCTTCGAGCCAGTCAGCGAACTGACGCTCGTTGAACCACGTGCTACGCCAATCGTGGATGTAGCCGACGCGAAGGGACTCGGGGTGAACTTTCTGGCCCACGGTTACTCCTTGGATCCGAGGAGGATCGTGAGGTGGGTGGTGCGCTTCCGGATGCGGAAGGCGCGACCTTGGGCACGCGGCTGGAAGCGCTTGAGGGTCGGACCCTCATCAGCGAATACGGCGACGATCTTGAGATCCTCGGCGTCCAGGGCGTGGTTGTGCTCCGCGTTGGCGACCGCGGACTCGAGCACCTTGCTCCAGTCGCGGGCAACGGACCGCGGCGAGTGAGCCAGGATGGTCCGGGCCTTCTCGACATCGGTCTCGCGGATGTGGTCGCAGACCAGACGGGCCTTGCGGGCCGACGAGCGCACGAACTTGGCCTGCGCGCGGACCGTGATGGCCTCAGCAGGCTTGCCACGGCGCGAGCGCGTCGGGCGGGGCTTTTGTGCGGTCGCGGTCTTGGCTTCAGCAGCGGCTTCGGCCTTCTTCGCGGCCGGCTGGCGGCGCGCAGGAGCCTTCGGCTTGGCCTCAGCAGCGGCGTCGTCGCCCTCTGCCTTGGCAGCGGTCGTCTTGGCCGGAGCCTTCTTGGCAGCCGCCGGCTTCTCGCCGTCAGCTTCCGCCTTGGCGGCAGCGGGCTTCTTTGCGGGCGCCTTCTTGGCGGCCGGCTTCGTCTCCGCAGCGTCGTCGCCCTCAGCAGCGGCCTTGGCGGCCGGTGCCTTCTTGGCGGCGGGCTTCTTTGCGGGAGCAGCCTTGGTCGTCTCAGACTCGGGCGCCGGGTCCTGCCCCGTAACCGGCTCGGCCGGCTCGTTCTTCTCTTCTTCAGTCATGAAAGTCCTAGCGAACCTTGCCGGAGCCAGCGTGGCCCTTGAAGGTACGGGTGGGGGCGAACTCGCCGAGCTTGTGCCCGACCATCGCCTCGCTCACGAACACGGGAACGTGCTTGCGCCCGTCGTGGACGGCGATCGTGTGGCCGACGAACTCGGGAAAGATCGTCGATGCGCGCGACCAGGTCTTGATGACCGTGCGCTTGCCCGACGTGTTCTGAGCCTCGACGCGACCCATGAGCCGCTCTTCGACCCACGGGCCCTTCTTGGATGAGCGGCTCATCGCTTGCCTCGCTTACGCCCGCGCACGATGTAGCGGTCGGACGCCTTGTTCTTCTTACGGGTGCGGTACCCCAGCGTGGGCTTGCCCCACGGGGTAACCGGATGACGACCAGCGGTCTTGGAGCCCTCGCCACCACCGTGCGGGTGGTCGACGGGGTTCATGGCCACACCGCGCGTCTGCGGGCGAACACCCATGTGACGCTTGCGGCCGGCCTTGCCGATCGAGATGTTCTTGTGCTCAGCGTTGCCGATCGCACCGATGGTGCCGCGGCACACATCGCGCACGATGCGCATCTCGCCGGACGGCAGGCGCAGCGTGGCTGTGCCGTTGTCCTTTGCCATGAGCTGGATCGACGTGCCGGCGGAGCGACCGAGCTGGCCGCCGCGACCGGGCTGCAGCTCCACGTTGTGCACGATCGTACCCGTGGGCATCTGACCGAGCTCGAGCGTGTTGCCGACGGTGATGTCCGAGCCGGGGCCCGACTGCACGGTCATGCCGACCTTCAACCGCGCCGGAGCGAGGATGTAGGCCTTCTCGCCGTCTGCGTAGTGCAGCAGGGCGATGTTGGCGGTGCGGTTCGGGTCGTACTCGATCGAGTGCACGGTGGCGGGGATGCCGTCCTTCGTGCGCTTGAAGTCGATCTTGCGGTACAGACGCTTGGCGCCGCCGCCACGATGGCGGGCGGTCTTGCGGCCGTTGTTGTTACGGCCGCCACTCTTCTTGAGACCCTCGGTGAGGGTCTTTTCCGGACCAACCTTGGTGATCTCCGCGAAGTCGCTGTAAGAGACGAAACGGAGACCAGGGCTGGTCGGCTTTGGCTTGCGAACGGGCATGCGCTAGTCCTCCAGCCCCTGGAGGCCCTCGAAGACGGGGATGATCTGGCCGGGTGCCACCGTGACGATGGCCTTCTTCCAGTCACGCGTACGCCCATGGTTCAGACCGCGGCGCTTGGGCTTGCCCTTGACGGACGCCGTGCGCACGTCGAGGACTGCCACGTCGAAGAGCTCTTCGACAGCTTGGCGGATCTGGATCTTGTGGGCGTCCGGGTGGACGCGGAAGGTGTACTTGTTGCCCGCGAGCGCGAGCACGTACGACTTCTCCGAGATGATCGGACGGATGAGAACCTGAGTCGCGTCCATCACGCACCTGCTCCCTGGCGGTTGGGAACCTTGGAGGCGCGCGTGGTCAGCTCGTCGAGGGACTCCTGCGAAAGCAGGAGGTTCGACGCGCGGATCAGATCGGCGACGCCGACCTCGCTCACGGGGAGCACGCGGACCTTGTCGAGGTTCCGGAAGGAACGGGACACCATTTCCTGCGCGTCCGTGAGGACGACCAGCGTGGCGCCCTTACGGCCCCAGCCGGAGAGGAGCTCGAGGCCCTTCTTGGTCTTCGGCGGGTCAAACGAGGCCGTCTCGAACAGGGCGACCGACGAGCGGGCTCCGTGCACGGACAGGGCGCTACGCAGCGCGGCTGCGCGCTCCTTGCGGTTGACCTTGAAGGTGTAGTGGCGCGGCTGCGGACCGAAGACCACAGCACCGCCCGTCATCTGCGGGGCACGGTTGGTGCCCTGACGTGCGCGGCCGGTGCCCTTCTGGCGGAACGGCTTGATGCCGCCGCCGCGAATGAGCGCGCGGTTACGGCTGGCGTGCGTGCCCTGACGACGAGCAGCCTGCTCGGCGCGGACCGCTTCGTGCACCAGCGACGGGTGGAACTCGGCACCGAAGACGACGTCGTCGAGTTTGACGTCGCCCTTGCCGTTGAGGATCGGAGCGCTAGGCATCGGTACGCACCTCCACGAGGCCGTTCGTCGGCCCGGGCACGGAGCCACGGACGATCAGCAGGTTGCGGTCGGCGTCGATGCGGACGACCGTGAGGCCCTTCTGGGTGATGCGCTTGTTGCCCATCTGACCCGGCCCACGGATGCCCTTCATCACGCGCGCCGGCCATGCCGACGCACCGATCGAACCCGGGGCGCGCACGTTGTGCGAGCCGTGGGAGACCGGACCACGAGAGAAGTTGTGGCGCTTGACGGTGCCCTGGAAGCCCTTGCCCTTCGAGGTGCCGGCGACCTTGAGCTTGTCGCCGATCTCGAACTGCTCGACGGTGAGGGTGTCGCCCAACTGGGCGCCCGTCTCACCGCGGAACTCGCGCACGTGGCGCAGCGGACCGGCGTCGGCCTTGGCGAGGTGACCCCGCTCGGCCTTGGAGAGGTTCTTCTCCTTGATGGCACCGAAGGCGAGCTGCACGGCGTCGTAGCCGTCGCCCTTGGCGGTGCGCACTGCGGTCACGGGGCACGGGCCGGCCTCGAGGACCGTCACGCGGGCAACCGAACCGTCTTCCTGGAACAGCTGGGTCATGCCCAGCTTCTTCGCGAGAATGGCAGCCACGATCAGATCCGGATCTCGATGTCGACGCCGCGCGGGAGGTGATCCAGGCGCTGAAGGCTGTCGACGGTCTTGGGGGTCGGGCCGAGGATGTCGATGAGCCGCTTGTGCGTGCGGATCTCGAAGTGCTCGCGGGAGTCTTTGTCCTTGAACGGCGAGCGGATGACGCAGTACACGTTCTTCTCGGTCGGCAGCGGGATCGGGCCGGCAACGGTCGCGCCAGTGCGCGTGGCCGTCTCGACGATTTCCTTCGCGGCGTTCTCGATGGCTTGGTGGTCGTACGCCTTCAGGCGGATGCGAATCTTATTTTGGATGACTGCGGCCATTAGGCGCTACTTCTTCTCGTGCGCAGTTCGCGCGGGTGAAAGGGTGACAAGTCTGGTTTGAACGGACGCGCGGCGACGAGGCGCTTTGCGCGGGCCGCGCAGGGGCGCGGCGGGCGGCCGGAAGGCCTGGGTGCTCCGAAGAGCTGGGTGCCTCGGAGAGAGGCGGCTGCGCTAGCACACTGGGCGGTCAGCCCGGGCGTGCAAAGGGCGCGGCCCGCCATGGTAGCGGACCGCGCCCCTATCGCGCAGTGTGGGTAGCGGTGAGCTACTCGATGACGTCGGCAACGATGCCGGAGCCGACCGTACGACCACCCTCACGGATGGCGAAACGGAGGCCGGCATCCATGGCGATCGGCTGGATCAGCTCGATGTCCATGGTGACGTTGTCGCCGGGCATGACCATTTCCGTGCCCTCGGGCAGGTTGGCGACGCCGGTCACGTCGGTGGTGCGGAAGTAGAACTGCGGGCGGTAGCCGGTGAAGAACGGCGTGTGACGGCCACCCTCCTCCTTCTTGAGGATGTAGACCTCAGCCTTGAACTTCGTGTGCGGCGTGATCGAACCCGGCTTGCAGAGGACCTGCCCGCGCTCGATCTCGTCACGCTTGGTGCCACGCAGCAGGGCGCCGACGTTCTCGCCTGCGCGACCCTCGTCGAGGGTCTTGCGGAACATCTCGACGGCGGTGATGGTCGTCTTGGTGGTCGGGCGGATGCCGACGATCTCGACTTCCTCGCCACCCTTGACGATGCCCTGCTCGATGCGGCCCGTGGCAACGGTGCCACGACCCGTGATCGAGAAGACGTCCTCGACCGGCATGAGGAACGGCTTGTCGAGGTCGCGCTCCGGCTCCGGGATGTAGGAGTCGAGAGCCTCAGCGAGCTCCACGATCTTGGCGGCGTACTCTGCGTCGCCCTCGAGCGCCTTCAGGGCCGAGCCCACGATGAAGGGGGTCTCCTCGCCCGGGAAGTCGTACTCGTTGAGGAGGTCCTTGACCTCTTCCTCGACGAGCTCGATGAGCTCCTCGTCGTCGACCATGTCGGCCTTGTTGAGGAACACGACCAGGTACGGCACGCCGACCTGGCGAGCGAGCAGGATGTGCTCACGCGTCTGCGGGGCCGGACCGTCCGGAGCCGACACCACGAGGATGCCGCCGTCCATCTGGGCTGCGCCGGTGATCATGTTCTTCACGTAGTCGGCGTGCCCGGGGCAGTCGACGTGCGCGTAGTGGCGGTTCGCGGACTCGTACTCAACGTGCGAGGTCGCGATCGTGATGCCACGCTCGCGCTCCTCGGGAGCGTTGTCGATGTCTGCGAACGAGCGGACCTCGCCGCCACCGTAGGTCTCCGAAAGGACCTTGGTGATGGCTGCCGTCAGCGTGGTCTTGCCATGGTCGACGTGACCGATGGTGCCGACGTTGACGTGCGGCTTGCCGCGCTCGAACTTTTCCTTACCCACTTGATTCTCCTAAAGACTGGCCTCGGGCAACCCCGAGAACCTAGCGAAATTGTTTATGCGCTGACCGCTTCGCCGCGGCGCGCACCGATGACCTGCTCGGCGACGTGCGAAGGCACGTCGTCGTAGCTGTCGAACTGCATCGTGTATGCCGCGCGACCCTGGCTCATCGAGCGCAGGTCGGTGGCGTACCCGAACATCTCCGACAGCGGAACGCGGCCGGTGATCTCGATCGCGTTGCCGCGACGTTCCTGACCCTCGACCCGTCCACGACGGCGCGAGAGGTCACCGATGACATCGCCGACGTAGTCCTCCGGCGTGACGACGGTGACAGCGAAGATGGGCTCAAGCAAGGTCGGCTTGGCGCGCTTGACGGCCTCCTGAGCACCGAGCGAGCCGGCGACCTTGAAGGCGATCTCGGACGAGTCGGTGTCGTGCGACTTGCCGTCGATCAGCGTGATCTTCACGTCGACGAGCGGGTAGCCAGCGAGCGGACCGGAGCCCATGGCCTCGGCAGCGCCCTGGTTGACAGCCTTGATGTATTCGCTCGGCACCGAGCCACCCTTGGTGGCGTTGACGAACGTGAAGCCCTCGTTGGGCTCGTTCGGCTCGATGTCGAAGTACACGATGCCGTACTGGCCCGAGCCACCGGTCTGACGGACGAAGCGACCCTCGACCTTGCTCGCGGTGCCCTTGACGGTCTCGCGGTAGGAGACCTGCGGCTTACCGACGCTGGCCTCGACCTTGAACTCGCGCTTCATGCGGTCCACGAGGACCTCGAGGTGCAGCTCGCCCATGCCGGAGATCTCGGTCTGGCCGGACTCCTCGTTGGTCTCCACGCGGAAGGTCGGATCCTCCTGAGCCAGGCGGCCCAGAGCGATCGACATCTTCTCCTGGTCGGACTTGGTCTTCGGCTCGACCGAGACCTTGATGACCGGCTCGGGGAAGTTCATCGACTCGAGCACGACCGGGCTCGACGAGACGCAGAGCGTGTCGCCGGTGACGACCGACTTCAGGCCCACGGCAGCGGCGATGTCGCCGGCGTAGACCTTGTCGATGTCCTTGCGGTCGTTGGCGTGCATCTCGAGGATGCGGCCGATGCGCTCGGTGCGACCCGTACGCGGGTTCAGCACCGAGTCACCCTTGTTCAGGGTGCCGGAGTACACGCGGAAGAACGTGAGCGAACCGACGTGCGGGTCGGTCATGATCTTGAAGCCGATGGCCGCGAACGGTGCGTCGTCGGAGCTCGGACGCTCGGTCTCGTCGCCCTGCTCGCCGGTCTTGTCGACCTCGAAGCCCTTGATGGCGGGAACGTCGAGCGGGCTCGGCAGGTAGTCGACGACGGCGTCGAGCAGGGGCTGCACGCCCTTGTTCTTGAAGGAAGAGCCACACAGGACCGGGTTGATCGACAGGTCGATCGTCGCGGCGCGGATGGCCTTCTTGAGGAGGTCCTCGGGGATGTCTTCACCCTCGAGGTGCAGCTCCATGACCTCATCGTTGTGGTCGGCGACGGCGTCGAGCAGCGTCTCGCGAGCCTGCTCAGCGGCGGGCAGGAGGTCCTCGGGGATGTCGATGACGTCGACTTCCTGACCGAGGTCGTCGCGGTAGTAGATGGCCTTGAAGGCGACGAGGTCGATGATGCCCTCGAACTCGCCCTCGGAGCCGATCGGCAGCTGGATCGGGATGGCGTTGGCGCCGAGACGATCGATCATCGTGCGGACCGACATCTCGAAGTCGGCACCGGTGCGGTCCATCTTGTTGACGTAGGCGATGCGCGGCACGCCGTAGTCGTTGGCCTGACGCCACACCGTCTCGGACTGCGGCTCGACGCCGGCGACCGAGTCGAACACGGCAACGGAACCGTCGAGCACGCGCAGGGAGCGCTGCACTTCGACGGTGAAGTCGACGTGGCCCGGGGTATCAATGATGTTGATCCGGTGGTTGTTCCACTGGGCGGTCGTCGCAGCGGAGGTGATCGTGATGCCACGCTCCTGCTCCTGCTCCATCCAGTCCATGGTGGCGCCACCGTCGTGGACCTCACCGATCTTGTAGTTACGACCGGTGTAGAAGAGGATGCGCTCAGTCGTCGTCGTCTTGCCGGCGTCGACGTGAGCCATGATCCCGATGTTGCGGGTCTTCTCGAGTGTGAATTCGCGGGGCATGGGCGTGAGAGAGGGCCTGTGTGAAAGAGGAGGCGAGGCGTGGCGACCGGCAGGCGGCGACCGTCGACTCCCGCGCGCGGAAGTCGAGCGAGCCCCGGGGAAAGCCATCAGGGCAAGCAGGCGCGCCAGCGGGTAGCTAGCGCGAGGATCGACTATAGCGACCTTGCCGCCGAAACGACGAACGGCGCGCCTGGATGCAGACGCGCCGTTCGGAGACTTCGTGGCTCCTCGGTCAGGAGGAGCAGAAAGCGATGACTACCAGCGGTAGTGGGCGAAGGCCTTGTTGGCCTGCGCCATGCGGAAGATGTCGTCCTTGCGCTTGTAGGCGCCGCCCTGGTGCGACTGCGCATCAAGGAGTTCGCCAGCGAGGCGCTCGGCCATCGTGCGCTCGCGGCGCTGGCGCGCGAACTCGACGAGCCAACGGACGGCAAGCGTGCGTGAGCGACGCTGCGGAACTTCGACCGGAACCTGGTAGGTGGCGCCACCGACGCGGCGGGAGCGAACCTCCAGCTGCGGGGTCAGCTCGGTGAGCGAGAGCTCGAGCTGCTCGAGGGCGTCGCCGCCGGTCTTGGAAGCGAGGATGTCGAGTGCGTCATAGACGATCTTCTCGGCGGTGCTCTTCTTGCCGTCGAGCATCACGCGGTTGATGACCTGCGTGACGACACGGGAACGATGTACGGAGTCCGGCTCGATCGGCCGGATCTGGGCTGCTGCGCGGCGGGGCATGGAGTCCTAGTTACTTCTTCTTGACGCCGTACATGGAGCGGGACTGCTTACGGTCCGACACACCAGCGGCGTCGAGGGTGCCGCGCACAACCTTGTAGCGCACACCCGGGAGATCTTTCACACGACCGCCACGCACGAGCACGACGGAGTGCTCCTGCAGGTTGTGCCCCTCACCGGGGATGTAGGCGGTGACCTCGATGCCAGAGGACACGCGAACACGGGCGACCTTCCGGAGCGCCGAGTTCGGCTTCTTCGGGGTCGTGGTGTACACGCGGGTGCAAACACCGCGCCGCTGAGGAGCGGCGACCTTCTTCTTCGCGCCCTTCCCGGACTTCAGACCCGGGGTGGCGAGCTTCTTCGGCTTTGCGGTGCGGCCCTTGCGGACGAGCTGGCTCGTAGTCGGCATGTGACGAGGGAATGTAGCAACCCCAGGGCCACAAAGGCGCCCGCCTGGCGCGCGCCGGTCCGCGGACGGCAAGCCGACGCCCCCAATTCGAGCACGCCGAGCGGCGTTGGTCAAGGCTTGACAGGTCGTCCGGCTTGGGCGACAGCGTGTGGCAAAACGGCTGTGAGCAGGGGTTCCAGTTCGGCGATGGCCTTCGGCGACCCTGGCAAGTTCACAATCACGACCGCGCCAAGTGTTCCGGCGCGTCCGCGTGACAACGACGCCATCGGCGTTGCCGCCATCGACGCTGCTCGCAGCGCCTCGGCCAGTCCTGGGGCTTCGCGGTCGATCACATCGAGCGTGGCTTCGGGCGTCACGTCGTCCGGCGTGAGCCCCGTGCCGCCGAGCGTGAGGACGAGCTCAACGCCGGGCATGGCTGCGGCGTCGCGCAGCGCCTGAGCGATCCCGGCGCGGTCGTCGCTGACCATGGTCTCGTGCGCGACCGTCCACCCGGCACGGGCCGTGAAGGCGGCGAGCGCCGCCCGCGACAGATCAGGCGCTCGGCCCGCCGTCCGCGACGTCGACACGTGGACCGCCGCGATGGTCAGCGGCATCGCCTCCCGCTGGTGGACTGGGCTCGCCATCGTCGGTCGTTGGTCTGACGCCGCGCCTCCCGCTTGGTGGGCCGAGCGGGCAGCAGCCCGTCCCCCACTCCCAGCGCCATCGACGCTGAAATCGCGGCGCCCACCCGCCTTCTCGACGACGCGCACACCCTCGATGCTCGCCTGCTGCTCGATCGCCTTGACCATGTCGTAGACGGTCAGCGCGGCGATCAAGACCGCGGTCAGCGCTTCGATCTCAACGCCCGTCTTGCCGGTCGTCCGGGCAAACCCCTCGAGATGAACTTCGCCGGCGACCTGGTCGACCGTGGCGGAGACATCGATCTTCGTGAGCGGCAGCGGATGTGCCAGCGGAATGAGTTCGGCGGTGCGCTTGGCGGCCATGATGCCGGCGAGCCGGGCGGTCGCCAGGACCTCGCCCTTGGGCATGTTGCCTGCGGCGATGAGCGCCGCGGTCGACGGGGTGACCCGGACGGTGGCGATCGCGCGTGCGCGGCGATCCGTGATCGCCTTGTCGGACACGTCGACCATCCGCGCGGACCCATCGGCCGCCAGGTGCGTGAGGCCGCCTGGACCAGGCGCGGTTCCGGGGTCCAGGCCAGGGGTGCCCGGCGCCGCACCGTCGTGAGCGATCGTTGCGTCAGGGCGGGCGCCAAGGTGATCGGCGACGGTCCGCACCCCGGCCACGACCTCGCCATCGACAGGCGTGGTGTCCTCCCCCACGACCTCGGTCTTCCAGATCGGGACGCGTCGCTTGACTTCGTCCAGGGCGTCGCGAGCCGCCTCGAACGCGGGGCCGCGGTGCGCAGCTGCTGCCACGACGAGGATCGCGGCCTCGGCTGCGGGGACGCGTCCGAACCGGTGGTGCAGCGCGATCGCGTGGAGGCCGTGGCGCGCTGCGAGGTCAGCGCCGATGCGCGTCAGCTCCCGCTCGGCCAGCTCTGCGTGAATCTCGAAGTCGAGGGCGTCGACGTCCCGCGGGGTCCCTTGGAACAGGACCGTGCCACCGGCGCCAGGGTCGCTGACCGCCGCAAGGGCCGCTGCTGCGTCGAGCGGAGCCTCCGTCACCACCACCGAGACTCCCGGAACGGCGGCGGGTTCCGGCGCGCCGCCACTGACCGGCGGCACGAGCGAGAGCCAGGCGCCTTCGTGCA
>JAEMRF010000205.1 GCA_016463515.1 Solirubrobacteraceae bacterium | reverse complement strand
GCGATCTCCTCCAGGACCGGAGCGACGGCGCGGCACGGGCCGCACCAGGGGGCCCAGAAGTCGACCAGAACCGGCTGCTCGGACTCGATGACTTCGGCTTGGAAGTTGTTGTCGGTGACTTCGTTGATGGCGCCCACGGTGGAACCTCTCGCTTCGGTTGACTCCCTGACCACTATACAAAGGAAAGTAACGGCGGTGAGATCGAGAGCATGAACGTCCCCGAACGGCCGGTCGAGCCTGGACGTTCCGTCGATGCGCTCGGTGGAGCGTCAGCGCACGCCCGCGTGGTTGGCGATGAGATCCGGGGTCACGTAGACCTCGATGAGCGCCGCCCCAAGGACCATGGGCAGCGCGATCGCCGTCGTCACGAAGGTGGCGGCGAGGAGCTGGTGCCACTCCCCGCGGCGGCTTGCGAGCAGCCACGCCGCAAGCGGGAGGAAGAGTCCGACGAGCTCGGGGATGGCGTGCGGGAGCAGCAGGACGATGAACTCTGCGTGGTGCAGATCCAGCCGTGAGCTGATGTCGCTGGTCAGCCCGCCGAGAATGTAGGCCTGGGTGACCAGCGAGAAGGTGGTTGCCGCGGTCACGAAGAGGATTGCGAATCGACCGGCATAGTCGTGGATCAGTCCCCAGGCACCGCCGCGTTCCTGAGCTTCCAGCGGCATCGAGCTCCCCGCGATGAAGCCCGCCACACACGCGAGCGAGTGCAGGGCCAGCACGAGCAGATTGCGGCTGATCGTGTGGATCACATCGGGCAAGCCGACCTGGTTGAAGATGCCGGGCAGCACGCCGGTGCTGGGATCCGGGGTGGTGTAGTGCGCAACCGCGATGACCGCCAACAGCAGTCCGACGGAGATCAGCAGGCTGGTGGCGAACCAGGCACCTAGTACAGGCCGTGGGGCTGCCCGCCACAGGGCAAGCGTGTCCCGCGTGTGGGCCATGCCCTGGACGAGTGCCAGGTTGCTGGCCTTCCCGGATGGCGGAGGGGTGGGGGCGGTGACGGGCTCCACTGCTCCGGTGATCGGCAGGTCGTGGGCCGGGCCTGAGGGCGACTCGGCAGGTCGCCCGCGCTGGGCGATCAGGCGCTCTTGTAGACGCTGATGTTGGCGCTCTGCGACGGGTCGACGGCGGTGACCGTCGACGGCGGTGCCGCCGACTTGTTCTCGCGCAGACGCTCGTCGGCGACGTGCAGCAGGACGCCACCGTGGACGGCATCCTTGGGGAACGACGCGATGCCGATGCCCGTGGAGATCGTTGCGCCGTGCGTATCGATCTGCGCCAACGAAGCCCGGATGGCGTTGGCGAACCGCTCGGCGTGCTCCGCCGAGGTTTCGGTCAGGATCACGCAGAACTCGTCGCCGCCCTGGCGCACGACCACGTCTTGGGGTCGAGCGACGCGTTCGAGGGCGGCGGCAACGTCGCGCAGGAGCTCATCGCCGGCGGCATGGCCGACGGTGTCGTTGAGGTTCTTGAAGCCGTTGAGGTCCAGCGCCAAGATCGAGAGCGGGCGGCGCACGCGGCCGTGGCGCTGAATCTCCTCGGTGAGCTTCTCCGAGAGCAGTCGCCGGTTCCCCACGCCGGTGAGCGGGTCGCGACGCACGAGGCCCTCGAGCTCCTCGCCTTGGGCCTCGGCTGCTTCGAGCACGATCACGCAGCAGGCTCCGAGGACCCACATGGCGGGGATGACGGTCAGGCCGGCCAGGACCGTGGCGCGGTCGACGATCCCAAGGGCTGCGGGCGTCATCAGGGCCGCGGTGGCCAGCGTGTAGTGCGCGGCGATCTCGCGGCGATCGATGAGTCTGACGGCCGTCAGCGGGCCGATGAACATGGCTGCACCGATGGCAGCGGAGCCACCAGGCTGGAACGCGACCATGGCGACCGACGTGCCCACGTAGACCGAGGCAAGGACCAAGTGGTTGTAGGGCGAACCGATCGGCGGGGGCTCCGTGCGCAGGTACATCGCCGCCACGACGCCGAGGCCGGCGGCAAGGATCCAGAGCTTCTGCGAATCCAGGCCGAGCGGGAGTGCACCGATGACCGCCACGGAGACCGCGAAGAGGGCGAACATGCCGCCGGTCGACAGCCACACGTAGCGGTTGAGGGCAAGTTCGCGACGCGAGACGCGTGCGACGAGGTTCGATGGCGCGATCGACACGTTCGTTCAATCGACCGGGAAGTGGCAGAAGATGAGCCCGAGCCGACGTCCGTACGGGTCTCGGGTTCTAGGGGAGCCGGTCGCCGTGGAGCTTATCGGCTCGCAGGCGCTCGTCCGCCACCCGCAGCAGGGCATCGATCTCGTCACCGTCGGTGGGGAACTCGGCGATACCAAGACCTGTTGTGAGGGGGAGTTCGCCGGCGGTGATGCCTGCCAGCGCCTCACGCAGCGTGGCGCCGATCTGGAGGGCTCCCGCGTGGGTGGTCTCGGGGAGCAGGACGCAGAACTCGTCGCCGCCCTGGCGCACCACCGTGTCCTGAGCGCGCACTCCGGATCGCAGCGTGGTCGCGACCGCGACCAGCAGCTCATCGCCTGCAGCGTGGCCGTGGTGGTCGTTGATCTCCTTGAAGCCGTTGAGGTCGAAGGCGAGCAGGGTGAGTCGGTGCTCACTGCGCCGGTGGCGGCGCAGCTCGTAGTCCAGGCGCTCTGCAAGCAGCCGCCGGTTCCCGACCCCGGTCAGCGGGTCGCGGCGCACCAGCTGTTCGAGTTCGTTGCCCTGGGCTTCAGCGGCTTCCAGCACGACGGTCACGATCGCGGTCAGTGAGGTGATGCCAACCAGCAGGACGCACACGGCGAACAGCGTCCGCCCGTCGGCCAGGCCGAGCGCGACAGGCAGGAGCAAGAGCGCGCTGATCACGGCCAGGTGGGCAGCCATGAGGCGACGGCTGACCAGCCTGAAGGGAATGATCGCGCCCGAGAACACGAACCCGGGCGTCGCGGCCGCTGCGTCGGGCAGCAGCGCGTAGTAGGCCAGGCTTGGCACCAGGTAAGCGCCAGCGATCAGCAGGTGGTTCCAGCGGCCGTCGGCTGGCGTAGGCGGCCTGGTCAGCGTGAGCACGCCGGCCACCACGCCGGCGATCAGGCACGGCACGCCGTAGAGCGCCGGTCGGTCGAGCGCGGCCACACCGACCATGGAGATCGCGCCGCCGACGATGAATGCGGCGCCGGTGGTCCGCTGGACCGCGGGCGAGCGCGCGAGGACGCGGCGGGAGACGCCACTGGTCGACGACGAGGCGGGCACAGCTAGGTGGTCGGGTGGGTGAGCGCCGGCCTGAAGTGCTGACGCGACAGTTCGCCCGGGTGTGACCAGTGTCGCAGGCGCCCGCCCGGGCGCGTGGCAGGGCTGAAGCGGGGCGTTTCCAGGCGGATCAGGCCGCCGCTGCGCTGCGGGGCCGCGGTCGGGCGCTGCTCGCGGCTTTGTCGGCGATGAGGCGGGCATCGGCTGCTGCGAGCAGCCCCGCCGCGGTCGTGGCATCGATCGGGGCCGTTGCAGCGCCAGCGCCAGTGGTGAGCGGTTTGCCCCCACAGTCGACGGCGGCCAGCGCGCGACGGAACGCGGCGATCCGGTCGGGGGCGTGGGTGTGGCCTGGGGCCCGCGCCGCATCGAGCACGATGCAGAACTCGTCGCCGCCCTGCCGGAAGACGTGTTCGCCCTCGGTGGCCGCGTCCTGCAGCGCGTGAGCTGCCGACACGAGGAGGTCGTCGCCCGCCGCGTGCCCGACGGTGTCGTTGAGCGCCTTGAAGCCGTTGAAGTCGAAGGCGAGCACGGTGACGATCCGTCCCGGCCGGTCGAGCCGCTCGTTCAAGAGTTCATCGAGGGCTCGGCGGTTGCCCACGCCGGTGAGCGGATCGCTGCCCACCAGCCGGCGCAGCTGGAGGGTCTGTGCCTCAGCGGCCTCGAGCACGATCACGCAGCAAGCGCCCAGGATCCACATGGTCGCGACGAGCATGAGGATCGCGACCATCGTCGCCGCCTCAAACAGACCGGTCGCCAGGAGCCCAAGGAGTGCGAGGGAGGCGACGGCGAGGTGCGCGACGATTTCACCGCGCAACAGCAATCGGCTCGCCACGAGCGGGCCAACGAAGATCAGGCACCCGATGGCGACTGACCCGCCGGGTCGGCAGCTGATGAGGATCGTTGCGGGGACGACGTACGACATCGCGATGCCAAGGTGATTTCGCCGGGTTCCGATGCGGGTCGGACCGTGGATCAGGAACGCGACACCCACCAGCGCGCCGAAGGCCACCACGTATGGGAACGCTGGGCCGACCACCTGTGGAGCCCACTGCAGGACTCCGAGGCCGACGACACCGTAGAGCAGGTACATCGCCGCGTTGGCTCTCCACACGGCCTTGCTGTGCTGCATCTCGAGTCGACCGATGCCGCGTTCGAAGATCGCTGAGGGCTCCGCTCCGGCGGCGTGCGGGTCACCCTGGGGTGCTCGTTCTTCGACGGCGGCGTCGCCGGTGGGCATCGATGCCATCAAGGTCGGACGCAGGTCCATTCGCCGGGCACCGGCCGCGAGCGCATGCTTATGCTCGCGCAGGCGTTCATCCGCGATGCGCAGCAGGTGCTCTGGCTCGGTGTGGTCATGCGGGCAGATCGCCTGGCCTACGCCGCTGGACACCCGCCCGGCGGCGCCCGGGGGTCGGATCTCATCGAGGACGGCGCTGATCTTCACGGCGAGCGCGCTGGCCTGTAGGGCGGTGCCGCCTGGGAGGACCACGCTGAACTCATCGCCGCCTTGGCGTGCCACCGTGGAGCCGCGCGGCGCCGCGCGCAGCAGGGCGCTGCCGACTTCGCGCAGCAGTTGGTCGCCGGCGGCATGCCCGAGGTCGTCGTTGATGGCCTTGAAGCCGTTGAGGTCCAGGGTGAGCAACGCAAAGCCCTCACCGGTCGATCGGTAGGTGGCGGCGGCAGCGGCAAGGTGCTCGTCGAGCAACCGACGGTTCCCAGCCCCCGTCAGTGGGTCGCGGCGCATCAGGTGAGCCAACCGGCTGCTTTGGTCTTCGATGCCTTCGAGGATGACGCTGACGCACCCGGAGAGCACCCACACGGCAGGGGCGAGGGCGATGCATGCGATGAGGGTTTCGGTGTCGCCGACACCAAGCGCCGACGGCGTGAAGAGCGCGACCGTGGCTGCCGTCAGGTGCATCACTTGGTGGCTGCGTCTGGTGCTCCACATCGCCGCGAGCGGCCCGATGAACATGGCCGATGCAACGGGTGCACTGCCGCTCGGCGAGAAGGCCCAGATCGCGATGGCCGGGGCCACGTAGATCAGCGCCAGCAGGAGGTGCGCCGTCGGTGTGTTGGGCTCCGGGGCGTGGCTGAGGAAGAGGCCGATCGTGACGACGACCAGGCCTGCCGAGAACACCTGAAGGCGGCCGGAGTCGATTCCGGGCATCACGAAGCTGAGGCCGACGCAGGAGATCGCAAGGGCGCCGAAGGTCGCCCAGAGGGCGAACCACACGTGCGGGCTGCGGACGAGGTCGTGCCGAGAGAGCTCCTCGCCGAGGTTTGGGGCGATACGCCACATCCCCGCTCTGATCGGCCAGTGCGCGAACGGATCTGAGTATGAGGACGCGTTGGCGCCGAAAAATGAGCGTCAGTTCAGAAACCGGCGCGCGCGGCTTGGCTCAAGCGCGAGTGACGGTGAGCTGCAGCTGCAGCCCCTCGACGGTGACGGCATCGCCGCTGGCGCCGTCGTAGCTCACCGAGGTGGCGAGCGTCTCCCCGGCGACGTAGT
>JAEMRF010000204.1 GCA_016463515.1 Solirubrobacteraceae bacterium | reverse complement strand
GGGGTTTGGGCTCCAAAATGTGCGCAGGGCGGACATTTCTCAGCCCAAACGCTGCCGCCCGCGCCGTATGCCGCCCCGCGACGGCCTCTAGCCGACGCCGATGAGCTCAGCGTTGATCGCTGCGCGACCATCCGGCGCTGACGGCGCACCGACGGCCGCCGCGGCGAGGCGCTGGCAGTCCTCGAGCGTGTGCGCGGCGAGGGTGCCGCGCACGTCGGCGAGGGCCCCAGGGCTCATCGACAGACTCGTCACGCCCATGCCGGCCAAGACCAGTGCGAGGCCCGGGTCGCTGGCGGCTTCACCGCACACGCCGACGGACTTGCCGAGCTTCTGACCGGCCGCAGCCACCATCTGAATCAGCGCGAGGACGGCTGGCTGCCACGGATCCAGCAGGTCGGCAAGGCGACCCTCCATCCGGTCGGCGGCCATCGTGTACTGGGCCAGGTCGTTGGTCCCGATCGAAGCAAAATCCACTTCTGCGAGGACCTGCTCGGCGAGCAGCGCGGCTGCTGGCACCTCGATCATCACGCCGACCTTCTCGATCCCGTGACTGCGAGCTATCTCGGCGAATTCGCGGGCCTCGCGGGCGGTCGACACCATCGGCGCCATCACGCTTACGTCGGCGTCGCTCGCGCGAGCCGCCGCGGCGATCGCCGCAAGCTGCTCCTCGAGGACCGCCGGCTGAACGCGCCCGAGGCGCAGTCCGCGCACGCCGAGTGCCGGGTTCTCCTCAGCCTCCTGCGCGAGATATGGCAGTGGCTTGTCGGCGCCCACGTCGAGCGTCCGCACGATCACCGCGCGCCCGGCAAACGGCGCGAAGACCTGCGCGTAGAGCTCCTGTTGCTCGGCGGCCGTCGGCGCCGTCTGGCGATCCAGGAAGAGGAACTCGGTCCGGAACAGCCCGACGCCCTGCGCGCCCGGCACGCCCGACGCCTGCACGTCGGACGGTCCGCCGATGTTCACGAGGAGCCGAACGGGGTGGCCGTCGGCGGTACGACCTGGGCCGTGGCTCGACGCGCGCCGCGCCGCGAGGGCCGCCTGGCGCTCTTTGGCGGCGGCGACCTGCTCGTCCGACGGGTCGGGCGTGATCAGGCCGGTCTGGCCGTCGACGAGGACGGTCTGATCGTCGGTGAGCGCAAGCGCGCCCGCGCACGCGGTCACCGCCGGGATCCCGAGCTGCTTGGCGAGAATCGCGGTGTGGCCGGTCGGGCCGCCGCGCTCGGTCAGGATCGCCAGGACCTCCGCCGGGTCAAGCGTGGCGGTGTCGGCCGGGGCGAGATCCGCCGCGACGAGCACGAACGGGTGCCCGGGGCTCGGCACGCCAGGCATCGGCAGGCCGAGCAGCGCGCAGACGACCCGCATCTTCACGTCGTCCAGATCCGACACGCGCTCGGCGAAGTAGCCGCCGAGCGATTCGAGCTGAGCCCGGTGGCCAGCAAAGGCCTCCTCCACGGCATGCGGGCCGTCGACGCCGCCTTCGATGCGCTCGGCCACGGCGTCGGCCAGGGTCGGGTCGGCGGCCATCATCGCCTGCGCCTCCAGCACGCCCTTGGCGACCGGGTCCGCTGCCGCAGCTGACCGCGCGAACAGGTCGTCGGTGACGGCCTGCAGTGCGGCGCGGGCCGCCGCCGCTTCAGCGGCGGCGTCCTGCACCGGTCGCGGCGCTGGCAGCGCCGGCGGCGCCGCCAGCTTGGCGACCGGGCCGGCCACCAGTCCGGCGCTGACGCCGATTCCCTGGAGTGAGGTTGGCATGGCCTTACGTCCCCCTCGGCGCGGCCTACGCGGCCGCGTCGAGATCGGTGGCTACGAGCGCAGCGAGCTCGTCGAGCGCGGTGTCGGCTCCGTCGCCTTCGCCGCTGAGGACGACCTCTTCGCCGCCCTTGACGCCGAGTCCGAGGACGCCCAGGATGCTGCGCGCATCGACGGGTTCGTCGCCGGGCCGGCCGATGGTGACCTTGACGGGCTGCTTGGCCGCCGCCTGTACGAACAGGGTGGCGGGGCGGGCGTGGAGTCCGACCGACGATCCGACGGTCACGAGACGCTCAGGCATGGAGTGCTCCTTGCTTTCCGGACGGAAGGCGGTTGGTTAGAACTGCGCGGCGGGCCGCGCGGTCGAGGTGGCGGCCGCTGCAGCGCCGTCGGGCGAGCCGGCCTTGCGTGCACCGTGGGACTTCAGCGCGATGACGGCGGCAGCGGTGATGCCGGTGCCGAGCAGGATCGCGAGGATGTAGCCCAGCGGGTTGCCGATCAGGCCGACGACCCAGATGCCGCCGTGCGGCGCGCGGGAGGTGACGTCGAGCGCCATCACCAGCGCGCCGGCCGCAGCGCTGCCGAGAATCGCGGACGGGAGCACCCGCAGCGGATCGGCGGCGGCAAACGGAATGGCGCCTTCGGTGATGAACGATCCACCCAGCAGCCACGCCGACTCGCCGGCTTTGCGCTCGGCGTCGTTGAACAGCTTGGGCCGCAGGACGGTGGCGAGGGCCATCGCGATCGGCGGGGTCATGCCGGCGACCATCACGGCCGCCATCGGACCGAAGCTGCCGCTGGCCACGCCAGCCACACCGAACGTGTAGGCGACCTTGTTGACCGGGCCACCCAGGTCGACGGCCATCATGCCGCCGAGGATCAGCCCCAGCACGATGCTGCTTGCGCCATCCAGGCCGTTCAGCCAGTCGGTGAGGGCAGTCTGCAGATCAGCGATCGGCGGCCCGACGATCTGGAGCATGAGGAAGCCGACGATCGCGGTCGCGAGCAGTGGCACCACGAGGACCGGCATCATGCCGCGAACGGCGGCAGGAACCTGAATGCGCGAGAGCCACAGCGCGAGTCCACCCGCGAGGAGTCCGCCGACCAGGCCGCCGAGGAACCCGGCGCCGATCTCCGACGCAACGAGTCCGGCGACGAACCCTGGCGCAAGGCCCGGGCGGTCGGCCATGGCAAAGGCGATGAACCCGGCCAGGACGGGCACGAGCAGCCCGAAGGCCAAGGCACCGAGCTTGAACAGCACGCCGGCGATCCCGACCTCCGAGAGGATCGTCGAGACGTCGGTGATGGCCTCGTATTCCTTGCCGTTGTAGGTCCCGCCGTTGACCTGGTTGACCACGTCACCGCCGCCGATGATGAAGGCGAGGGCGATGAGGAGTCCGCCTGCTGCGACGAACGGGATCATGTAGCTCACGCCCGTCATGAGCCAGCCGCGAAGCTGCGTGCCGAAGCTCGCGCCCTCCTCGGTCTTGGTCACGAGGTCGGGGGCGGCGGCAGCGCTCGTCGAGCCTGCTGGTGCCTTCTCGGCGGCAGCCACGGCGCGGGCGACGAGGTCGTCGGCGTGGTTGATGCCGTCCTTCACGGTGCCCGTCACGAGCGGCTTGCCGTCGAAGCGCTGGCGCTCGCGGACCTCCACGTCGGCGGCGAAGATCACCGCGTCGGCGGCGGCGATCACCTCGGGGGAGACAGCGTCGAGCCCTGCGGAGCCTTGCGTCTCCACGTGGATGGTGTGGCCGGCAGCCTTGGCTGCCTGCTCGAGGGCCTCAGCGGCCATGTAGGTGTGCGCGATGCCCGTGGGGCATGACGTCACGGCGACAATGTTCATGACGCGATCTCCTTGCGGATGAGGTCGGCCGCTGACGCCGCGTCTGGCGCCTGGTCGAGAGCCTCGCGGAACGAGGCATGGACGAGGCGCCGCGCGAGCGATGCCAGGATTTTGAGGTGTTCGGAGCCGCCACTGTCTGGGGCGGCGATGAGGAAGATGTGTCGGGCCGGACCGTCGGACGCGCCGAAGTCCACGCCCTCGGCGCAGCGGCCAAAGGCGAGGGTCGCCTCGGTCACGTGGGCCGAGCGCGCGTGGGGGATGCCGATGCCGCCTTCAAGGCCGGTGGGCATCTGCTCTTCGCGGGCGGCGACGTCGGCCAGGAAGCCGTCCAGGTCGGTGACGCGTCCGCCGTCGGCCAGGCGCTGAGCCAGCAACCGGGTCACGGTGGTCTTGTCGGTGGCGGGCAGGTCGAGTTCGACGAACTGCGCGGTGATCACGTCGCTCATGGAAGGGTCCTCTCGGTGGCGATGGCGGTCAGGGCGACGGTCGATTCATCGATGTCGCTTGGAGTCGGCATCTGCGTGCCAGGAAGTTGGACGGCCGCGGTGCCGTAGGCCACGGCGTGGCGCAGTGCCTGCGGGCCACGGGCCCCGGCTGCGATGAAGCCCGCGAGGGTGGCGTCGCCGGCGCCGACGGTCGAGCGCGGCAAGACGGCCTGGCCGACGGCCAGGTGCGTGCCGGTGTCGTCGACGAGCACGGCGCCCTGAGCGCCGAGGCTGGCCAGCACGGCCCGAGCGCCCAGCTCTTGCAACGCGCTGATCGCGGCGCGGGCGGTGTACGGGTCGTCGACCGGCAGGCCTGCGGCGGCGGCGAGCTCTTCGTCGTTGGGCTTGATCAGGTCCGGTCCTGCGGCGATGACGTCTTTGAGGATCGGTCCGTCGCAGTCGACGGCGACCTTCACGCCCGCGTCCTGCAGCGCGTGGATCAGGTCGGTGTAGAGACGGGGCGTGGTGCCGGGTGGCAGGCTGCCAGCCAAGACGACCCAGTCGGCGCCTGCCGCCGCGCGCATCACGGTCACGTGCAGGCGGCTCACTGCGCTGGCGAGGTCCGGCCCTTGCTCGTTGATCTTGGTCGTGCGACCGTCGCGTTCGACGATCGTGATGTTCGAGCGGATCGGCTCCTCGATCGCGACGGCGGCCACGTCGAGTCCTTCGAGCGCGAGGAGACGCAGCAGCTCGTGGCCGTTGAGACCGCCAGCGGGGAGGACGGCCGTCACCGGCACGCCGGCGCTGTGCAGCGCGCGGGCGACGTTGACGCCCTTGCCACCGGCGTCGAGCTGGAAGCCCGTCATCCGCTGGACTTCGCCGGGGACGAGCTGCGCGAGCTCGGCGGTGCGATCCAGGCTCGGGTTGGCCGTGAGGGTCACGACGCGCTGCGGCGCGCCGCCGAGGTTCGGGAGCGGGATCACGCGAGCACCACCTTCGGGCCGAATGCGCGGAGCTGCTCGGCGTCGTCGTCGGCCAGGCCGTCGTCGCTGATCACGACGTCGACGTCGCCGAGCTGCCCGAAGTGCGCGAAGTGGTCCTGGCCGAACTTGGTGTGGTCGGCGAGCACCACGACGTGGCGGGCTGAGGAGAGCATCACGGCTTTGGTGCTGGCCTCGGCCGGATCCGGCGTGGTGAGGCCGCGCTCGGGGGAGACGCCGTTGGTTGCGACGAAGGCGACGTCGACGAGCAGGGTGCGCAGGCGCGACTGGGCCCACTCGTCGACCATGGCGGCGGTACGCCCGCGGACGCGGCCGCCGAGCGTGAGGACCGTGATGTTTGGGCGGGCGCTCAGCGTGAGGGCGATCGGCAGGCTGTTGGTGACGACCGTCAGCGCGCGGTCCTGCGGGAGCATCTCGGCCAGCGCTGCGGTGGTGCTGCCGGCGTCGAGCAGGATCGTGCCCTCGCTGGGGAGTTCGGCGAGCGCGGCTTCGGCGATACGGCGCTTCTCGTCGACCATCGTCTCCTGGCGGGCGTCGAGATTGGGCTCGTAGTCCAGGCGCTGCACGGGGATCGCGCCGCCGTGGACGCGTCGCAGCATCCCGTGGCGCGTGAGCGAGGTCAGGTCGCGGCGGACCGTCTCCGGCGTGACGCCGAACTCCTTGGCCAAAGCCCCGACTTCGACACGCCCCTGCTCGCGCGCGATCCGCAGGATCGAGCTGCGCCGCTCTTCGGCGTAGATGTTTGAGTCTGTCCGGTTCGC
>JAEMRF010000203.1:3472-5798 GCA_016463515.1 Solirubrobacteraceae bacterium | reverse complement strand
GCCTCGGTGGCGACGAGTTCGGTGTCGTCCTCCCAGGCGCTCGCCGCGACGAGGCTGCCGCCGTTGCGCGCGCGATTCACGACGTGATCGCCACGCGGATCGAGTGCTCGATCGGGGTTGCCACGAGCGAAGATGGCGAAACGACCTCAGACGACTTCCTGCGGGTCGCCGACGCGGCCCTCTACGCATGCAAGGGCGACGACACCATGCGCGTGCAGACGCTTGTCGCCGGCAGTGCACGCTCGGTGGCTGCCGCCCCGCGACTGAACGCCAAGCCGCCCTCGATGACGTACGCGCAGCTGCGCCGCGCAGGAGGCCCGCCCGAGCGGCCTGCCCAGGGCATCCACTCCGGCTGGCTGCTGCGCGGCAGTTTCTGGGTCGTCGCTGCGTCTGGAGCGATGATCATCGCCGGGATCGCGATCGAAGGCTCCACGAACACGTATGGCGACCTGATCCTGCTGATCGGCGCGCCCTGGATCGCCGCCAACCTGCTGCTGGGCTGGGTCTACTTCGGATCGTCGGGCAGCCCCGATCGCAGCATCGTGTTCGCGCGGTTTGCCGCGGCGATGCTCGTGGGCGCCGGCATCACGATCGCCATGCTCTCGCACGGCGGGATCACGGCGCCGATCATCGCGGGCCTCTACCTCAAAGTCCTGTTCGACGCCGTCGCCCTCACGCGGCGCCAAGCCGCGGAGACCGCCGCGGTCTCGATCGCCTGGTGGCTGCTGGCCGTGGCGCTGAGCCCCGCCGACCAGCTCTGGGCCGTGCCGTATCAGCTGACGGTGTTCGCGGTGTCGTTCGGACTCGGCGTCGTGGCTCGCCGCGCCTTCACCGACGCCACCAGCCAACGCCTGCGACTCGCTCACACCGACGCCCTCACCGGCCTGCGCAACCGCCCGGGATTTACCCAAGGCGCCGAGCGCGCCTTTGCCGCGGCGCGCGCAGAGCAGCGCCCGTTCGCCATCGTTGCGTTCGACCTCGACGACTTCAAACAGGTCAACGACACCAAAGGCCACGCCGCTGGCGACGCCCTGCTTCAAGAGGTCGCCCGCATCACGAAGTCGACGCTACCCTCGGCCTACAGCGTGGGCCGCCTCGGCGGCGACGAGTTCGTGGCAGCGGTCCCGGCTGGGTCGGTCGAGGAAGCCGGTGCCCTGGCTACCGCGCTCACCACCAAGCTCACGCCGATCGTGGGCGCTTCGATCGGGTGCGCGGTCTACCCGGCCGACGGCCACACCCTGGAGGCGCTGCTGCAGTCGGCCGACCACCGGTCGTATTCCGCCAAGCCCGGACGCACGCGGCACAGCCCGTTGGCCGTCGCTCCGGACGACGACGGGATCGCCGCCGCCTGACGTCGCCCGGGCCGCGCGGAGTTGGCGCACCGCGGTCTTTATTTGCACCGGTAAGTTGTCTATCGTGGCGAGTGTGATGTCCCTCACGCTCTCTTTTGTGTTGCCCACGCCATGTTGGTGATTCGGGACTCCGCCAGCGCAGCACCAACCGCCCCGGGTCGCTCTGCTCCGCAGACCCGCCCGGCCACAGCACCAGCGTCCTTGCTGGGCCGCGCGGAGTTCGCGGTCCTGCCGTGGCTCGTGGTGGCCGTGAGCTTGCTCGCTGGGGCCTTGAGCGAGTGGCTGCGTGGCGACCTCGCGGGCCGAGACTGGGTCGCCATCGTCGGCGCGCTCGGTGGGGCGGTCTTGGCCCTGGGCCTCGCCGCTGCGCAGCATCTCGCGGCCAACCGCCGCCCACGCACCAGCCTCTGGCTCTACGGAGCGGCGACCAGCGTGGTGGTGTTGGGCCTCGTCGCGCTTGCCGTCCGGTCCGAAGGGCTGAACAGTCCGTACTACGCCGGCATGATGCCGCTCGCCACGTATCTGGGGCTCATCGTCCCCGCCCGTACACGCGGCTGGCTCCTTGGCGGGCTGTTCGCGATCACCCTGGGCGTGCATCTGGCCACGCCCGCGGCAACCTTCGCCGGCGCGGCGGTCGTCTGGGCGATGGTCGCCGCCGGCTGGGCCTGCGGTGTGCTCAGCAGCCTCGAGCACGCGCGAATCGCGACCGTCGCTCGGCGCCGCGGGGACTACGACACCACGACCAACGCGCTCAACCGTCGCGCGTTCCTCGAACACGTCGACCGCGCACTGGCCTCACCGCCGGCGCGAGAACAACCGATCGCCGTGCTGCTCGTCGACCTGGTCGCCTTTTCGCAGGTCAATGCCGACCTCGGCGAAGACGCCGCCGATGAGGTCCTCGCCCAGGTCGGAGCAACCTTCGCGTCGATTCTGCCCTCCGACGCTGAGCTTGGCCGCCTCGGTGACGACCGCTT
>JAEMRF010000203.1:0-3372 GCA_016463515.1 Solirubrobacteraceae bacterium | reverse complement strand
TCGCGTCGATTCTGCCCTCCGACGCTGAGCTTGGCCGCCTCGGTGACGACCGCTTCGGCGTGTTGCTGCCGCGGGCCTCCCGCAGCGAAGCAGAAGGCGTCGCGCACCGCATCCGCAGCTTCCTTCACGCCGACATCGACGCCAACGTCGGCGTGGCGACCTCCCAGGTACGCGCGCTGTCGGCGGACGACCTCCTGCGCGTCGCTGAGGCTGCGCTGGGACTGTGCAAACGCGAAGGTGTGGGCCTGCAGGTCCTGGTCGGCGGCTCCACCCTCCACCCTCCACGGCCGCAGGCCGGTGCCAGTCGGGCTCCACTGCGGTACGCGCAGATCCGCTCCAGCGGGCACGTTCCGCGCGCAGTCACGCCGCTCGCCCTCTACGGATGGATCAGCACGGTCTCGCTGCTCGTGGTGGGCGCGTGCGGCTCGGTGGTCGTCGCGGCAGCGTGGCTTGCCGGCGGTGACGGCCTCGCCCATGACGTCGTGCGATATGGCGGCCCGCTCTGGATCGTCTGGGTCGCGGCCCTCGCCATCCTCAGCCGTCAGCCGCTGTTCACCCGTCCCGGGTTCCCGGGATGGTCCCTCCTTGCCAGCAGCACCGCGGCCGTGACGATCGGAATCAGCTGCGCCGCTCTGGCCGACGAAGGCCTCGTCGCGCCGCTCGCCGGCGCGTTCTTCGTGAAGACCCTCTTCGATGCGGCGACGCTCCCAGAGCTGCCTGCGCGATGGAACTTCGCCGGGATGATGCTCGGCTGGGCCGGGTTTGCCGCGCTCAGCCCCGATGGGACGCATTGGCTCATTCCCTTCCAGTTCGCGCTGCTCTGCGGCTGCTTTGCGCTTGGGTCGATCGGGCAGCGCGCCGCACGCGAGATGGCCGATCACGCCCGAGCCATCAGCCACACCGACGACCTGACCGGACTTCCCAATCGCGCGGGATTCAACGCACGCTCCAGCGCGGCGTTCCTGGATGCCGTCACGCGCACCGGCGCCCCCTACTCCGTGCTCTGGTTCAAGGTGGAAGACCCCGCCCGCCGTCCGTCGGCCACGCTTGAAGACCGCGACCAGATGCTCCGCCAGACGGCCAACACGATCGCCTCCGCGGTGGCCGACGGCTACGCCACCGGGCGGACCGGCGAGCTGGAGTTCATGGTCGCCGTGCCGCGGATGGGTCGCCAGCAGGCGCTTGCCACCGCCCGCTCGATCGCCGATCGGTTGGCGCCACTGGCTGCAGTCCAGCTGGGAGCAGCGGCGTGCCCCGATGACGGAGCGACCCCGGAAGCGTTGGCCAGATCAGCGAGCGGCCTGCCGTCGCTCAGCTCCCGGGAGCCCCTGGCTGACGCAGCCGTCCGCCGACCGGCGGTCCTGGATCGTCTGCCCAGCGGGCCGCCACTCTCGCGAACTTCCCGGCGCCTTGGCACGCATCGCTGAGCAGCAGGTCCGGCCAAACATGCCGAACAACCGTTCAAACACGCCAGGAGCAGCCGACTACCCGTCCTGATGGAGTTCGTCGACGTCAACCGGGGTGAGACCCGACCGCCGGATCGTCGCCTCCGGCAGGGACGCCGCCGGACCGACGCTCCCCTGGACCGCATCCTTGGCCGCCGCGACGTCGCGATCGTGCCGTGGCTCTCGATGCTCGCAGGTGCTCTGGCGATCGCGCTCTCGTTCTGGCTGCGCGGCCTGGAAGGGGCCACCAACGAAGCTGCCGTGATCGTCGCCCTGGGCGGCGCTGCCGTAGCCGCGGGCTTTGCCGCCATCCAGGACAGCTGGCTCGGTCTCCGGTTCCGCGGTTCGCTGTGGGTCTACGTGATCGTCAGCGCCACGCTGCTGTCGGCGCTGGCCACGTTGGCCGTGACGGACGGCGGGCTCGCGACCCCGATCTACTCCGCTTCGTACCTCTTGGCGTCCTACCTGGGGCTCGTCTTCCCTCGCCGCTGGCGGCGCGTGGGACTCGTCGTGCTGCTGGCCACTGCGGCCGGCGTGCAGGCCGCCAATCCCGTGACGCCGATCTTCGACGCCGTGATGATTGCCGGGCTGACGGTCGCCGCATGGATCGTGGGCGTGATCGGCAGCCGAGCCCATCACTGGGCAGCGCGCGTCGCCGGGGCCCTCGGCAGTTATGACGAGCTGACCGGCCTGCTCAACCGTCGCGGGCTGCTGCTGCAGGTCGACCGCCTTCTGGCCCCAGCGCAGCGAGACGCGGGCCCGATCGCGCTCATGATCGTGGATCTCGACGGGTTCAAGGCCGTCAACGACGAGTACGGTCACGCCGCAGGCGATGAGCTGCTGGCCTGGGTCGGCAGGGCGCTCCCCACGGGACTTCCGATGGACGCTGAGGTCGGCCGGCTGGGTGGCGATGAGTTCGCCGTCGTGCTCCCGGGCGTCAATGCCGTCTCTGCCGCCAAGTTGGGCCGCAGCCTGCGAGACGCACTCTCCCCCAGGATCGTTGCGTCGGTCGGGATCGCGACGAGTGAGAGTAGAAGCGTCGTCGCACATGATCTCTTTCGGGTGGCCGATGCCGCGCTGTACCAGTGCAAGCGCGACCGAACCCTTGGAACGCAGGCGTTGGTGGCCGGGTCAGCGGGACGCATCGAGCGGCGGCGGGGCCGTCCGGCCGAACCAGCCAAGCCTCCGCTCAGCTTCGCTCGGATGCGCGCGACGGGCTTTGCACCGAAGGTCCCCGAACCTGGCCTGACCTACGGATGGATCGTGACGCAGGGGCTGTTGGTGATCGCGGCAGCCGGCGCCTACGTCGTGGCTGGCGTGTTGCTGACCGACGGTTCGGGCCTCTGGCACGCACTGATGACCTACTTGGGAATCCCCTGGGTCGCGCTGACCGTGGGGCTCGCCTTGTTGAGCGTGGGTCGGGGAGTCATCACCGACGGCTGGCGCTTTTGGACGATTCTGCTTGGCGGCGACGCGCTGCTGGTGATCGGGGTCGGCGTCGCCATGCTCGACAACGGCGGCCTGGTCGCTCCGATCGGGGGCGCGCTCTTCCTCAAGCTGCAATTCATGGCTGCGATCCTGCCGCCACGCCACTCGCGCGTCACGCTCGTGAGCATGTCGCTCACGGCCGTGCTCGTCGCGGTCCTCGGCCCGGCCTCATCGCTTTGGGTCGCGCCGTTCTACGTCGCAATGCTCGGTGCCGCCTACGGCCTCGGGTCCATTGGCTACCGCGCCCTTGACGATCTCACCACCGCCGCGATGGAACAGGCCCACACCGACGAGCTCACCGGCTTGCGCAACCGCTCGGGATTTGGAGAAGTGGCGGGCGAGACCCTGCAGGCAGCGTCGGCGGCGGGCACGCCTCTGGCGGTGCTGGCCCTGGACCTGGACGACTTCAAAGGCATCAACGACGAACGCGGCCACGCCG
>JAEMRF010000202.1:2666-5799 GCA_016463515.1 Solirubrobacteraceae bacterium | reverse complement strand
CGATGTAGCCAAGGGCGGTGTAGAACGGGCGCTTGCTCATGCGCAAAACCCTAGTAGGCGGGCGTCAGACGGCCGGTGCCTGGGTGGTCAGGGCAACGTCCGAGACCGGTCGACCATCGCCATCACACGTGCGATGTCGGCTTGAAGTCGTTCCGGATGCTCTGGCTGGCTCGCCAGCGACCACATCGGGGTCGAATAGCCGTCGGCCCGCTTCGCACGCGCGATGACCTTCAAATGCAGTTCCCACACGTCGTCGGGAAACCCCCGCTTCGGCTGGTCCAGCTCGAAACCGACGAGATCACCGACATCGACCCGGGACTTGACCTCACCGCGGTGAACCTCTGTGAGATAGCCGTCCTGGATGCAGAGGTAACTGCGGCCCAGGTACTGCCACGCCCACCAGCCGATGAATCCGGCGGTACCCGCGAGCAGTGCCGCAGCGGCGACGGGTTCTCCAACCAGCGCCGCCACGGCAACCGCCAGCATGAGGAGCGCACCCGTCGCTGCAGAACGGAAGAGGAACCGCAGCCGGACGCTGTACGGAACGACTCTGCCGCGCCGCACGTGGTCAGCCCTCAGCGCCCTCGGTGTGCAGGCGGTGCGCGAGGCGCGACTGCAGCGTGAAGAGCTCGATGAAGCCCGGCGATGCCTGCTGGCTGAAGAGGCCGCCGGACTCGTTGAACGAGGCCAGTGATGCGTCGTAGACGGCGTTCGGGCTCTGGCGGGTGACCACGCGGGCCACGCCCTTGTAGAGCTTGACGCCGATCGTGCCGGTCACGTACTGGTTGACGGACTCCATGTAGGCGTCGATGTTCTTGCGCAGCGGCTCCCACCAGAGGCCCGCGTAGACGAGGTAGGCCCACTGGCGATCCAGGCCGGCCTTGAACTGGTTCTGGTGGATCGTGCCCGTGAGGCGCTCCAGCTCGGCGTGCGCCGGGATCAGGATCGCTGCGGCCGGGACCTCGTAGATGTCGCGGACCTTGAGGCCGACGATGCGGTCCTCGATGTGGTCGACGATGCCGACGCCGTGCTTGATGCCGTACTCGGCGACGGTCTCGATGAGTTCGACGATGCCCATCTTCTGGCCGTTGAGACCGACCGGGACGCCCTTGTCGAACTCGATCTCGATCATCTCGGACTCGTCCGGAGCTTCCTCGGGGCGGGTCACGAGCTGGAAGACGTCGTCCTGCGGCGCGACCGTGAGGTCTTCGATCCAGCGGCCCTCGGAGCTGCGGCCCCAGAGGTTGTCGTCGATCGAGTACGGCGGCGGACCCTCGGAGCCGCCCTTGACCGGGATGCCGTGCTCGCGGGCGTAGGCGATCTCTTCCTCGCGGCCCATCTTCCAGTCACGCACCGGGGCGATGACCTTGAGCTCAGGAGCCAGTGCGGCGACGGTGCCGTCGATGCGGACCTGATCGTTGCCCTTGCCGGTGCAGCCGTGGGCGATCGTGTCGCAGCCGGTCTTGCGGGCGATCTCGACGGCGAGCTTGGCGATGAGCGGCCGGCCGAGCGAGGTGAAGAGCGGGTAGTTGAGGCCGTAGATCGCGTTGGCCTTGATCGCGGGGATCAGGTACTCGTTGGCGAATTCCTCGCGCGCGTCGATCGTGTAGGTCTCCACGGCGCCGAGCATCTTGGCTTTGTCTTCGACGACTTGGTAGTCCTCGCCCGGCTGGCCGAGGTTGACGGTGACCGTCACGACCTCGGCGTCGTACTGGTCCTGGATCCACTTGAGCATCACCGACGTATCAAGGCCGCCCGAGTAGAGCAGGCACACGCGGTGCACCTGGTCGGGCGTGGCCTCGTAGGACGCAGTCGGGGGAGTCGATTGGATCGGGGCGTCGGACATGCAGTGGTCCTCGGAGAACGGTGCGGAAGGGTCAGCGCACGCCCGCGGCGATCAGATCACCTGGGCGCTTCGCGCGCTAGGCCGCCAAGGGTATTGACCACGCGCGCCGGGCGGCGTCCTGGGTGGGGCGAGCGAGACGAACCCGTTGCGCTCGTTGTGAACATGACGTATGTTCATGTTCATGGGAACTCCACGCCTCGTCCTCGGGACCATCCGCGCAATGATCGGCCTCGGCGCCTGGCTGGCGCCGGACCTCACGGTCAAGATCTTTGGCATCGAGCCCGAGAAGTCGGACCGCTTCGTTGGTCGTCTGTTCGGGGCTCGGGAGCTTGCGCTGGCCGCGACGCTGCTGTCTGCGCCGCCAGCCGCCGTCGGGCGAGTCGCAGCCGTTGGCGTCGCCGTCGATGCGTTCGACAGCCTGGCCGGCTTCGACGAGCGCCGCCGCGGCAACCTTTCGACCCGCGCCACGCTGCTCGGGCCGGTTGGTGCCCTCGGGTTCGTCGCGCTCGGACTACTGGTGGCACGCAGCGCGCCGAACGAGGCGTGAATCCCCAAGACCTTCCGTATGCCGCGCTGCTCAAGCGCAGGCCGACCCAGGCGCGGAGCGCGCAGCGGGTCGAAGCCATTCTCGACGCCGCTGCCGAGTTGCTCCGTGACCGCGAACCTGAGCAGATCATGGTCCGCGACCTCGCGAGCCAAGCCAGCGTTCCCACCGGCACGATCTACCAGTTCTTCGCCGACCGCGACACCGTGCTGCAGGCCTTGGCCCTGCGCTTTCTGGCCGCCATGCCAGACGTCCTGGACTCGGTGCTCGACGAGCCGACCGACTGGCCGCGGATGCTCGACGCCGTCGTCGACGCCTACGCGACGATGTTCCGCCAGCATCCCGCGATTCGCAGGCTGTGGCTGAGCGGCAAACTCGACGCAGCCACTCGGCATGTGGAACGCGAGACCGATGCCCGCATCGCGGTACGGCTTGGAGCCGCGGTGCAGGAACTTGCGCAGACCAGCGCCGGCGAGGCCTCGCAGTGGAGGGCGCTGGTCGCGCTGATCGACGGCCTCCTTCGCCATGCGTTCACGGACGACGCCACGGGCGACGAGCAGGCCTTGGCCGAGGCCAAACGCGCGGCACGGGCCTACGCCGGTGACGTGCTCGGCACGCGCTGAGCGGCCGCGCCCCTGGCCCCCGCAACGTTGGTGCAGCGCTGCGCAGTCCCATTTCAGAACGCGGTTCCAAAACGCCGCGTAGCGTCGGGTAGCTTGAGGGCGTCCCACGGGCCGTCCCAG
>JAEMRF010000202.1:0-2566 GCA_016463515.1 Solirubrobacteraceae bacterium | reverse complement strand
ATCCGTGGCTCGGCCTCCGTCGCGGGACTCGGTGACGTCAACGGCGACGGGATCGACGACTTCGGCGCGGAGGCACAGTCCAACGGGGCGATCATCTTCGGCTCGCGGACCCGCGCCAACCTCGACCTGACCGACCCCGCGAGCCCTGGTGCGCGCGGCGTCAAGATCGCGCTGTCGACGGTCGACTACGCCTCGGTCACGGGCTTCTATCGGGCCGGAGACGTGGACCGTGACGGGCTCGCCGACGCGATCGTGGCGACCAACAGCCGCGACTACTTGGTCTACGGGTCCCGCACCTTGCCCGCACGGATCGAATTGGGCCAGGCTTCGTCCGCGGTGCTCCCGATCGCGAGCCGGGGCGCGCATGCCATCGGCGACGTCAACGGCGACGGTGCTGACGACCTCGCACTCCCGTGGGTCAAGGGGCTCACGACCAACCCGAGTTCCACCGCTGGGACCACGATCTGGCTCGGCGGACCGCGCGTGACCTCCATCGTGCCGTCAGCCGTGACGCCCCGCCAATACGTCATCACCAACCCGTCCTCGTGCACGTGGATCTGGTTCAACGTCTACTGCTCGCTGATCCCGCCCGGCGTGAGCGAGATCGGCGACTTCAACGCCGACGGCAAAGACGACATCTACGTCGACAACGGCAAACCCACCGGGCGCTTCTTGCTGCTCGGTGGCCCGCGCAGTGGCAGCTTCAACGCCGCAACGCCGCCGGCGGACGCTGTGCGCGTCTCGTCCGACGGCGGACTGCCGGCCTACGTCTACAAGGCCGGTGACCTCAATGGCGACGGACGGTCAGACCTGCTCGTGTACCGGGCCGCAAGTCAGACCTTGCAGAACAACGCGTTCGGGGTGATCTATGGGCGCACCCCGGCGCCAGCCACACTGTCGCCCGCCAGCACCGGCGTCCTGCTGACGAGCAAGGATCCACTCCGCCCATTGATCTCGATCGGCGACCAGGACGGCAACGGGACCGACGATCTCGCGTTCGTTGCGCTCCCGGACGGCCAGGTCAAGATCGTGACCGCGGTGCCGGCCACACCAGGCACCGTCGACCTCGATGCCATCCCTGCCGTCCCAGGACTCACCAGCCGAAGTGGCCTGCTGACCAATCTCGGCGACATCGATACCGACGGCTACCACGAGGTCGCCGTCGACAGCTCGACGATCCTCGGCCACGGACCAGACGGCGTGGGCCCAGCCCTCTCGGATGTGGCGCTCACCCCACCGCGCTTCGCCCCCGGACCCGGCGCTGGGAACGGCACCGGGACCACGCTTTCGCTGCGGCTCGACGCGCCGGCCACGGTCCGGCTCGTCTACGCGAAGGCCGACGGGACCGTGCTGCGGACCGAGACACGCCAGCTTCCGGCCGGAGCCACGGAGACCGCGTGGGACGGCAGACTCGACGGCGCCGCGCTCGGAAAGGGCTCGTACGAACTCCGCGTGACGGCGCTCGACGAACTGGGCAACGCCAGCGTGACCAGCACCGTTTCGTTCGAGATCATCGCCGTGGGTGACCCGGATCCGGCTCCAGCCGCCACGCTGCTGATCAACTCGGTGGTCGAGGATCCGTCGGGTCTGCTCACCGGCAGCAAGGGCATCGTGTTCACGGGCACCTGCACCGGGGCAGCCGGCCGGCACCTGCAGGCGATCGACCCGAGCACCAACCCGCGGCCGACCGGCCGAGACTGGCGCAAGGTCGAGACGAGCCCGCTCGGCGTCGGCGCCCCCTGCACGCTGGCCTTCGACAGCGTCTTTGGCGTGAGTGCTGAGCAGCAGGCGAAGTGCTCGTGGACGCACACGGCGTCGGTCGGCAGGACCTTCGCCGAAGGCCAGGGCACGCTCACCCCCGTCTCGAGCTTCGCGACGCTCACGCTCGAGCCGCTGCTGTACCTGCAGATCATCCACCGCTGCACGCCGAAGGCCGCCCCGCCGGCCGGAGCAACGCCCGTCAACTTCACGGATGCGGCCTGGAAGCTCAAGGGCAACGCCAAGATCAGCGCCGGTGCGCTCGTGCTGAACGACGGCCCGAATCAGAACGCCAGTGCCCTTTGGCCTCAGCCGCTGGACCTGCGCGAACAGACCGTCGAATTCGGGTTCACGATGGACGGCGGCAACGGCGCTGCCGAGGGCATCACCCTCGCGCTGCTCCCGAGCACCGGCCAGCCGGCGACCGAGGGCAAGCTCGGCACCGGTGGCCCGCAACTCGGATTCGGCGGACTCGGCGGATCGGCGCTCGCGATCGATGTGAACCAGGGTGCGGGCGACCAGTTCAGTAGCTCGTTCGGCTGGACCGACGGCGCCGCCCCGACGGGCGGCCTGCGATGGCTGCTGAACGGCGCCTCCCCGATCCGGATGCGCAAGGCGGGCGTCGTCACGGTCAAGCTCGTCTCCAAGGCGGGCGTCGTTTCGGTCTTCGTGAACGGCAAGGCGTCGATCAGCGGCCGGTTCGCCCTTCCAAGCCCGGCGTACCTGGCGTTCACCGGCTCCACGAGTGCCGTCTGGGAGCGCCACGCCCTCACGAGCGTGCGGGTGACGCCGAGCTGAGGCACCGGCG
>JAEMRF010000201.1 GCA_016463515.1 Solirubrobacteraceae bacterium | reverse complement strand
CCACAACGCACCGCGGCCCGTGCTGGAGCACGGGCCGCGATCGGGACTTCAGGTTTTGCGCGCTCGCGAGGCGAGCGCTACGTGACTGCCTAGGCGGCGACCGGAGGCCGCTTGGTGTTCTTCTTGTTGGCAGGATCCATCAGCTTGGCCTCCTGGCGTTCCGGCGTGATGCGGACGACGTTCCAGGCCAGACCGGTCTTCTCGAGCAGGCGGATGAGGCCGCGGGAGGGATCGATCTCGGACTTCTTGAGGCCGTGCTCAGCCGAGCGCGGGAAGGCGTGGTGGTTGTGGTGCCAGCCCTCGCCAAGCGACGGCAGGGCGACCCACCAGACGTTGGTGGCGTGATCGTCGCTCTCGAAGCGCTGCGTGCCGAAGAAGTGGCAGATCGAGTTGACCGACCATGTGGCGTGCTGCTGGAGCGTGATGCGAACCAGGCCGCCCCAGAACAGTGCGGTCAGGCCGCCGTTGAGCGTGAAGCCGGTGAGGACGAACCCGAGGGCAAACGGGACTGCGAAGGTGAGGAGCAGCAAGAGCGGGAAGGCCTTGTGGATCTTCAGCATCGTGGGGTCCTCGTAGAGGTCACGTGCGTAGCGCTTGTAGTCCGACGTGGCGTGGTACTCCCAGAGCCAGGCGACGTGGGCGTGCCAGAGACCCTTGAGCGCGCCGGTGAAGCCCTCGCCACCGTGCAGGTGCGGGGAGTGCGGATCGCCCTCTTGGTCGGAGAACGCGTGGTGCTTGCGGTGGTCGGCGACCCAGTGGATCACCGCACCCTGGACGCCCATCGAGCCGGCGATGGCGAACGTGTAGCGGAGCCACGGCTTGGTCTCGAACGAGCCGTGGGTAAGGAGGCGGTGGTAGCCGACGGTCACGCCGAAGCCGGACCAGAGATACATGACCGCGAAGATGCCGAGATCGATCCAGTCAAGGAAACCGGTGCCCCAGGAGAGGGCTCCGATCACAATGATAAGAATCGGGTAGCTGACGACGATGAACATGTTCGCGTACTTGTCGCGCTTGGTCATCTCACGAGCTGGGGGCGGTGCGGGGGGACGAGTCTGCGTAGCCATGGCCACACAGTACGAGCACGGTAAATAGGATTCTTGCGCACGAGTGGCGCTGAGCGGCGCTCATTTCTATCAGCCTGCGCTAAAGAGGGGCGAAGTTGTAGCGGAGTGCGCATTCTGCGACGATCGCTCTGTGCGCCAGCCTCAGCCCGAAACCCCACAAGGCGCCACCGCTGGCGCATTTCCGACCTACCCCTGGTCGGTGCTGCCTGCGAGCTTCGCCGAACGCCTCGATCCGACGATCCCCGGACTTGCGGCTCTGCTCGTGCGGGAGATCTCCAACCAGGTGCCGCAGTACACGGGCCGCCGCAGCGACGCGTTCTGGGCAGGGATCCGCGAGGGCGTGGAACAGTCGCTGCGAGAGTTCCTGAAGCTGCTCGGCGAGGCGCGCGGCCCCGATGCGCGCCTCCGGGCGGTCGTCCGTGGTCTGGGTCGCAACGAGCACGAGGCCGGTCGCACACTCGACGCACTGCAGATGGCCTACCGGATCGGGGCTCGCCACTCGTGGCGCACCTTCGCTGAGGTGGCCGCCGCCGAGAAGCTCACGACCGAACAGGTCACGGCGTTCGCCGAGTCGATCTTTGCCTTCGTCGACGAGCTCGCCGCGGAGTCGGTCGCTGGCTATGCCGAGTCGCAAGCCGCCGCAGCCTCCGAGCAGGAGCGCATGCGCGGCCTGCTGCTGGAGGCGCTCACCGGCCCCGCTCAGGATCCAGCTGTGATCCGCCGTACCGCGGCTGCCGTTGGCTGGCATCTCCCAGAGCGCATTCGGGCCATCACGACGAGTGGAGGCGATCTGCGCAACGTGGCACGTGGATTTGGCAACGATGCACTGACCGCCGCGGGCGACGGCGACGAGCTCGTCGTGCTCTGGCCCGACCCCGAAGGCCCAGGCCGCGACGCGCGCCTGCAGCAGGCCCTCGCGCGCGTGGGCCACCCCGTCGCCCTGGGGCCAGCCGTGCCGCTCACGCTCGCGGGGCGGTCGCTGCGAGGCGCGCGGTCCACGCTCACCCTCGGGCTGCGGGGCGTGCTCGGTGAAGGGCCGTGGCGGTGGGACAACCACCTCACGTCGATCGGGCTCGCCCAGGCCGAGGAGCCGCTGCTGGAGCTTGCCGAGCAGCTCATCGCCCCCCTGCGCAGCGAGTCAGACGGAAGCCGGGCGCGCCTCCTCACCACACTGGAGGCGGTGCTCGATGCCGGCGGCAACCACGGCACGGCGGCGCACCGCCTCGGCGTCCACGTGCAGACCGTGCGGTACCGGCTCGGCCGCCTGCGCGAGCTGCTCGGTCCAGTCCTCGACGACCCAGAGCGCCGATTCGAACTCCACGTGGCCCTGCGCGCTCGCGGCCTGACGATGACGCCGTCCAGCGCCCCACTCCAGGACCGCCGCGCGCGCTGAATTCGCCGCACCGCGCGCACCTCGGCGCATGGCCCTGCTCGCCGCAAGGCCCGACGCGCCATGATGGAAGCCAACATGTTCGGGCGACTCTCATTCGGTTCCGTGCGGGGCATCCCGATCACGGCGAGCAGCAGCTGGCTGGTCGTCGTGTTCGTCTTGATCTGGTTCCTGGGCGACCATCTCTTCGAGATCACCACCGCCTCACGCACCGCAGCGACCCTGCTGGCGGCCGTTGCGGTGCTGCTGTTCTTTGCGTCCGTGGTGGCCCACGAACTTGGCCACGCGTTCGCCGCCCTGCGCGCCGGCCTGAAGGTCGATGGGATCGAACTCTGGATGTTCGGTGGCTTCGCGCGTCTAAAGGAGGCCCCGCGCACGCCGGGCGAGCAGTTCAAGATCGCCGTCGCGGGACCGCTGGTCACCTTGTTGCTGGCCGTGCTCTTCCTCGGCTCGGCGTTCCTGATCGATGCCGGCAGCCTCGGCAGCGTCGCCGAGGGCGAGCGGACCGACCCCTACCTCGCGATCGCGGTGTTGCTCGGCACCTTGAACGTCGCCGTGCTCGTGCTCAACCTGCTGCCCGCCTACCCCCTCGACGGCGGCGTGATCGCGCGGTCGATCGCCTGGAAGATCACCGGCGATCCGCACAAGGCCACCCGTTGGGCCGCCACCGCCGGACTGGTCATCGGCGGCGGTCTCGTCTCCGGCGGCGTGTTCCTGCTGCTCACCAGCGACTCACAGGCCGACGGCTTCGCCCTGGCCCTGCTCGGGTGGCTCGTCACGATCGCGGCTCGCGGCAGCCTGGACGCCGCCCGCCGCCAGGAGCGACTGGATCTCGTGACCGTCGGGGCAATCGCCGATCCGACGGTGACCGCCGTCGACGGCCACCACACCGTGCTGCGCGCCACCGATGATGGCGGCCCTCCGGGGTCGTGGATCGTGGTGCGTCGCCCGACCGGTCCCCCTGCGCTGATCGCGGCGGCAGCCATCGAGGAGGCCATGGCAAAGGGCCAACCGGCGCTCACGCTCGCTGAGCTCGCCGAGGACGTCGGCGACCGAACCGTCGCCGGCGACACCTCGCTGCGCGAGGTCGCCGTTGACCCACGACTGCGCGACGGCGGACCACTTCTGGCACTGAGCACCGAGGGCGAACCCCTCGGGATCGTGACCGGGAACACCCTGCGTGAGGCCGTGGTCCTCGCGGCCCGCGGGCGCTGAGCGGCGCAAATCCGCCCTTAGGACTCGGCTTTCTGGGCGCATTCCTGGCGCATGGCGTGAAGCCGCGAGCGCCCGTCATCCGTATATGGTCTGTACGCACCCGAGCCGTGAGATCTGCCTGTTAATGCCTTCCCATGACGTCCTGATCATCGGCGCCGGGCTTGCCGGCCAGCGCGCTGCCCTTGAGGCCGCCCGCTCCGGCGCCTCGGTGGCGATTCTTTCCAAGGTCCACCCCGTCCGTTCCCATTCGGTCGCTGCCGCTGGCGGCATCAATGGCGCCGTCAAGGTGACCGACACGTGGGAGAGCCACGCCTACGACACCGTGAAGGGGTCGGACTTCCTGGGCGACCAGGACGCGATCGAGGTCATGTGCCGCGAAGCGCCTGAGGAGATCCTCCACCTGGAGCACCTCGGGGTCACCTTCCACCGCAACGCCGACGGCCAGATGGATGCCCGCGCGTTCGGCGGCGCCTCTGCCAAGCGCACGTTCTACGTCGCCGACATCACCGGCCAGGCGATCCTGCACGTGCTCTACGAGCAGCTGATGAAGTTCAGCGATCAGATCGATCGCTACGAGGAGTGGTTCACCACCTCGCTGATCCTCAACGAGGACGGCTCCTGCGGCGGCTGCATCGCCCGCGACATCCGCACCGGTCGCATGGAGGTCTTCAACGCGAAGTCCACCATCCTGGCGTCCGGTGGCGCCGGCCAGATCTTCAAGCCGACCACCAACGCACTCATCTGCACCGCCGACGGCATGGCCCAGGCGTACGACGTCGGCGCCGAGCTGATGGACATGGAGATGATCCAGTACCACCCGACGTGCATGATGAACGGCTTCCTCATCACCGAGGGCGCCCGCGGCGAGGGCGCGCACCTGATCAACGGTGAGGGCGAGCGCTTCATGGAGAAGTACGCCCCGAACAAGTTCGAGCTCGCCTCGCGTGACGTCGTCTCCCGCGCCGAGCAGACCGAGATCAACGAGGGCCGCGGCGCCGGACCCGACAAGGCCGGCATCTACCTCGACGTCACCGTCGTGCCGACCAAGCGCATCCACGAGGCGCTGCGCGAGATCGTCAACCTCGGCCGCGACTTCGCCGGTGTCGACATCACCAAGGAACCGATCCTGATCCGCCCGGGCCAGCACTACATCATGGGTGGCGTGCGGACCAACGTCGACGGCGAGGTGCCGAACGTTCCGGGCCTCTACGCCGCCGGCGAAGTTGCCTGCGTGTCGGTCCACGGCGGCAACCGCCTCGGCGCCAACTCGCTGCTCGACACCCTCATCTTCGGCAAGCGCTCCGGCGCTCACGCCGCGGCCCGCGCGACCGACGTGTCCATGCCGGACGCCCCGACCTCGCGCATCGAAGTCGACTCCAAGAAGCTCGCGAAGATCATCTCGCGCGAGCGGACGGGCCGCCGGGTCTCCGAGATCAAGGACGAGCTCGGCGTCACGATGAACCGCAACTGCGCCGTCTACCGCACGCAGGACGAGCTCGAGACGCAGCTCGAGATCGTGCAGCGCCTGAAGGAAGAGGCCAAGACCGCCGCCATCGACGACAAGGGCACGATCTTCAACCAGGACGTCCTGGGTGCGGTCGAGCTGGAGTACATGACGAAGGTCGCCGAGACGATCGTGCTCGGCGCCCTGGAGCGCAAGGAGTCGCGTGGTGCTCAGGCCCGCGCCGACTACCCAGATCGCAACGACGTGGACTTCCTCAAGCACTTCACCATCGCGGCCGACGCCGATGGCCAGCCGAAGCTGAGCGAGGCGCCGATCACGTTTACCCAGTGGGAGCCGGAGGTCCGGTCCTACTAGGCCGGCAGGAGTTACACCATGCCCGAGTACACCCTTCGCATCCGCCGCTTCAATCCGGAGACGGCTGAAGCCCCCTACTGGGACCAGTACACCGTTGAGCTCGAGCCCCACGAGGCCGTGCTCACCGGCATCCTGGCCATCAGGGACCGTCAAGACGGCTCCATCGGCGTGCGCTGCTCCTGCCGGTCCGCGATCTGCGGCTCCTGCGGTATGCGCATCAACGGCCAGCCCGGCCTTGCGTGCAACACGCAGGTCGGCGAGGCCGTCAAGAAGTCCAAGGACGGCAGCCTCACGATCGAGGTCGAGCC
>JAEMRF010000200.1 GCA_016463515.1 Solirubrobacteraceae bacterium | reverse complement strand
CTCAGCCCTGCTGGATCGCCACGTTGAAGTTGAACCCACCAAGTGGCTTCATGAGTTTGATCCAGAGCAGCAGGTAGGCCTCTTGTGCTCGGGCGGCGGTGAGATCGCCCAGGTCGACCACGCGCTCCGGCGGCCAGCCGAACTGCTCAAGGAGCAGCGTGGCGGTGGCTTTGGCGCCCTCGTCGTCGCCTGAGACGAACATCACGTGGTCGCCGGGCACGAGCGACGGGTCGACCATCACCGCGTTGTTGACCGTGTTGAGCGTCTTGACGACGTTCGCTTCCGGCACCGCGCGCTGAATCGACTCGGCCAGGCTGTCGTCGTTGCCGACGAACAGCGTCGTGGTATCGCCAGAGTGGTCGAGCGGGTTGGTCACATCGATCAGGACCTTCCCCGCGAGCTGCGGCGCCGCAGACGTGACCGCGGCGACCGATCCGCGGCCGGCCGTGCAGTTGAAGACGATCGCGCCGAACGCAGCGGCGTCGGCGAAGGTGCCCGTCGACGATGACGGGCCGTGATGCGCGGCCCACGCGGCGGCCTTCTCGTTGCCGGCCTCCCGCGAGCCCATGCACACCTCGTGCTGCAGCTCGCACAGCCTGGTCGCGATGGCCTGCCCCACCGTTCCGGTCCCCAGTACCCCGATCCTCATCGCCCCTCCGGCGTCGCGTGCTTGATGCGCTTGGTGCGAGGCTAGCCCCGCCCACGCCCAAATCCCTAACCGGACCGTGCTCCAGCCCCAGCGCGTGGGGCTGGACCACGGTCCGTCGAGCGTTGCACGGCGGATTTGCCCTTGGACGGCGCCCTAGCTCCTAGGCTCGGGCCATGAGCAGCGTTTCGACGATTCCAAACATCACGCTCAATGACGGCACCACGATCCCGCAGCTTGGCTTCGGGACCTGGCAAGTCACGGGGGACCACACGGCCGAGATCGTGCAGGAGGCGCTGCGGGTCGGCTACCGCCACATCGACACGGCCCAGATGTATGGCAATGAGGCGGGTGTCGGCGAGGGGATCCGCGCCGCTGGACTCGCCCGCGAGGACGTCTACATCACGAGCAAGCTCAACAACGGCTTCCACGAGCCAGACGTCGCCGACCGCGCGATGGACGCGACCCTGCAGGCCCTCGGGACCGACCACGTCGACCTGTTCCTCATTCACTGGCCGCTCCCGACCCTCTACGGCGGTGACTTCGTGCAGACCTGGAAGGCGCTTGAGAAGTTCCAGGCCGACGGCCGCGCCACCTCCATCGGCGTGTCGAACTTCCAGGTCGACCACTTGGAGCGGCTCGCTGCGGAGGCCGACGTCGTGCCCGCGGTCAACCAGTTCGAGCTGCACCCGCTGCTGCTCAACGAGGAGGTCCACGAGTACGGCAAGGCTCACGGCATCGTGACGGAGGCATGGTCGCCGCTGGCCCAGGGGCGGATCATCGGGAACCCTGCGATCGCCGCGGTCGCCGAGCGCCACGACCGCACCGTCGCCCAGATCGTGCTGCGCTGGCATCTGCAGCGCGGGCACGTGATCTTCCCCAAGTCGATCACTCCGGCACGCATCAGCGAGAACTTCCAGCTCTTCGACTTCGAGCTCGATGCACACGACACCCAGGTGCTGGAATCGCTGGACCGCGGCGAATCGGGCCGCACCGGTCCTCACCCGGACACGTTCGCGTACGTGCCGGAGTAGGTCGCCCGCTCTGTCGCGGCGGTGACACACCGGGCGTCGCGGAACGGATGGAGCGCGCTGGGCAGCTCGGGGAGGCTTCGGTCCAAGCCAACCGACCACCGCCAGCCGCACTCGCGACCGACGACCACGATCCGTTCCGAGGACCCCATGTTCGAGCCCACCACCAGCACCGCCACCCACCGCCGCCGCCGTGGACGGCGCGGCCGGGCACTGCTCGCCGCCTGCGTCGCGGCCGCAGCGCTCGGCGCCGTCGCAGGCACGGCAACGGCAGCCGACACGACGACCAAGTGGTACTCGATCGACCAGCAGCCGGCCAGCGCCGCGTCGCCCGCCCAGTTCCTCACCGCGACCGGCAACGGGCAGGTCACGCTCGACCGCTACAAGTCCGGAGAGTGGCGCCAGCAGTGGGCGCCGACCTACCCGGAGTGGCCGAGCTCGCCGACCATCACGTCGAACAGCCCGTTCGCGGACTTCTTCGAGGCCTTCGCGGAATGCATCGTGGAGTGGGGCTGCCCGTTCAGCGGCAACGCGAGCAACTCGGGATCCCCACGCAAGTACGTCAATCGCATGTACGCCCGCTGCCTCACCTTCAAGCCCACCGGGTCGGTCACCACCCGCGTGATCGTGTCGCGCTGTGCGCCCGATGGCACCGACCTCAAGGGGCAGGTCTTCACGCTCGAGTTCCCCGACGAGACCATGCGCCCGTCGATCCCGCGCGCGTACACCGAGATCTTCGGCACGCGGGGCAACGACGGCCGGTGCCTTGACTCCGCCGGCGGCGCAGCAGCGCCGGGCACCAACGCAGCCGCCCTGGACTGCGGCATGCCGCCGGCCCAGCAGTGGCGCCAGGAGTTCCGCTTCCTGCAGTCGGCCTCAGCCACGTGCCGTCGCAACTACCCGGGCACGCTCTGCGGGCTCGGCGCGCCCGTGCGGTAGGCGCTCGCGCGCCAAGTGCCACCTCTGGCATCCTCCGCGGCAATGGCTGCCCGCCCCTTGAGCGAGATCGTCGACCCGGGGTGGGCCAAGGCCCTGGAGCCGGTGGCCGACCAGATCGCCGCAATGGGCGAGTTTCTGCGCTCCGAGAAGGCTGCCGGGCGCGATTTCCTGCCGGCTGGCGAGCATGTGCTCCGGGCGTTCCAGCAGCCGTTTGATCGAACGCGCGTGTTGATCGTGGGCCAGGACCCCTACCCCACGCCCGGGCATGCGGTGGGGCTCTCGTTCTCGGTCGCCCCAGACGTGCGGCCGGTCCCTCGGAGCCTGGCCAACATCTACACCGAGTACATGCAGGACCTTGGCCTGCCGGGGCCAGCCAACGGCGACCTCTCGCCCTGGGCCGAGCAGGGCGTGCTGCTGCTCAACCGCTCCCTCACGGTGGAGCCGGGCAAGTCCAACTCACACCAGGGCAAGGGCTGGGAGGCCGTCACGGAGCAGGCGATACGCGCCCTCGCTGCGCGCGGAGGGCCGCTCGTGGCGATCCTGTGGGGCAGCAACGCCCGCAGCCTGAAGCCGCTGCTCGGCGGCGCGCCGTGCATCGAGTCGCCGCACCCCAGCCCACTCTCGGCGCACCGCGGATTCTTCGGCTCGCGCCCCTTCAGCCGCGCCAACGAGTTGCTGCGTCAGCAGGGCGCCGAGCCCATCGACTGGCGCCTGCCCTAAGGCGACCCAGCCGCGGGTCAGGCGTCTATGTCGCGGGGGTGGGCGTCGCCCGCGGCCGGGCTGCGACCGCTGCGCCGCAGGCCGATATCGGCGGCGCCGAGCAGGAGCCGCGCGAGCCCGACCGCGGCCAGCAAGCCGACGAGGATCTGGATCGTCACGAGGAGACGGGCAGGCTCGCTCTTGGCGGCGATGTCGCCAAAGCCCGTCGTCGAGAGCACCGTCATGGCGAAGTACACGGCGTCGATACGTGAGAGCGGCTCCGTGAAGCTGGCCGCGTCGGAGGTCGACAGCGTGAGGTACGTGTAGGCGAACACGAACAGCAGCACGGGTCCCACGAGCCCGAGGGCTTCCACGGCGCGAAGGCGCGGGTGATCGGCTTTGACGATCATCCGCACCTGGCCGGCCGTGAGCGCCACGAACACCGCAAGCCCGAGCAGCAGCCAAAGGACCGCGCCCCAGTCTGCCCGCCGCGGCACGGGGAGGACGGAGTAGAGCACGAGCAGCCCGGTCACGCTGAACACCACATGCAGGACCGTCCGGCGCAGCGCACCGGGAGGCGTCGGGAAGGTCTCCCGAAACGGACCTGGCTCCCGTGGCGGCGCAGACATCGGCATGCCCGCCAACGCTACTCACGCGACCCCGCGAACGCGGGCAAGCGCGTATGTGCCAGCATCCACGCATGGTCGCACCGACGCTCGGCGAACTGCTCCCAGTCGCGCTGGCCGTGGCGCTGAGCCCGATCCCGATCATTGCGGTGGTCGTCGTCGTGGGGTCGCCGCGCGCAAAGACCTCCGGACCCGCCTTCGCGCTGGGCTGGATCGTCGGGCTCCTCGCCGTCACGACCGTGGCCGTCCTGCTGCTCGGTGGCGGCGACGACACCGTCCATGACGAACCCAGCATCGACTGGCTCAGCGTCGGGTTGGGTGCGCTGCTGCTCGGGCTCGCGGGCAAGACGTGGGCCGGGCGCCCGCGCCCTGGCGAGGAGCTGAAGATGCCGTCCTGGATGGAGACGCTGGGCTCGGCGCCGGCCGGCCGGGCCATCGGCCTCGGGGCCGCGCTTTCGGGTGCCAACCCGAAGAACATCGCCATGGCGCTGGCTGCCGCCACCACGATCGCTGAGGCGGGCCTGAATCAGAGCGAGGCCAGCGCGACCGTCGTCGGCTTCGTGGCGCTGGGCTCCACCACGGTCGTCGGCGCGGTCCTGATCGCGCTGTTCGGCGGCCGCCGCGGAGCTGCGGCGCTCGCGTCGCTGCGGGAGTTCATGACCGAGCACAACGTCGCGATCATGGTGGTCGTGCTCGTCCTGCTCGGCGGCAAGCTCGTCGGCGACGGCCTCGGCGACCTCTTCGCCTGAACCCGGCGCTCGCAGGCGACGCCGGTAGCCTGCCCGCCGTGCCGACTGCCGACGAACTCCTGGGTCCAGACGTCGCGCACGGCCTCCTCGCCGTGCTGGCTCGGGCTGCGCCCGGCGTCGCCTTCGCCTCGACCGGGCAGGTGGCCGGCGAGCTGGATGGCCTGGCGCTGTCTGGCCGAGCGTTTGCGCTGCGCGACGGGATCCTGGCCGACCTCGGCGGCGGTCTGGTGGAGCTTGAGTCCCTCGTCGCCAGCGCGCTGGCGGACCCCGCGTTCGACGGCTGGATGACCTGGCCCGTGGGCGAAGCGGTCGCGGTGTGCGCCCTCGCAGACCCCGCACCCGACGCCTTCGCGCGGGGACTTGGGCGCCTGCGCGACCTGACGCCGCGGCTGACCTCGGAGTTCGCGATCCGGCCGTTCCTGCAGCACGACCTCGATCAGGCTCTGGCGATCATCCAGCCGTGGACGGCCGACCCTGACCCCGCGGTGCGCCGGCTCGCCAGCGAGGGCACCCGCCCGCGGCTGCCATGGGCAAAGGGCGTGCCCGAGCTCGTCGCGCGGCCGGAGGCGGCGATCCCTCTGCTGGACGCCCTGCACCGCGACACATCGGAGGTCGTGCGGCGGTCGGTCGCCAACCACGTCAACGACGTCAGCCGCATTCGACCCGAGCTCGCCACCCAGGTGTGCGAGCGGTGGATGACGCTGGCCGCGCCGACCACACCGGGACTGGTCCGCCATGCCCTGCGCACGCTCGTCAAAGCGGCCGACCCGGCCGCGCTTGCCCTGCTCGGATTCGGCAGCGCCGACGACCTGCACGTCGACGGGCCGGTGCTTGCGCAGACCGTCGTGCCGGACGGCGGTGAGCTGGTGTTCTCGGCATCGGTCTGCAACACCGGCGCAGAGGCCGTGCGCGTTGCCGTCGACTACGTGATGCACTTCCGCAAGGCCAGCGGCGAGCTGGCACCGAAGGTCTTCAAGCTCACGACCCGCACCCTGGAGCCGGGCGAGGTCCTCCCGCTCACGCAGCGCCGATCATTCAAGCCGCTCACCACGCGCCGGTACTACCCGGGCGAGCACGCCGTCGAGCTGCAGGTCAACGGCCGGCGCTCGGGCCGCG